>JAFPUF010000038.1 GCA_017395545.1 Treponema sp. | reverse complement strand
TGTTGTACCTGCAAGGTTTGTATACTGAACTTCAAAGTAAGTTTCGTTATTTGAAGAGTCAGTCCATGCAAGGACTGCGTTGTAGGTATTTGTTGCTGTAGAAGTTGGTGTTACATATCCTACCTGGAATGTAGCAGGAGAATCAGGTTTATAGAGTACTACATCAGGAACATCGATATCTTTTACGATTGTCTGGTTCGGAAGGATGATAATGATATCACTCCAGACATAGCTTTTTACAAGGTCGTCATCGCTTGCAGGGCAGGTAAATTTAACCTCAAGGTTGTAAGTTCCAGGAGCAACACTTGACCATGTACATACAGAACCTGCAGCAGCGGTAGAAGCCTGTGCGGCAGCAGGAGTTGCAGGAAGGAATTTTGTCGGGTCGATATCCTGAGGACTTGAAGTGATGTTCTGCAAGCGTGAAGTAATGTCTGCAGTGATTGTATAGTTGTTTGCAAGGATAGTCTTGGCATGAGCGAGACTCCATGTACCTGGCTCTGTTGCGTCATCCATACCGTCAAAACGGAAGGTAAGTTTTGCCCCTCCAGTTCCTGTAAGGCCGTCAGCAGAAAGGTAGAATTTAAGTGTCGTTGCAGAGCGCAAATCCACATTGGCATAGCCGATGTAATATGCGGCAGCTTTTACCTCAGTTGCTGTCGGAGTTGCAGTTTTTGCAACTTTTGAAGCGTCACAGGCAACGAGAGTTAAATTCCATCTTGAAGCCGAAAGACCAAGAGTAACTTTTCCAGTCGTGTTGGAAGAAGCATCGAGTGCAAAAGCTACATTTTTCGGATTTGCGATTGAAGTGTCGCTAGCGTTGAGCTGGTTAGTTCCGTAAAGCCAGAATGTTACTTTTGTGTCATTTTCAAGATCATCTCCAAGACCATCAGCTACGATTGTTCGTCCGTCAGCAGAAACCCTGTTAGCCTGAACGCCCCATTTTGTGAGGTCAAGGGCTGCACCATCTTCTGCATAGAGCTGGATGCCATATTCTTTGTCAGAAGAAGCGCTTTTTTCTGCGCCCTGAGCCACTGTTCCGCTTGTGTCGCCTAAATCAGAACAACCTGCGAAAAACAATACCGCGACCCCGGCTGCAAGAGCCAAAAGTTTTGAAATCTTTTTCATATTTTCCTCCTATGGTTAAGAATTCAAAATAAATTACTTGTAAAAAACTCAACTCAAATGAAATTGCTGAGTGCGATGCACCCGCAATGTCTTTGTATTTTTCTTTTTCTCACTCCCTCCTTTTCCACTTTATGAGATATTTTTTTGTTTCTAATTTAAAATCCATGCTCTCCCCCTTCCTAATAGTTGACATAGAACTTGACGACATAAATCAGGCAGGAGTCGCTGTATACCCCGCCTTTTTTTCCCGTCACGTTCAGTGTCAGCTTATATGTATGTTCAGATTCAATACCCGAAGTCGGCATGTACACCGTGTATTCCCTGGTTCTTTTTACATCAGCCGTTGAGCCGTCGTAATAAGTAACGGTAAGCGGAACGGAAGGATCTTCTCCAGCCGGATCTGTCAGAACCCACTTAAAGTTTTTACAGCTTGCAGGCCCGAAAAGGTTAAGCGTTCCGATATCATAGACATAGTATTCGTCAAAAAGAAGGCGCGTAGAATCATAACCAGAATCATCAGGCTCAAGATCGTACTCACTTTCATCTTTGTCGCTTACAGTTACATAGCCTTTGTTAAATCCTCCGTTGTAATTGTCGAGCATATCGTCCACCGAGTTATTGCAGCCCGAAACAGCGCACAGAAAGAGAAAACTTGCAATAATGGCGACGACGCTCGAATGGTTCATAACTCCAGAGCTGGTAAGAGAGCCTTACCGGCGATTTATTTAATTTGCCTGTGGAAGATTTTCAAGAAAGAAGTGACCCGCCGGTGGCAAATTGTTCAATAATTACAGTTGAAAAAGCAAAAAAATAACCACCGACATAAAAAATCTGAGGACTTTTTGCAATTTCGACTCCCGTTCCCACCCAGTCAAAAAAAGCATAAAATACAGAATAAATATAACGTATTTTCAGAAAATTTCAATCTAAAAGAACGTTATTGTTGAGAAAAATCTAATTTCAAATAAGATAACGGAAAGAATCCGATAATATTAAAAAAAATAGACTTTTCCAATTAACTATATCGGCAGAAAAGCGTTAGAACTTTAGTAAGACTCTGAAAAGAGAATGTATATTTTTTAACTATAGCGCAAGGATTTCTTCGGGGGAGGGAATACAAAAAAAAAGCGTGCCTCACTTTGAGACACGCTTTCCCGTTAACTTCTGTATTTTTAAGCAACAATATTTACCGAATAATCCCTTGAAACATAATTTTCCGAAGCCGCTTCACCGGTAAGCATGCTCGGCGTTACAAAGTCACCGTAATTTTTCTGGGCGAACAGAGCCGCATTCTCGTGGTTCTGATTCTGACCTTCTCCCTGCGCGAAGCCCTGCTGGTTATTCGAGAAGTTCAGGTCAAAGCTGCCGGTCTCAAATCCGCTCTCGGTGAACGCCTGCTTCAACGACGGAATACTCTCTTTGAAAGCGTCCATCGCCTCTTTTGTATGAACGAGAATCTGAGCAGAAAGATTTTTATCATCAAGACTCAGCGAAATTTTTACGTTTCCAAGTCCTTCCGGCCGAAGAATCAGGTTGATTGTTCCCTGATTGTTGTCCTTTAGAACGATATTTCCTGCTTTTACGAAATCAGGGGCATTTTCCTGTACTGCATTTGAGAGCATTGCCTGGAAAGTCGATCCGTTTGCACCGGCCGCCTGATTCGATGAAGAAGTGATGTTCTGCTCAGCTCTTGCAGCCAGTTCCATCGTCATCTGCATGTTTCCGTCAGACTGTCTCTGCATTGAAAGGTTAATCTCTTTCTTTTCTGCAGTTTTCTGGACGATTTTGTCAGCCTGTATTTTTGCGCTGTCTTCTTCAAAAAGGCTGTGCGTTCTCAAATCATGGACGGCGATTTTAGAGTCAGTTTTCTTTTCTCTGGCTGCTGTGATTTTTTTGTCATCAAGAGGCAGTTTCGTTCGGTTTTCAGGTGTATTTCCGGCCTGGGAAAGAGTCTGCTCTATATTTTTAAGGAAAAGTTCCGGGTCATTTGCACTGAGATTCTGTGCGCTCTCAAGTTTTTCTTCCTCGCTTTCAAAACCAGGGATAAACTCAACTGCGGCATCAATCATTTTTGCAAAATCTTCATTTGAAATGTCGTCGCCAGGTTCTTCGCTTTTTCCTGAAGACATAATCCAGGAGAGCATTTTTTCGCTGATTTCTGAATTTTCTGCTCCAGAAACTGAAGTTTCGTCAATCATAACGACAGTCTCAGCATTTTCTTCAGGAGTCAGTTTTTTTGCGTTTTCAAGAATGTTTATGTTCTGGACGGCGATTTTAAGGCCGTCTTCATTGTTTTCCGAAAGCATTTTCTCGTTTTTTTCCTCATCGGAAGAATCTTTCCGTGCTGTTTTTTCAGACTTTTCATTTTTCTCAGATTTTTTTTCAGTCTGGACTTCTTTTTCGTCCTTCTCCTCTACTCTGGAATCTGATTTTTCTTCATATTTTGCGACTTTTTCAGAATTCTCAGACGGAATTCTGTCATCAGTTTTCTGCAAATCTTTCTGCGCATCTCTCAAATAATCAGAAAATGAAGTTTTGTCCGAAACAGACGGAGTTTCACCCTGAACCGGGAGAATCCGGGTAAAATCAGAAGAATTTTGATTCTGCACCTGAGAAATTGAAAGAATATTCATACGAGTCCTCCAGCTGAAAAATCACGCTTTTCTTCCCACCCGAACGCAATTTTTCAGTTCTTCTTTTCTATCTTCGGCATTTGAAATAAAAAGTTAAGTAATTTCGGCTTCTGCGGAAAAAGTAAGGAAAATCTTATTAATCAAGAGTCTCCGGCTTATTGAGATACTTCGTTCCGATAAGTGACGCGCGCTCTGACTGACCGGCACGGCTCATGTACATAAGCCAGGTTGACGACATTGAGACTGTCTTGTTTGCTTTCGCAACCTCATCTGCTTTTCGAAGAATGTCGATTATATCCTGGTCATCGTAAGAAATAAGCTGCTCAACTGCGGTCTGAGGCGGCATATTGTTGAGATAATTGACGATAATCTCAAGATTCAGATTACGGTCATCATATTTTTTAAGCTGGTTATTGAATGTCTTTTCACGCTCATCCTGCGAATTCTTGCGGTCCTCGAGTTCTTTTGCGATTGCTTCGTTCTGTTCCTCGACTTTTACGATGTCACCTTCCCTTTTGTCGAGTTCCTGGTTTCTGATTTCAACGCCTTCCCAGGCTTTTGCGAGTCTGTCATCATCCAGATCCGCCTCAAGGGGTTTTGAATTTGAAGCAGAAAGAGAAGTCTGTGGAGTGAGGCCGAAAAGTTTGTAAACCGGAGCAAACACTTTTTTTGCCTTAATCACGCCAAGGTAATCAAACCAGAGCATTCCGCCAAGAACGAGAATAATAATCAAAATCAAAAGAAAAATAGACTTTCCGATTCCGCCGTTTCCACGTGCCATTTTCCCACCTCAAAAGAAATTCTTATTTTAATTATCGGAATCCTGTAAAAAAAAGTTAAGTGAATATACGGGCGTCTCCCGCCCGCAGGTAAGCTACTGATTCAAAGCAGAGACAACTGCTCCGATACCAGCTTTGCCGACATTCGATGATTTTCCGACGCCCCATTTTACGGAGCCGTCTTCTTTTGTAATCTGAACATAAGCAACGGCGTAAGTGTCGCTGCCCGTTCCAACAGAGTGCTCGTGGAAAGCGGTGATGTTGAACTTCGGAAGAGGAGTCTGTGCAAGAGCCGAAACAAATGAGTCGAGAGGACCGTTTCCTTTTCCGCCGATTGAGATTTTCTCGCCGTTGTATTTTATTACGCCGCGGCAAGAAACATGCTCGCTCTCGTTTGTGCTCTCCACCTGAGTTGATGCAAGATCAAGAACTGAAAGAGGTTCTTTTTTGGAGATCCACTGCTCCTCGAAATATTTGAGGATTTCATCAGGCTGAAGCTCCCGCTGTGCGGCATCGCTCTTTGCCTTGATAAGGTCGCCGATAGCAGGCTGCATTGCTTTTGGAATCGCATATCCGTAGTTGTGCTCCAGAATAAAGCTTGAGCCACCCTTTCCGCTCTGAGAGTTGATTCGGATAATTCCCTCGTATTTCCGGCCGATGTCGTGCGGGTCGATGAGAAGGTACGGGACATCCCAGATTGCGTCTTCCGGCATTTTGGCACGGGCTGCGAAACCTTTTGCGATTGCGTCCTGATGACCGCCGGAAAGAGCCGTGTAAGCCAAACCGCCCGCATAAGGCGAGCGCGGGTTGATTTCCATTTTTGTGTATTCCTGATAGGCGTCGGCGATGTCCGGCAGGTTCGAAAAATCAAGCTCGGGGTCAACGCCTTCTGAGAACATGTTGAGAGCCACCGTAACGATATCCAGGTTTCCGGTTCTCTCGCCGTTTCCGAAAAGACAGCCCTCAACACGGTCGGCACCTGCGAGAAGCCCGAGCTCACAAGAAGCAACGCCTGTTCCACGGTCATTGTGGCAGTGAGTTGAGATAAGGCATGAATCACGGTGAGAAATATTCTGTGCAAAATATTCGATTGAATCAGCGTAGATATTCGGTGTGTAGCACTCGACGGTCGTCGGCAGGTTGAAGATGATTTTGCTCTCCTTTGACCAGCCCCACTCATTTCCGACTGCCTCACAAATCTCGATTGCGTAGTCAATCTCGGTCATTGAATAGCTTTCCGGGCTGTATTCGAGGCGGATGCGTTTGCGCTCATCTTCGCTCAAGTCCTTCATGCAGTCCTTGATAACCTTTACGCCGTCAACAGCGATTTTAATGATTTCTTCCTTGCTCTTGTTGAAAGTGTATTTTCTCTGAGCTGGGGAAGTTGAGTTATAAATATGGAAAATTACGCTCGGTGCACCCTTGATACATTCCATTGTGCGGCGAACGAGTTTTTCGCGTGCCTGGCACAAAACCTGAATCGTAACATCTGAAGGGATTCGGTTTTCGTCGATAAGGCGGCGGATAAAGTCATATTCGGTGTCGCTGGCAGAAGGGAAACCGATTTCGATTTCCTTGAAGCCAAGTTTTACAAGGAGTTCAAAAAAAGCAAGTTTAGTCTCGATGCCCATCGGGTCAATCAAAGCCTGATTTCCGTCACGAAGGTCAACAGAACACCAGACAGGCGCTTTCGTGATTCGTTTGCCAGGCCACGTGCGGTTCTCGATTGGAATCGCAGGAAACGGTTTGTACTTTTTTGCGTTCATTATTTTGTTCTCCTTAAAATAAAAAAGCCCCGCTGCCAAAAGCAACAGGGCTTGTAATTTGAAAAATTATAACAATACCACCACGCTTTCGAGCTATTTTGTGAGAAAATTAATCAAAAGTAGTAGTGATCGTCTTAACATAGGCTTAGTATCGCTTTTTTAGGCATTTTAGTCAATATTTTAAGCGAACTTTAATGCTCATTCACAATCATCAGGATTTTTTCGTAGTCTACGGAATTCACGGCCTTTTTGAGTTCCTCAAAATGCTCCTTCTTTTCGGCCGGAATCTTAAAGTCGCTCATCATCGAAATTATCTGATCTGCTGTGTCGTAGTCAAATGCCTGAACGCATTCACCGATATTTTTGACTGCTTCCTCGTACTGGGCGGCAGGCATTTCTTCTTTCTGAGAATCATTCTCTTTTGTTTCGCAAACCGGAGCCAGATGAGTTTTGTAGGTACGGTAGAGCTCAAGAAGAGCTGGCGTTTTTTCTACAATTTCTGCCTCATTCTCATCATCACCGCACTTTTCAAGGTATTTTGCATCATCAGAAAGTTTGTCGGCTCCAATCAGGCGGGCAGAACTTTTTAATGCATGAACCAGAATCGTATAATTTTTCCAGTCTTTTTTAGCAGCATATTCTTCGATTGCCTTTGATTTTTCGTCAATGACTGAGTAGAATTCTTTTAAAGTCGGCTCAAGAACTTCAATTCCGCCGGTATACTTCAAGGCAGATGAAAGGTTAATTCCTGTAATTTTAGCGAATTTGTTGTCAGACTCGCTCTCGACATCTGCAACTTCAAGTTCTCCAATGTCATCGTCAAATCCGTCTTCCCTTACTTCAACCTTTTCAACCAGTTCAGGAGGCAGATACTGCAGAATAAGGGCCTCAAGTTTTTTGCCTTCGATCGGTTTTGTCATATAGTCAGTAAAGCCTTTTGCAAGGAACATCTCCTTTGCCCCGGAAACTGCGTTTGCTGTGAGCGCTACGACAGGGACACCCTTACTTTTGTTATCCTCAAGCCTGAGCATATTCTCAAAAGTTTCGATACCGTCCATGCCCGGCATACGGTGATCGAGGAAAACGATGTCGTAATGCGTCTGTTTGAGCATTTCAAGCGCATTGTACCCGCTGATTGCAGTATCAATCTGAATTTTTGTCTGCTTGAGTAGTCCGCGCACAACCGAAAGATTGAGTTCAGTATCATCAACGACAAGAATTCTGGCTTTCGGAGCCGTGAAAAGTTCATGGTATTCAGCTGAATTCTCAAGGGACTTTCTGTATGTCTCCTCAAAGTCCCCGATTGGCTCCCAGTCGATAACTCCCTGCAGCACAGAGAAATAAAAGTCAGACCCCATTCCGTAAACGCTCTCAACCTCAAGGCGCGAATTCATTAAGGTAAGAAGGCTCTGTACGATGTTAAGCCCGAGACCTGTTCCTTCGATTGTACGGTTTCGCTCTTCTTCAATGCGCTGGAACGCCGTAAACAGTTTCGGAATATCTTTGTCCTTGATTCCGATTCCAGTATCTTTGACATGAACCGTAAGGAGAACGTGAGAATAGTCTGCTTTTTTTCCGGAAATAGAAAGGGTAACGCTTCCCCTGTTTGTGTATTTTACCGCATTCGTAAGAATATTAAGACAGCACTGGCAGATTCGCACGTCATCACCGTAAAGAAGGTGAGGACACGCGGGATCAATCTCAACGTTAAATTTAAGATTTTTGTCCGCCGCCCTTTTTGAAAGCATGTTCACAAGACTATTGATTGAAGAGCTCAAATCGTAATTAGTCTGAATGATTTCAAGTTTTCCGGCCTCGATTTTTGAGAAGTCAAGAATATCGTTCACGATACTGAGAAGGTTTTTACCCGCACTCTCAATATCTTTCGCATAATTGGAGATAACCTTGTCGTGGCTTTCTCGGATAATCATTTCGTTGAGACCGAGAACTGCATTAATCGGCGTACGGATTTCATGCGACATATTTGAAAGGAATTCGCTCTTCGCCTTGCTCGCCGCCTTTGCCGTTGCCAGCTGAGTCTCAAGAAGCTGGCTTCTTTCAAGATTCTTGATGTAGCTTTCAGTGGTTGAGACCATCTCCACAAGCCTTTTATAAAGAACTCCGATTTCGCCTGTAGTCTTAAGTCCAAGAGACTTTATGTCAAGCCTTGGTACGTCACGGGTATGCTCAGTTATATTGCCGATATTTGAATCTTCAACGGCTTTTGCCAGAAGCTGGAGCGGATGTGAAATAGAAAGGTTCGTGTAAGCAAAAGAAAGTATGATTACCGGAGTTGCGATAATCAGCATCAAAATGACAAGCCGTGTCGCAAAAACAATCTGCTGCCACTGGGTAATATATCTGAACTGAGTCAGAAGGCTGTCCGCAAAACAAAATCCTGAAATCATCAGAATTAAAGCAACCAGGGTAATGAGATTCGCAAGTTTGTAGCGGATTCTGCCTTTTTTCTGTTTTAAGATTTCAGCACGGATTTTCGTGTATTCGTCAGAGTCATAGCAGCTCGTAAAAAAGAATTTTTTGACTTTTTGCGGGAAATAATTTGAATAAACATAGCAGCAGAGAACAACGAAAAAAGCTGTCGGGACGGCAACCACAAAATGAAACGGTTCAGCGTCTAAATAAATCGGAAAGTCTTCAAGAACTGCAAGAAGAATATTCCAGCCGTTTCCAAGAACAACCGTAAACATAAGGAAGGCCGCAAGTGTTTTCCAGCGATTTTTGTACCAGTGCCGCACAACCGGAATATTTGCAATAAGGGAAGCCACCAGAAGTACAAAGGTATGGTATGGAAACATGTGGTTAATAAAAGTTTCTGTGATAAAAAAAAGCAGTACGACAAGGGAACCGACCGCATATCCGGAAAGGGATGTGAGAAGCATTACCGGCACAATCTGAAAATAAACGCGGATTTTATGGACTATCCAGCCGTGAAAAGAAAAGTCCGGCATATCCCCGTTCCCGGCATGTTCAATCAGAAGAAGAATAAGATAGCATACAAGGGTAGTGAGCGGAAGCGTAATCCGGAATTTCTTGTTTGAAAGAAAGAAAAAAGCGCCTAAGTCAGTTTCTGGCATTATTATTTTCCCTTGAAGAAATCATCGACAGTCCTCAAGAGCAGATCCGGCTCGGTAGACTTTAACATGTATTTTTCCGGACCAGCCGCAAGCACCTTCATGACAGTTTCTTTGTCATCTTTTGAAGTAAGGAAAATGACCGGTATATTACAGAGATTCACGTCATGTTTGAGCATTTCAAAAATCTGAAGGCCGGAAGCGACAGGCATTTCGTAGTCGAGCAGAATTAAATCAACATGATTTGTTGACAGGAACTGCAGCGCATTAAGACCGGAATTCGCCATGTATGCGTCGTATTTTTTAGAGAGCCAGATTTTCATTGTACGCAGCATAACGCTGTCATCGTCAACTACAAGAATTTTTTTGCGTCCCGGAGTGCCGCCAGCTTCGCTCGTTATAAGCATGTTGAGTTTCTGGATTACTTCCTGAATATTGACCGGCCGGCTGAATGAAGCGGAGACAAGCGCTTTCGGATAGACTTCGTAGGCAGCCTCGATTTCCATCGGGTTTCCGATAAGATAAAGAACCCTGTCGCGCCCCTCTTCGGTAACGAGTTTTTTAAGATATTTGAGAGTTCCGTTGAATTTGTTTAAGTCACCTTCAAGATAGACAATGTAGATGTCAGGGATATTCTGGATAAGCGAGATTTCAACCATGTCAGGTTCGGCCGTAGAGACCTCAAAACGAGCTTCTTTTAAAGCCTTTATCATCGCTGTTACCAAAAAACTCTGTGCTTCGCTTACAAATAATATGCTTCGTTTCATAAAATCCTCTTGTCGGGTCTCTCCTAGTACAACAATTTATTATAAACCATAACTTTAAATTTTCATAGGAAAAAAGAGAAGATTTTAATATTTTTTTCTTGCCGGTTAAGCGTTTTTTCATTATTTTTATAAAGTAAGCTGGTATTCAGCAGTTAAAATCTACATCTTTTTGGAGGAAAATATATGAAACTCAAACCACTGGCTGACCGCGTTCTTCTCAAACAGGAAAAAGCCGAGACAAAAACAGCATCAGGAATCATCATTCCGGAGACTGCACAGGAAAAAACACAGACTGCAACAGTTGAAGCTGTCGGCCCGGGAACTGAAAAAGACCCGATCACAGTTAAAATCGGTGACCGCGTAATGTACGACAAATATTCAGGAGTTCAGGTCAAAATGGACGGCGAGGAATACCTCATCGTTAAGAACAGCGACATCATCGCAATCGTAGAAAAATAAATCTTAAACCTGGGAATACGGAACTGGACCTGCCTGCGCCGGCCCAGTTTTTTTTTATTCACAGCACACTGAGTGACACTTCTTCCAGACGACAGACAGGTGATGCGATTACTCAGCGCTTATGTCACGGATTTTTGAGCCGTCATTGAGACTTGTCTGTCCCTGCACGACTACTTTTTCACCTTCACTTACGCCTTCAAGAACCTGAACTTTTCCGTCAACACTCTCGCCAAGCTTTACCTTACGTCTTTCGACGGAAGAACCGTCTTCTTTTACGACATAGGCATAGAAAATATCATTTAATGAAACAAGGGCATCAGAAGGCATTACCACAAACCCGTCATAATCTTCTGTATAAAGTTTGATTTTTCCGAACATACCTGCGTTCACACGGGAATCACGCTCAACAAAATGAAGGATTACCTCTTTGGTACGGCTTGTAGAATCAACCACAGGGCTTACCCTTGTAACTCTGGCATTAAAAACAACATCCGGATAGGCTTCGACAGAAACTTCGGCATTAAGCCCGTTTTTAAGGACTGAGACGTATCTTTCGGGGATATCGGCACTCACCTGCAGATTTGAGATGTCACCGACTATGGCAAAAACCGTACCCGTTGAAACTGTCGTTCCGTTCTTGAGCGGAGTTGAAATGATGCTTCCGTTAATCGGCGCATATACAGGGCTTTTTTTGTAATACTGTCCCGGTGCATTTGGATCGATGTAGGCAATTATATCGCCGCGCCGGACGGTTGAGCCGAGCATTACATTGGTTTCCATTACCTTGCCCGAAATATCAGGATAAACATTTACTGAATTCTGACTTTCAATCTCGCCGTTCGCAATGACATAGCCGTGCAGAGTCTCTTTCTGAACGACCTGAGTTTTTACCGTAAAGACAGTATTTCCGCCACGGCCACGCCCTTTTTTACCGCCCGGACCTTCTGAACCTTCTGTTTTTTTACTGATAAAAACAAAGGATATGACAGCTGCGGCCGCAAAAACCGCACAAATCATTACGATATGTGATTTACGCATCTTCTTTTCTCCTGACAAAAACTTTTTTATTCACAAGAAAAATTCCGGTACACACAAGGGCAAGCGAAATTATCGTCACAAGCCCAGTCTGGCTTTTCTCGTTCAGGAAAATCGAACTTAAAATGACTCCGAAAACCGGGTTCAGAAAACCGAAAATCACTACGCGGCTCACATCGTTATGAGAAAGCAGAAGTCCCCAGAGAGTGTATGCGACAGCACTTATAAAAACAAGATAAACCAGAAGCAGGACAGAAAGCGGCGTAAAGCCCGAAAAACGCCCGCCAAGACAGAAGCCTGTAAACATCATAACCGCGCCGCCAAAAGCAAACTGCCATCCTGAAAGCATGACCGGAGATTCATCACGACTGAAACTCTTCATAAGGCAGCCGGAAAGACCATAACAAAGACTGCTCATAAAAATGAAGCCCTCGCCCCCGAATGAAATGTGGTAGTCAACAGATTTTCCGGCGACAGTGACAAGAACGACTCCAATAAAGCCAACGATACAGCCCAGGATTTTGATGAAAGTGAGCTTTTCCTGCTTAAAAATGAGCGCTGCAATCAAAAGGGAAGCGAAAACGTTGGTCGCAAGGATTACCGAAGACTTTACTCCAGGACAGCGGGTGAGACCGCCATAAAAAAAGAAATACTGAAGGATTGTCTGAACCATCGCAAGGGCAGCGACTTTTTTGAACGCAATCACAGAGCGGGGAGCAAGGACCTGTTTTTGAAGAAGAGAGCCGAAAAGAGTTGTAAAAATACCCGCAAAGAAGAACCGTACGCCGGCAAAAAGCACAACGGTCGGAGTGTCATCCGCTGCAATTGAAAAAAGCGCGTAACCGGTCTTTATGGCAGGGGTTGCGCTTCCCCACAAAAAACAACAAAGAGCCGCCCCGAGAGAGACGACCCAGATATTAGAAAGAATTGATTTTTTTTCTGTCATACTAAGATTATCGGCAGAAAATTGCCCAAAAAAATAACTTTTCAGGGCGTTTATTTCAGTCTCCGGTAAATTTTCCGTACAATATTACAGGAGAACCGTCTCCACCCGCCGCTTTTTTAGAATTCTGAGACTCAGACGAGACGGGCTCTTCCTTAAAGCGGGTTTTTACAGTCATCTCAGACTTGATTCTGTCGAGAGTCGGATTGAAAACCAGCATTATCTCGCGCAGAACGGCAAGCACATCTTCGTCTGCGTTGTAAGTCTCCAGCAGACTGTTGTAGAACTTGTAAATCGTGACGTAAGCATGGTTAAGCTCGACATAATCTTCATTGTAAACATTGACTCGTGATTTTTTTCCCATACCAGATATTTTAACGCAATTCAGATGATTTTCAATCGTTTTTTAAGAACTTTCTTATATTTATCATCTCTAAGAACTGTACTTTTTACAATTTCCCTATTCTAAAATCTGTATTTCCGCTATACTCTACGGCATGACTGAAAAAATTGCTTTTAAAGAAATAAATAAAACCCCATATCTTACCTGGAACTGGCTCAAAATGAACTCTGCTTCACTCGAAACAGAGGCGGATTCTGACATCATCTCCGAAAAAAAAGAAATTACAGCAGAAAAAAAAGGAGAAGTCGTTTATATTCCGCTCAATTTTGAAAACGGTAAAAACTATCAGCACGAGCAGGTTATCGAGGCAAAAGAAAACTCAGAAATCACTGTCGTTCTTGACTACACTTCCCTCCCAGACGCAAAAGGGCTTTCTCAAATCAGAACAAAGCTTAAAGCCCGCCCGTATTCAAAGATTCATCTCGTAAAAGTGCAGCTTCTGGGCAAAAATTTCGTTCAGATTGACGATACAGAAGGAGAATGTGACGAAAACGCAGCAATTGAAGTCACGCAGATAGAACTCGGAGGCTCTAAAGTTTACGCACAGGTCCGTACAAACCTGAACGGCTATTCCTCAAAATTCAAAAGTGACACGGCTTACATCACCGAAAACGGCCAGCTTCTGGATATGAATTATGTCGCAAATCATTTTGCTCAAAAAACAGACACAAAAATGCTCGTAAAAGGCGTCGTCGGTGAAAATGCGCTCAAAGTTTACCGCGGTACCATAGATTTTAAACGGGGATGCGCAGAAGCAACCGGAGACGAGCAGGAAGAAACGCTTTTAATGAGCAGAACAGCCGTAAACAAATCTATACCGATGATTCTTTGCGATGAAGAAAATGTCGCAGGAACTCACGGAGCAACCCTTGGCCGGCTTGGCGCTGACGAGCTTTTTTACATGCAGAGCCGCGGAATAAGCGAAGAAGAAGCAAAAAAAATGATGAAAAAAGCAAAGATTCTGAGCACGGCAAGCCTCATTCCAAACGAAGAAACCAGAAAAAAGATTGAGGTTTTTATCGACCGCTAAGACTTTTCTTCCACCTGTCGATTAAATCAAGTGCCTGGCGGGGAGTCATATCATCAGGGTCACAGCTCAGGATTTCGTCAAGGACAAGCTCCTCGTCCGAAAAAAGTCCCGGCATTGAAGTTGATTTTTCAAGGGTCTTTTCGGAAGCGGTCTGCGCAGTCTGGATATTCTCGACATTCACGCCAGTCCCGTTCGAGCCTGAGTGAAGGCTTTCAAGAATCTCATTGGCACGGCGGATTACACTCTGAGGAACGCCCGCAAGGGATGCGACATGGATTCCGTAAGAATTCTCGCTCGCACCGACCTTGATTTTACGAAGGAAAGTAACTTTGTCGTTTTCCTCGCTGACTTCCATGCACAAAAGCTGGAGTCGGGGGTGACTGAGCCGGGTAAGCTCGTGATAATGAGTCGCAAAAAGAGTCTTGCATTTGAGTGCGTTCAAAAGATACTCTGAGACAGCCCATGCGATTGAAAGACCGTCCTCAGTACTCGTACCTCGCCCTACCTCATCCATAATGACAAGGGATTTTTCGGTTGCTGTTCTTAGGATGTATGCAGTCTCGGTCATCTCGACGAGGAAGGTTGACTCGCCGCGGGCAAGATTGTCACTCGCACCAACACGGCAGAAGATGCGGTCAACCACGCCGATATGAGCCTCGCGGGCAGGAACGAAAGAGCCAATCTGTGCAAGAAGAGCAATCAGGGCGTTCTGACGAAGATAAGTTGACTTACCTGCCATGTTCGGGCCTGTGATTAAGCCGAAGTACGGTACGGAACTATCTTTTTCGGCGGAAATCTCGATGTCATTCGGGACAAACTCACCGCTCGGAAGATGAAGCTCAACAACCGGGTGCCTGCCAGAACGAACGATGAATTCCTTTGAGTTATCGACCAGAGGTTTTACCCAGCCATGAAGAATTGCGGCGTTCGCAAGGGCACAAGTAACATCGGCGTATGCGATTTCCTTTGCGGTCTGTAAGAGATAATTCGTCTGCTCAGCGATTTTCGAACGCACTTCCAGGAACAAAGCCTTTTCGGTCTCGATGATTTTAAGGCTCGCCTCGTTGATTTGTTTTTCAATTTCCTGAAGACGGGCTGTTGTGTAGCGGTCAGCGTTGGTAAGGGCACGGCGCATGATGAAGTGAGACGGAACATGATCCGCCTTTCCACGGGTGATTTCGATGTAATAGCCCGAAAGGGAGTTGCTTCGGATACGGAGGTTCGCAATTCCTGTCGCCTGTTTTTCTTCCTCGGCATAGTCCTCAAGGATTTTGTTCACATTGTCGTGGATACGGCGGTACTCGTCGAGTTCTTTAGACCAGCCGTCTTTTATGATTCTTCCTTCATCGAGGGCAGTTGCCGGGTCTTCAAGGATTGAGTCTTCGATTAATTTTGCGATGTTCTGAGCAATCGTTTTGTCGGTCTGTGTGAAGCCAAAATTATCAAGCTGTTCACGAACACGAATCCAGGATTCAAGGCTCGCCCTGAGTGCCTGTAAGTCCTTTGCATGAGCACGCTCCATTGCGATTCGGCCTGCAAGCCGTTCCACATCGAGAATGTCTGCAAAAATCTCGTAGACATATTCAAGGAGATTTCGGTTCGTGACAAAAAGCTCGACATGATTCTGACGGCTCTGAATTTCCTCGACACTGGTGAGCGGGTACAAAAGCCAGGAGCGCATCATTCGCTTTCCCATCGCTGTCTGCGTGTGAGAAAGGCACTCCAAAAGGGAGAACTGCGTTGTTCCGTCACGGAGATTCTGAACAATCTCAAGGTTACGGCGGGAAGAATCGTCCATAATCACGAACTGACTGTCCCGGTAGATTTTGATTCCTGTTACATGCGGAGAATTTGATGTGGTCGTTTTCTGAAGATAATCGAGCAAAAATCCTGCCGGAGCAACTTCCGGGGAAGATTCGTTGAGTGAAAAACTCTGGAGATTTGCCGTGTTGAACTGATTGCAAAGTCTTTTGTAAGAAAGTGCGGAGTCGAAATTCCAGTCAGGGTAATAAGAAACCGCAATCCGCTCATTCTGTTCGAGGGCAGACTGAATTATCTCGTTTTTTTCAAGGTTCTGCGGAAGAAGAAGCTCCCGGGGATGACAGCGGTCAAGTTCTTTTGCAAAATTTTCCGCCATGTCCTTTTCGTACCAGCTGGTCGCAAAAAAGTCAGAGGTCGTGACATCAATATAGGCAAATCCGACCTTTCCTTTCTGGGAGACGACACAGGCTAGAAAGTTGTTAGAACCTCCATCAAGATACTCGCTTTCAAGGGCTGTTCCCGGAGTGATTACTTCGATAACCTTGCGCTCGGTGAGAGTCTTTCCGTTCGGCTCGCCGATTTGCTCACAAATTGCGATTCGCTTTCCGCACCTCAAAAGGCGGGCTATATAAATCTTTACGGCATGAAAAGGAATTCCGCACATTGGGGCGGAGCCACGGTGAGTGAGAGTGAGGTTCAAAAGCCGGGAGACTTCAATCGCATCATTGTTGAACATCTCGTAGAAGTCACCGAGACGATAAAAAAGAATCTCGTCCTTGTGCTCATCTTTGATTGAAAGATATTGAATCATCATCGGGGTGAGTTCTGCGCTCTCAGAACGGCTCTGAACAGTCCCCGCTACGACAGCATCCTTATTGCGTGCCATCTTACAGTCCCAGTGCCGAAATCACTTTATCGGTAACATCGACAGAAGAACTGTACCACAGAATTGCGTTGTTCTGCTGCAAAGAGAGAATCATGCTGAAGCCTTCGTTTTCAGCGACACGCTCAATCGTAGAATAAAGTTTTTTATAGAATGAATCAGAATTCTGAAGGTTGTTTTTCATTGATTCAAGTTCCATATTTTTTGCATTCGCATATTCTGTAAGTGCGTCGGTCTTTTTAATGATATCAGAATCGAGTTTTGAAGCCTGAGCATCGTTTCCTGAAGCTACGGCATCTGATTTCTGCTGCTTGAGTTTCTGGATTTCTTCTGTGCGTTTGGTAATTTCGCGCTGAAATTCAGCCTTTTTGTTCTCGTAATTCCTTACAGGTGCAGAATTTCTGAAATAGGCCTGATAGACTTTTGCAGTGTCGACAACCCCGAAGCGGGTAATCTGCTGTGAGAATGCTCCGAAAACCGAAAAAAGTGAAACAAGTGCAATAATTAAAAATTTTTTCATATCTGAATCCTATTTGTTTGTAATATTGAATGAAAGAACAAACTTCCAGTTTTTATCCCAGTGCCATTCTCCGTCACCCTTTCCATAACTGTCGCTCGAACTTGTTGAGCCGAACTTTCCGGTGTTGGCAAACAGAAGCCGGAGCGGGAACTGAGGAATCGTAAAGCGGATTCCAGGACCATAACTGAAGAAGAAATCTTCTTTTGAAACGCCGCCGAAAAGATCTGAAGGCTCTTCCTTGATAACTGCGGCATCCCCGAACAGGTCAAGGGCAAGAATACCGGGAACAACAGGAATACGAAGCTCAATGATGTTGCTCCACATCGCCTTTCCGCGCTTGCTTTTGTAAATCGAAGTCCATCCGCGTCCGTTGAACATACCGTCGATGTAGAGCCGGCTTGAGTCTCCGATTCCGCTTCCAGGTTTAGGGAACTGCATAGAAAGACCTGAATATCCCATAAGAACCAGTTTGAACATCCAGTTTTCTGTGACAGGAGCCTTTAAGAGCGTAAAGTATTTTTCGAGTTTAGTATCAGTTCGTAGAAAGTATTCAGTCTCGACAGGAGTAAGTCCGTACCAGGTGAGTCTCTGGCTTGCGAACCAGCCGGTTGAAGGATCGTAGTTTATATCACGGTCATCAACAGAAAGTGAAGTCCATACAGAGTTCTGCCATCCCCAGCGGTTGGCATACTCACTGATAGAAGAATCATACGGGTTATAGACATCCTCATCGTAAACATTGTTTTTAAGGCTGCCGGTTATACCGCCCGCCCATGAGATAATCGCGAAATCTGGAGTCCATCGCCGTCCGAGAGAAATACCTGAAGACCATTTCCACTGCTCGTAGTCCATATAATATGTGTCGTAATCTACGATACCATCCTTTCCGATTTTATTGCGGTATGCAGTGAGGCTCGAATGAGAGAATTCGGTGCTGATTGAAGTTGAAATCGGCAGCTCCTTGAACCAGTTTGCCCCGTAACCAAGGCTGACTGACTGTGTATCTGTTGAAATAGTTGAGCTTGCATTCAGTGAGCGGCCCGAACCGCGGACATTTGAATCCTGCCATTTTACGAAAAGCGCGAACGGAAGGTCGTCAGGGTCAGAAACACCGCTGAACGTAACGCCGAATTCAATTGAGGTCGTTGACTGCTCTTCGACTGAAATAATAAGGTCAACAAGATTTTCTTCTGAACCTGGAACTACATCAGGAACGACAGCACTGAAATACTGAAGGTTGTACAGGTTTCGCAAGCCCGTAGTGACTTTTGCCTTCGAAAAAATATCTCCGGATTCGATAGGAATTTCACGGCGGATTACCTTCTCTTTGGTTTTTGTATTTCCCTTGATGATAATGTTCTCGACATGCGAGCGGACATTCTCAGTAATCATAAACTGATATGCGATTGTCTTTTTCTCAACATCTTTCTGAGGAAACTGCTGAAATCTGTTTGAAGTGTAACCGTTCTCGTAATACAAATCCGCTACAGCCATAAGGCCTTCGTTGAATTTTGTCTGATTAAAGACCGCTCCCTTGCGAAGCTTGACCTTCGCCTGAAGTTCTTCATCCGTAAAGATTTTATTTCCGACAAAAGTTACGCCGTTATAAATATACTGAGATCCTTCATTGATTACGAAAGTGATTGTAAGTTCATCCCGGTTCTTCTTTTCGTTGATTTCTGTTGACTGAGTTATATCGACGACATCAGCGTCAATATAGCCCTCGTTCGCATAGTATGCAAGGATAGCCTGACGGTCCGCTTCGAGAGTTGACTCCTGGAAAGCACCTTTAGCGATGATTCCGATTTCCTTAAGCTTAATCTTTTTCTTGAGGGTCTTTGAAGAAATGACCTTGTTTCCTGAAAAATTGATGTGAGAAATTACGGTTGAACGGCCTTCTTCAATTGTAAAAGTAACCTCAACACCTTTTGAAGTTTCATTTGTCGAAGAAGAGACTTTTGCATTCGTGTATCCTTTTTCAAGATAATGATCGCGAATCGCACGCTCATCTACGGCAATTTTAGCAGAATTAAAAATGTCTTTTTCTTTTGAAGTGATTGCGTCTTTGATTTCGGCAGAACGAATCTGCTTGTTTCCCTTGATGAGGATTCTTACGATCGCAGGCTTTTCTTTGACAGTGAATGTAATCGTGACAGAATTTCGTTTTACATCACCTGGAAGTGCCTCCGGTGAAATATCATCAAACATATCAAGGGCATAAATTCTGTCCATCATGTCAGAGAATATCTCGTCGCTGAATTTTTTGCCGTAAAAGCCGGAGACAACGCCCTCAACATCCTTGCTTGTCACGCTTTTGAGGCCTTTGAATGTTACAGACTTAATGACTTTTCCGTAATACCATGTATCATCTGAAGAATCTGATGCTGTTTCTGAAACAGAGCCTGATTCCGGAGAAGCTGATGCTGCCGGTTCCTTAAAATCAGAGTCTTGCGCATGAACAGGGAAAAAAGAAAAAAGAAGCACAGAAGAAAGTAAAAGAGTAACAATATGGTGTCGGAGTGACATATAACCACCTTAATTAAAAAGAGAACTTCCACGATAATGTCATTGATGTAGACGGAACAAAAGTGTTCAAAAGTCCTTTCTGCAGGGAATCGATATCCGGGGCGACTCCGAGACGAATATTCACAAACGGAGAAGCCATCTCAAAACCGATTTCCGGCTGGAAAACAACACCATTTACGGAAGTGCCGTTATCAATCTTGTTTTCATCGTAAGACCAGTGAAGCATGGAGTCCACATAAATTGAACTACCGAAGTATTTACCCATATAAACAGTCGAATTGTCTATAAAGTTACCAACCGTAATCTGCTTATTGCTGGTGTTATCGTCCATACTCATCTTCAAAGAATTTTGAATGACATTAGTTCGGATAGAAAATATATCAAAATTCAAGAGTTCACGCAATGTATTTTCAAGACGCCGCATGACCGTAGACTGAATAAAGAAGTCTCCGCCGGAGCCAAGAATATCAGAAACGCCGGAAGAATCCGCAGAAATGACCTGGCCGAGAAGCTGCATGATTTCGCGTTCAGATTTCGCAGGATTTGCAGAGAAAGTCGGGTTGAACGTGCTCACGCTCTGATTATTCGCCGAGAGGATGATTGTAACAAGGTTGCCGTTCTCATCCCGCTCGCGGGTTTCCGCGCGCACCGTAATTTTCGGGTCTATCGAATCCTGATTTTCATTGAAGACTACCCGGGCCTCTTTCATATAGAAGTTCCTGTTGAGCCATGAGATTTCACCACCTCGAAGGGCGATATCACTTTTAAACTCAAGGTCTCCTGAGAATGAATCAAAATAAATCGAAAGCGGAGTTCCCGGGGCAACTACACCGCGCATAAACGGGTTGAAAAGAAGCTGAACTTTCTGACCAACTATTATGTCGAAATCAATGTTCACGTTTATGTTGCCTTTTTCCTTGTTCGGTACTGATGCAAGAATATTTTCCAGCGAGAACTGATTCTGAAGGGAAGTCGCCACAATCTCAACGTCAGTATCGTCAGCAATGACAAAACCGGAAATACTTACATCCCGGGGAATAGTAAATGCAAGAGAGAGATTTCCGCTCGCAAGGCCCTTCGCATGAATGAACGGAAATGACAAATCAAGAGGCACTTTTCTGTTATCATCAATATTAATCTTAAGTTCCAGGGCATTTGGAATCCAGCGGTTAAATTCCATTCTGTACTCAACGGTCGCAAGTCCTTTACCAAGCGTTACCAGAGTTGGAGGGACAGTTCCTTCTCCCTGTCCCAGAGTCATAATTACTTTTTCAGAATGCAGGTAATTCTTTGAGATAAGCGGAATCATAAAATTCGGATGGGCAACACTGAATGCACCTGTAAATTCCGGGTCAGTAGTCGGACCCGTAATCCTGACTGCTCCGGTGAGAAGTCCGGAATTGAACGAGACAAACGGAATCTCAATTTCTGAGCAGATAAGCCTCATGTCTGCGACGACGCCCTTCAGGTCGAGGTTCATCTGATTGTTTTTTATGCTTCCGTCAAGGTTGAGCTGAACAGGGCTTCCTTTTCCCGCACTTACGGAAATCATTCCTTCATCCAGCGAATACGACGCTTTGAATCCGTTATCTTTGTCTGTCATAAAATCAAAGCGGCCGGGGCTTTTAAGGGCAATCAGCTTAAACGGAAAATCACTCGCGATGAAGTCACCCGTCACTTTCGGAGAACTGAGCGAAACTGAATAAAAATCCGGAATCTGAAATCGTTTCTCAGGCGCAGAGCCTTCAATTTTCAGCTCCAGGGGAGCATGAATCGTCTTGCTCATAAGTTCAGCGTCTACAGTAAGCGAAGCATTTCCAGAGAATTTAGCAGGATCGAAGAACAGGTTTATGTCAGAAATTTTGAGGACCGACCAGTTACAGTCAAAATCTGCAATATGAGCACCTGTATCATCAAAGACAAAAGCTCCCTGAGCCGTCAGCGGATAACCGTACAATGAAAGGGAAGACGGATTCAGAATCAGTGAGACAAAAGGATTACTGAGGGTTCCCGAAACCGTCAGGTCTGCTGAAATCGTATTCTCCGGATTCTGGAGAGACATGAGACGCGCAGAAGGAAATGATTTTACAGAAGCGTCAACAGAAATATAAAAATCATTTTTAAGATTCTCAAGGGAGAACGGCAGGAGATTCGGGTTTGAGAAATCTGCAATTAGGGAAATTTTCTCGCTTGAAATCGGGCTTGCCGCATCAATCGTTGCGTGAACAGAATCAAAAATACCATCCGTAAGATTCCAGACAATCGTTCCGCTGCCGTCAAGCGCAGAAACTGTATCAGAATACGAAAGATTACTGAAAACAAAACCGTATTTTGAAAGGCTTCCGGCAAATGCAAGGTGAGGATTAAAATCAAGATTAAGAGAAGGTTCTTCCAGTTCAAGGCTTACAATATCAAGACCGAATCCCGCTTCTTTTGAATAATGGAAAATTGAGCTCGTAGAAGCCGCAAAAACATATTTCCCAAGGGCAAATGGCAGCTGGCTGAACTGAATCGTAGCACCAATCTCATCTTCAATGGAAATAACCGCATCAAAATTATAGTCACCGGAAACAGAAATCCACTCCGGAGACACATTTCCAAAGAATCTGTACGGAACAGAATTAAGCGTGAGATCGCTCACAAAAGAAAATTCGCCGAAACGGTCTGCAAATTCAGCAGAGATTTCCGCATGAGCTGTGTGATTTCCGAAAATTAGGTCAAGGCCTGAAAGCTGAACTGTCTCACGCGAACCGTCGAGGGAGAAAACAAGGAGCTGCCGGTCTTTTTCCGTATTAGCAAAAAGAACGCTAGGAGCGAGCACCGTAAAATCCTTAAAATCACTGGAAAGATACGCTTCTGTAGAAAAGATGTAAGGCCGGAGTTTTTCAGCAATTCCCCTGACAGACTCAGATTTTTCTTCCGGCAGAAAGAATGCAGCCGTATTCACAAGACTGTCCGCAAAAATGTTTGAGAGAACGACACTCGCCTGTACGGATTTTTCTTTTCCTGTCAAAAAACTTCCGTCAATCTGGATTTTTCCAAGTTCTTCATAATCTATGTGAGCAAGATCGAGCAGACTGAACTGAAAGTCCACAGAGTTTTTGCCTGGAAGCGCGATAAACTCAACACCGGAAAAACTTTTTTCACCGAAGAAAACCTGTGGCGCATAAAGCATAAACCCGTTCTGATAAGGCTCAAGCTCAACTTCCGTAGAAATTACTCCGCCGTTTTTAAGGACAAATTTGTTAAGATTCAGATTGCCCTCAGGCTGAAGCGATTGAATGTTGAATTTTCCGGAAAAATCAACATCAAAGAAAGAAGATTTCGCAGAGACTTTTGTGATGTTCATGTTTTTTTCATCACCATCAAGCCTTAGAACAACATCCGACCTTTCTCCAAGAAGTTTTTTTGAAAGAGAAAGATTCATATTCGCCCTGTACAAAAGACTTTCCGGACTTATTTTTCCAAAAATTAATCCCGAAAGCGTTGAACCGTCAATTTTCTGAACAATTTCAGGTTTACGGCGCATAGTTACAAGTCTAAGTGGATTGAATTTATCAAAATCCCCTGAGAAAGTAAGTGAGCTGGTCTTCAAATCAAAGTTCGCAAACAGAGAGAACGGGAGCGCAGTTCTCATAGTCCTGACTTCCACGACTTCATCTGAATAATTGATGAGCATATCGAGTTTAGACACAGAATAATCGGCACCGCTCGCGCTTGAAAGAGAAATCATTGCTGAAGACCCTTCAAAATTGGGGAAATATGTACCGCCGAGAGAAAAATTACTGGCAAAAGTTGTAGCGCGCCCGGAAGTTTTAAGAATATTTGTTTTATAGAAAATTTTTCCTGTTGTGTCTATGTCAATTCCTGAAGCAAGATTGAAATCTTTCAGTTTCAATGATTTCAGAGTAACAAGCGCATCCTGATTTTTGTCTGAATAATGAACCGAAAGATTCTTGATATTAACATCAAAAGGAATATCAAATTCTTTATCAGCCAGGGAGATTTTTGTATTTTTCTCAGTTTTAAGGAGATTCTTTTCTTCTTTATTTTTTTTCCGCTCTTCAAGAAGATTCTTAATTTTACCGGAGAATTTTAATTCATCCAGCGCATTATACTCAATCATGACACCGTTAAGGTTAAGTTCCCTGAGAGCAACTATAGGATTTTTTGAGAAAAAGCCTTTCACATCATAAGACAGTGAAGCACGGCGTATTCCTGCAATTCTTTTTTTTGTCTCGGAGTCGTAAACAGAAACGTTTTTTATATTCACCCCGATAAAAATTGAAGGTGAAAGCGAATCGTATGAGAAAGCAAGTCCAGTTTCTTTCTGCAGTTTTTCCGAGAGTGTGGATTCGAAATCCCTGAGAGACGCCGAAATACGCTGATAAACAGGCCGTATCAGCGCGAGGACCGAAATTAAGAGAAAAATAAAAATAACGCTTCCAAGGCTGACGCCAAAAATCCTGGACCGCATTTATTTAAAACCGATGAATGCCACAGATTGTAACATAGAAGAAGAAAAAATTCAGACACTTCTTCTCTTCTAATATCGGCAGAAATGAGGAAACAGGTGAGCATGGCACTCTTAGCGCAAAAAAAATCCGGGAAATAATCCCGGAACGCACTTAAAAAAACGAATGCAACTAGTCAATCGCCCAGCCGTCTGCAATCATCTCTTCCACATTTTTATACCTGGCAATTATTTTATCAACAGGAACTGGCATATAGTTTTTAAATTCAACAGCCACAATCGTAATGCCATTAGGTCCACGCCCGCTTAACATACCAGAATCCCCGTCAAGTTTTTTCATCATAGCACCGCCATAAGCCTGCTCCCGCGTAAGATTCTGTAATTCTTCACTCCACATATCTGTCACCTCCAGTAAGAAACAGTTGGTTAAACACAACCATCGTTTGTCGACAGATAGAAGTGTTAATCAACTTTTTAGAAAGTATAGTGGCTTTTGTTATAAAGTTAAATTTTTTTAGTGCGGATTCCGGTGGCTTATTTTGTCTTGTAGACCAGCAAAAAAATATTAAAAAAAGAAAAAACGCGACCTCCTGTCGCTGGCAAGAATTTCCGGAGGAAATTCTTGCGGGTCCGCGCAGTCTCACCCGCGTCCGTGCGGGCTGTTTTTGCTCCAGTCCTGCATTCCAATGCCGGCGCAAAGCTGACGACGGCCAGCGCTTATAAGCTGGATTATATTTTAAAAAAGAAAAAGCCGGCGGCTACCTACTTTCCCCCGGGTTGGAGTATCATCGGCGCGGGGGTGCTTGACTTCCGTGTTCGGAACGGGAACGGGTATATCCACCCCACCATG
>JAFPUF010000037.1 GCA_017395545.1 Treponema sp. | reverse complement strand
CTTGCTTTACCGCTGTTGAAAACTTGCGGGAAGCGAGGTTACGGCACGAATCCGTTTTGGGCGTGCGAGCGTCAGCGAGTCAAATTTCATATTCGCCCAACCACGGATTCCAGTGACGTGTTCTCGCTGGGAGCAAGTTTTTATTGTGAGCGACTAAGTTCAATTTTTGGAAAGCCCGTAAATGCAAAACTCGACATTCGGCCTATTAGTTATTTTGTAAGAATTATCTTCGCCGCTTCTTCAACGGAGATTTCTGCGAACTGTTCACGGGTCTCAAGGTTTTTGAGGGTGACGGCGTTCTTTTCGGCTTCGTTTGAGCCGATCAGAATTCCCCATTTGATTTTCTTTGCGTCTGTTACGGCGTACTGCTGGTTCATCTTTTTTGCTTCAGGGAAGACTTCGACTTTTACGCCTTTTTCACGGAGCTGGCTTGCAACTTTCTGATACAAAACGACGAGGTTCTTGTCCATGCAGAAAATCTCTGCGTCGAGGTAACTTCCCCTTGTTTCGATTTTTCCGAGCTGTTCAAGACCTGCGATAAGGCGGTCAAGTCCGATTGAGGCACCGACTCCCGGCAGTTTTGTCTTTGTGTAAAGTCCCGCAAGGTTGTCGTATCGTCCGCCAGAGCAGACAGAGCCGATTGAAGGAAGCTCGTTGAGGAAGGTTTCGTAGACAACGCCAGTGTAATAGTCGAGCCCTCGTGTGATTGACGGGTCGAGTACATAAGTTGCCTCGATTCCTGAAGCCTTCATCATCTCATAGATTTCTTTCATGCGGAGTGAGTCTTCGCTTTCACCGCCGCTCATTTCGGTAATCATTTTGAGGGTTGATTCAAAGTCTCCGGCTCCTGCGATGTATTTGAGGATTTCGTTTGCCTTTTCTTCGCTTGAGGTGTATTCGACGAGTTCTTTTTTGACTTCTTCTTCACCGACTTTTGCAAGTTTATCGACTGAGCGCAGAATGTCCTCGCTCTTTTCGGCAACTCCGAGCTTTGAAAGGAATCGGTTGAAGATTCCGCGGTGATTTACATGAATCGTGATGTCTTTTACACCGATTTCAGAAAGGGCAGCACGCATAATGCTTAAGATTTCAAAATCGCTTGCGGCACTGTCGCTTCCTACAGTGTCGATGTCGCACTGAACGAACTCACGGTATCGTCCTGCCTGCGGTTTTTCGCCGCGCCAGACTTTTGCGATGTGATAGCGCTTGAAAGGGAAGTAAAGCTCGCTTTCGTGTTCAGCCGTGAATCGTGCGAAAGGAACCGTGAGGTCGAATCGCAATGCAACATCACGCTTTCCGTTGTCGAGGAAGCGGAAAACCTGCTTTTCGGTCTCTCCGTTTGATTTCCGGAGAAGGATTTCTGAATATTCGAGCACAGGTGTGTCAATCGGAACGAAGCCGAATGAGCGGTAAACGCCTGTGATTTTTTCCATTAAATCTGTGCGGACAATCTCGCTCTGAGGCAAGATGTCACGGAAGCCCTTGAGGACGCGTGGTTGAATAAGTTCTGCCATATTGTTACTTGTCTCCTGCTTTTAATAAAATTTCGAATTCTTCTCTGGTCATTGGTTTTGCGTAAAGGAAGCCCTGCGCAATGTCACAGCCCATTTTTCTGAGTTCTTCTGCCTGTTTTTCTTCTTCGACGCCTTCAGCGACAGTTCTCATTGAAAGTTTTTTTGCCATTTCGATTACGGAGTTTACGATGATTTTGTCTTTGTCCTGTTC
The DNA here is from genome assembly GCA_017395545.1 of Treponema sp. GTDB lineage: Bacteria > Spirochaetota > Spirochaetia > Treponematales > Treponemataceae > Treponema_D. The sequence goes on along the minus strand of JAFPUF010000037.1, from coordinate 9,896 downwards.
AATTTCTGCTGTTTTTGCAAAAAATTCTTTGTCGAGCTTGATGACTGAAGCCGGAATGTCTTTTAAGAGTGCCAGGGAAGAGAAACCTGAGCCGAAATCGTCAACCGAAATGTCGAAACCTGCCTTTTTGATTTCGTTCATGGCTTTTAAAAGCCGTTTTTTGTTGTCCATCATAAGGCTTTCGGTAAGTTCGAGCTCGATTTTTGACGGCGCAATCTGGTATTTTGAAGAGATTTTGAGGTATTCGTCGGAGAATGCCGGGTTATAAAGCTGAAATCGCGAAAGATTGCAGGAAATTGTTATCGGGTAAGGACATTCACCGTTTTCGCCCGCCTTGTTCCATTTGTCAAGGAATTTGCAGACGTCTTCGAAGATTTTGAGGTCGATTTTTGCGATGAAGCCGTTTCTTTCGAACAGCGGAACAAAATATCCCGGTTCAAGGATGCCTTTTTCGAAGTGGTTCCAGCGGACGAGAGCCTCTGCTCCGATTACTTTTCCGGTCTGAAAATTGAATTTCGGCTGGTAGTAAGCTATGAATTCTCCCGCGTCGAAGGCACGGTTCATGTCGAAGATGATTTCTTTTTCGTGCTTGCTGTTGATGTTCATCTGTTCGTTGTAGAAGCAGATTCTGGACGGGGTGGGGCTGTATTTTCCGAAAGTGCGTGCTGTGTTTGCCTTGCTTATCATAATCTCAATGTCTTCGTGGGGATTTGAGATTGAGTAAACGCCCGTGCTGAATTCGAGGGTGTAGTGGAGAGGAAGAAGATTGCCCATCTGCGAGACGATTGAAATCATGTTGAGGACATAGTCTTCGATAATCGGACCGAAACTTGTGTGAATCAGCATTACGAAGTTGTCGGAATAGCGGCGGCATAGGACAGAATCTTTTGGAGCTGCTTTTTTGAAATGATTTCCGAGAAGGTTCAGGACTGAATTTGATGTTTCCCTGCCGAGTGAATCGCTGAGATACTGGAATTTGTTGATGTCGATGCAGACTATGGCATATTCGTCTGGCTTTGCATTAGAGAGCTTTTTTCTGACTTCTGTTTTGAATTTTTCAAGGGTGTAAAGACCCGTGAGCTCGTCGTAATTGAATTTTATTTTTGTGAAACGAACGATAAAAAGCGTGGTGATGATTGTGATGATACAGAATAGAAGGCAGATTAAACTGAAAAGAATGCTTAGTGAAAAAATGTCCAAACCAAAACTTCCTGCCACAAAAACTTAAACACTCCCTTTTTAGATTTTGTGACAATCACGGCATTATAAAAGATTTTTTCTTAAAAGACAATGCTGTTGAAAAAAATGAAGACAACGGGTAAACTTTCCGGTAAGAACATAATAAGAAAACACTTATTATGTTAAGGAGAAAAAGTATGTTAAAAAGAAAAATGTTTCTTGCTGTAATGTGTTCGCTTGCCCTTGGAGCAGGTTTTATTTCCTGCAGCGGCGATGACTCTGAGGACACTTCCGAAGTCAAAAAAACGGAAAAACCTGACACTCCTGACACCCCTTCAGATGTCGAAAAGCCGGATACTCCGGTCATTTCTGAAGAAGAAAAAGAGGTTGAAGAGCCGTCGGCTAAGATTGCTGAGACTCCGGTTCTGCTCTGGAGTTATGATTACTACGGCAAAACGATGACTGAGCAGATTTTTGATGAAAAATGGTCAATATTTCGGATACCGAAAAGATGATAAATCTTATCCGGCCGGTATCCAGGCATTTAAAAAAGACCAGCTTTCAGAAGCTGAGATTACCTCTGCATCAAAACTTCAGGATGCATGTTTTAATTACTTGAATGGGATACCTGTTTTTTCTTTTGACAATGACGGTTATATGTATATGCTTACTAAAATCGGAAATGGCATCTGTGTCCTCAGTTCTTTCAAAAATACCGCTGACGGGGTTGAAAAAGAAAAGGATTATGATATTTACTCCATGCTAAAAGAAAAATTCGGTAGCGACTATTTTTATTTAGCTACTGAAAGAGAAGGTTTTACATGTTTCGATGGGTATATTCTTTTTGTGTTTAGTGATTTCTCTGACGAAGATTCAGAAAAATTATATTTTGGTGCAGTTAATGTCACTGACGGCTCTCTTCTTTGCTCAGAAGCACTGAACTTAGGGGAAGAAAAGCGGATTTCTTTGCTTTCCGGCTACAATGATAACGGCGTAAAAAAACTTTTCGTTCAGGAGAATGTCTATGTTGAGAGCGCTAAGCCTGTTGTTACATTGAAGGCTCTCACCATTGATTTTGACACTGAGAACGCTCTTTTGAAAGTCGAGGGTGAGGCTGAGACTCTGCTTGAAAATCCTCCTGCTTTTTCAGATTTACAGATAATCGGGGATAAATGTTATATTCTGGCGTCTGAGGGTGGAATATTTTCGTCAGTACAAAAGATGTACGGTGAAAACTTTTACAAACCTGCTCCATACTATCTGGGTGATGACGGTTTAAAACATTTTATTGCTCCGATACATTCAGCCCTCTTGAAATTCAACCTTAAGACAAAGACTTTTGAGAACTGGAAAAACGGCTCAACAGAACTCGGCGCATACAAATTCAGCGGAGAGCATTACGAGTATAAATACACAGACTTTCAGAATCAGGGATACGAAAAAGTGAACGGAGATGTTTACACTTTTGCTCCTCTTGAACATAAAGACGAGTATTTCTACAAGGCAAGAAAAATTGTCGGCCGTAAGCAGGATGAGCTTATAATTGCGGATGACGGAGCTTATTTTGAGTTCTGGGACGATAAAGACGGCAATACAAAGACCAAAAACTGCAAGAACATCAACCGCGTTGTCAGTGTCAACCTTAAGGACGAGTCAATGTCTTGTGTAGATGTAAACGTCGGTTTTACAGGAACTGTCGTTACTGGCTCTGGTTACACCGGTATAGACTAATGAATAAAATGCAGCCGAAAATTTCAGTCTGTATCCCCGTGTTTAACTCTGAACTCACCCTTCTGAGGTGCCTTGAGTCGGTGTATGCCCAAAACTTTACGGACTGGGAGATTCTGGTTGTGAATGACGGGAGTTCCGGGAAAGACCTGAACAATAAGAACTGCAAAAAAATCGTAAAGCAGTTCAGAAAGTCGCATAAACTTTCAAAAAAGCAGGTCTTTTATCTGGAACACCGCTCAAATCTCGGTCTTCTGGAAGCACGACGCACCCTTGTCGAATCTGCTCACGGAAAATACATCGCGATGCTCGACAGCGACGATTCGCTGCTTCCCGAGGCGCTTTCCGCCCTTTATGATTCAGCCCTGAAAACCGGTGCTGATATAGTGCAGGGCGGGGCAGAAGTCTTCTTTGATGAAGAACAAACTGAAAATTCTTCGGAAAATTCTGAAGTCTTACAGAAACGGATTCAAAAAATCAAAGAAAAGACGGACCTCGTTTATGAAGGCGAGCTTTGTGGAAAAGAGATTTTTGACGCTTACCTTGTAAATAAAAAAATGAACGGCTTTCTCTGGGGAAAACTGATTCTCCGTGAGACCTATCTTGAAGCACTTTCTTATATTCCTTTTACGCACTGTGTTTTCGCAGAAGATTTCCTTCAGTATTTTTTCATTTCTTACTGTGCAAAAAAATATGCCGGCATAAAAACTCCTGTTTACCGCTATTCAATAGATTCCGGAATCTCATCTTCAAAAAAAATCACGGACATTGCAACTTGGGAGCAGGTCTGTTCGACTGCGACGGTGTTTGTGATTATTTTCGCTGTCATAAAAGAATTCCCGCCTGAAACTTTCTCTTCAGAGCAGCTGGAAGCCATCCGCTTTTTGAGCCGCTCGTATCTGGCGAATAACCTTCAGCAGCTGAAAGATACCGTCGTCTCTGAACTTCAGAATGACGCGATGTCTCTTCTGTGCGAATACTGGGGCGAAGATTTCGTCAAAACGATGCAGTCCGCTGACGCATAAGAAAAATCAGGTTATTGCAAAAATTTTTAGCCTTTCTCCATTTCTGAGAAACAAGAGAAAAACTTGAGAGTGATTTATGGAACCAAACGAAACAAATGCTTCACCACATCAAAAAAAACGGGGGAAAGTCTCCCCCCCTGCGCCGCACGCACTACTCTGCGATTCCGGCGTATTCGTAGCCTGCTTCCTCAACGGCGACTTTTATTGCGCTTTCATCAACCGCTTTTGTGGTTTCGAGCGTTACAAGATTCTGCTCGTGAGAAGCCGTTGCGCTTGTGATTCCGTCGATTGCCTCCAGAGCCTTTTTGACATGAGCCTCGCAATGACCGCACATCATTCCGTTTACTTTGATTTTCATTTTGTTACCTTCCTTGTTGTTGTTTTCTATTAATTTTTCCTTTACAGGATTTTTAATCGCTTTGTTTTTTCCGCCGTAGGCTTTCACGAAGTTCAGTCTGAGAGCGTTTGAGACTACGCAGAAACTTGAAAGTCCCATCGCAGCCGCTCCGAAAATCGGATTCAGTTCCCAGCCGAAAAGCGCGACATAGCAGCCGGCAGCCAGAGGAATTCCTATTACATTGTAGAAGAACGCCCAGAACAGGTTTTCGTGAATGTTTTTAAGAGTCGCACGGGAGATTTTGATAGCGGCGACCACATCCATGATGCTGTTTTTCATCAGGACTACATCCGCTGAATCAATGGCGATGTCAGTTCCCGCACCAATTGCGATTCCTGTGTCAGCCCGTGTGAGCGCTGGAGCATCGTTGATTCCGTCACCGACCATCGCAACTTTCCCGCTCTGCATGAGATTTCTGATGACCGCTTCTTTTCCGTCAGGCTTTACATTCGCCACGATTTCGTCAACGCCCGCTTGAGAGGCAATCGTTCTTGCGGTGATTTCGTTGTCGCCCGTGAGCATTACGGTGTGAAGCCCCAGCTCTTTGAGGGCTGTAATTGCTTCTGCGGAGTCTTCTTTTATTGTGTCTGCGACAGCGATGATTCCGAGAAGATTTTTATTCTTCGCAAATAGAACCGGAGTTTTTCCCTCAGAAGAAAGTTTTGAGACGAGTTCCTTTTGAGAATCAGAAAGTCCGCCAGTCAGGCCTGAGACATATTCCGCATTTCCGCCTGAGATTTCTTCTTCGTTAATTTTTGCTTTTAGTCCTCTGCCGGAAAGCGCTTCAAAATCAGTCGTTTCTTTTGGTTCGACCGAATTTTCTTTTGCATAATCCGCAATCGCCTTCGAAATCGGATGCTCGCTTTTTGCTTCGAGAGAATATGCCACGGAAAGAAGTTCTTTTTTATCGATTCCTTCCGCCGGGAAAATCTCTGTGACTTTCATAACTCCCGTGGTAATAGTTCCGGTTTTGTCGAGTACTACAATCTGAGTTTTTCCCGCCTCTTCAAGGCTCGAAGCCGTCTTAAAAAGAATGCCGTTTTTTGCGCCCACTCCGTTTCCGACCATAATCGCAACCGGAGTCGCAAGCCCGAGCGCACACGGACAGCTTATCACGAGAACCGAAACTGCCCTCGCAATCGCATAGCCGAAAGTCTGACCGACTAAAAGCCAGACTGCGAGCGTGACCACCGCAATCAGAATCACAACGGGAACGAAAATGCCCGAAACTTTGTCGGCGATTTTTGCAATCGGAGCCTTTGTTGCTGCCGCATCGCTTACCATCCGGATAATTTCTGAAAGAGTTGTGTCCTCGCCGACTTTAGTTGCTTTACAGACCATGTAGCCAGAAGTGTTGATTGTCGCCGCCGAAACAGTGTTTCCAGACCGTTTTTCAACAGGGACGCTCTCACCTGTAAGGGCTGATTCGTTCACCGCACTTTCACCTTCGAGAACGATTCCGTCAACAGGAATACTGTCGCCCGGCCGAACAACGAACTTGTCACCGACTTTAACATCTTCGATTGGAACCGTCTTTTCTTCGCCATTGACCAGAAGAACCGCTGTTTTCGGTGCAAGATTCATCAGAGCCTTGAGCGCATTCGTGGTTTTTCCTTTGGATTTTGCCTCAAGCATTTTTCCGACGGTAATCAGAGTGAGAATCATCGCTGCGCTTTCAAAATAGAACTGATTCATAAAATATTCAGTTAGTTCAGAATTTCCGTCACGAACGGAGACCGTCATTCCGAAGAGGGCAAAAACGCTGTACACGAAACTTGCGGCTGAACCAAGAGCGACAAGACTGTCCATGTTCGGAGACTTGTGAAAAATCGCCTTAAAGCCGCTGATAAAGAATTTCTGGTTTATAACAAGAATCATTGCAGAAAGCAAAAGCTCGTAAAGTCCCATCGCAAGGTGATTTTCGTTAAAGAAAGGCGGGAGAGGAAAATTCCAGAGCATGTGCCCCATCGAAAAATACAAAAGAGGAAGCAAAAGCATCACCGAAGCAATAAGGCGCTTTTTCATATTCGGAGTCTCGGTGTCTTTTAGGGAGTCTTCACCAGAAGACGCATTTTCTTTCGAAGCATTTTTAAGGCTCGCTCCGTAGCCCGCCTCCACGACGGCTTTTATGATTTCAGAAGGACTGACATTTCCCTCAACGCCCATAGAATTCGTAAGGAGATTCACCGCACAGCTCTCAACGCCAGCCACACCATTGACTGCCTTTTCAACACGGGCAACGCAGGCCGCACAGCTCATTCCTGTAACATTAAATTGTTGTCTTTCGCTAACCATGTATTAAATATAGTGAATTTACCAGAAATGGCAAAGTGATTTTGTCACATAAGTAAAAATCTTTTGAATCCAGACATAAGCATCAAAAATCTGCCCCTGAAAAAAGATTCCCTGAGTATCGTCGATTTTGTATTTGTCCATTTTGTCGAAAAGCTCTTCGATTTTGGAATCTGTCGTAATCTGATGCCGCTCATTTTTACGGCAGTTTCGCTTTTCAGGACGGGGAAAAGCATAGCGTATGGAATGTTCGGGTGAAGCAGACTGCCTGTTTTATGTTGTCTAGTTGTGAAAAAACTTATATACTCTGTGAAAATACTTATTAGACACAATAGGGAGCCTGTTCATGAAATTATTAAAAAAAATCGGACTACTTGCTCTTATGGGAGCAGCGTTTGCATTTATTGCCTGTTCTGATTCAGAATCAGAAACCAACGAAGAGACAAACAAAGAGACAGACAAAGAGAATAAGTCTGGTGAACGCAGCGTAAACTTAAAGACAATCAGCGCCGGAAATTTAATTACAATTGGCGATGAAGAATATGTGGTCTTAAAAAACACTTATGCGCCTGTTTCAACAGAAGCTTCGGTCTCAGAAAGGGCTGCCATTTCAAACCGCTCCATATCAATCAATGATAAATTTACAGACAGAGAAAAAAAACTGATTCTTCACTATATTGACTTACTGGATCTGGATGAAATGCTGAAAAAAATCGGTGTTACAGAATATATTCAAGCCTGGTCAAACAATGTAAATCTTTACATGCCGTATCAGAAAGGGGGAAAGATTTACTGCTCGGACTATTTCACGATTTTTAACAGCGATGGTGTGAAGATTGCAAACCTTCAGCTCAACTGGGAATCCAGCAAAATGCTAAATCATCTTAAGGGGAACAACTCTAAATTAAACAATCTAGCCTGTGTCCAGGAATTTGAAAAAATGGTTGGCCTCAGCAAAAGTTCAGAGCTTGCCAAAAGTCGCTACGATTACACTGATATAGACAAAGCTACTTATGCCCTTTTCAGGATTAATCAGGATCCGAATGTGGTCAAGGTTCAGAGTTTCCCGGAAAACATCAATAAAGATAATATTTCCGAAAAAAAATATGACACATATACATACACCTATGATTCTAGCGAAAGCGATTTTTGCCATATAACAAGTTATGCCCTGGAATCTGCCACAGGATATGACCGGGCAAGCGACTATCATTATGTAAATGTAAACGGAAAAGAAAATTTATACTTCTCTCATAAACATTCACCTGCCATGAAAGGAACTGAAAAAACAACTTCTTACTACAGACTTGCCCATGCAAATTACAATACCTACAATGTTGTATCAGAAGAGAGAAATGAAGATTTGACAGATAAGCCGTTAAGAAATGGAGTAAGTATTACGGCAGAAGGTCAGGGCATGATTTCAGAAGATGTTATTTCAGATGAATATAAAAATAAAATGAGCTTATATACATTTGAACTGAAGCATGCAAAAGCTGATGATCCAACTACTGCAATAGAGCTGGCACTTTGTGAATTCGACACAGAACTTACAGGTTCTACAGTCACTCCCGCTAAATACAGGGTAAGGGTAAAGAGTGAGATGTATGACAAAAACCTTTCTTTCACAGAGCAGAAAGTAATGGTTTACGAATACCCTTATAATAAATCATCTTTAAAATTTGGTGACGGTGAAAGTCTTAAAAAAGATTCTGGTATCAGCTACACTCTTAAAGAGGCAGTCGATAGTTTTCTGAACGGAAATGTTTATTTCTCTTCTGAAACAGTAACCATCAACGACTATGAAATTCCAGCTCGAATCAAAATGCGCGCTCCGTATCCTGCCGGTGCTGACTTTAACAAGGATTTTACAATCGTTACCCTGATACCTGAAGAAAAAGAATATACTATGGATGATACGACATATAAGGCTTTCGTTTACACTGTTGAAGAATCTTCGTCTCTAAACGGAAAAAATGTTCCTGAATTTGTTAAAAAATACTCAGATGGAATCGCAGACTTCTATGCAGGCAGCTACAGTGGAGCTGACAATTCTTTTTCAGAAAACTGATTAAAAGAGTGAGTTTTTCCGGCTACCTATTGACTAAGTAGGTAATAAGCAATATAGTGTCCTCACAAGATAAACCTACAAACTTAGTAGGAATTAAAAAAACGGAGGCATCCTATGAAAAAAACATTTAAACTTCTTATCGCAGCAGTTCTGGCACTTTCTGCCATTTCTTCACTTTCGGCAAAACCAAAGACTGGCCGCACTGTCAAGGAAATCAAAAAATCTAAGACAATCAAAATTGCGGTTTTCAGCGACAAAAAGCCATTTGGTTTTGTTGATGAGAACGGCGAGTATCAGGGCTACGATGTTTACTTCGGAAACCGAATCGCAAAAGACTTGGGCGTAAAAGTAAAATATGTTCCTGTTGAAGCCGCTGCCCGTGTCGAGGTTCTTGCTACAGGCAAAGTTGACCTGGTTCTTGCTAACTTCACTGTTACTCCTGAGCGAGCAGAAAAAGTTGACTTCGCTCTTCCCTACATGAAGGTCGCCCTGGGAATCGTTTCTCCAAAATCAGCTCTGGTAACTGATCCGGCTCAGCTCAACGGTAAAACTTTGATTATCGCAAAGGGCACAACAGCAGAAAGCTACTTCTCAAAGAACTATCCAGAAATCAAACTCTTGAAGTTCGACCAGTATTCGGAAGCTTACAACGCTCTTCTGGACGGTCGTGGTGACGGTCTTTCAACAGACAACACGGAAGTTCTTGCATGGGCAATCGAAAACCCGAAATTCGCAGTTGGTGCTGGTGCTGACTCAATCGGAAGTCTTGACGCAATTGCTCCTGCCGTTCAGAAAGGCAACAAAGACTTGCTCGACTGGCTCAATAATGAAATCGTCGAACTCGGAAAAGAAAACTTCTTCCACGCTGACTATGAGGCAACTCTCCGAAGCGTTTACGGAAAAGATTCAGATGCAGACAGCCTTGTTGTAGAGGGCGGAAAACTGTAAAGCCCTGCAAGGAAAATCATGGATTTTGATTTTATAAGACAAGTCATTCCGATGTATGTCGAGGCTACTTTCCTCACACTTCGGATTGGCTTCATCGGAATAATTCTTTCATTTTTGACAGGGATTTTTTGTGCGATTGTTCGTTACTGGAAAATCCCTGTTCTTAATCTGGTCGTTCGCATTTACACGGAAATTTCCCGCAACACTCCGCTTCTGATTCAGCTTTTCTTCCTTTATTTTGCGCTTCCACGCATGG
>JAFPUF010000036.1 GCA_017395545.1 Treponema sp. | reverse complement strand
TTCGACGGGTTCATCCAAGAAAAAAACTTGAATTAGTTGGCTGCTTTTGGAGCGCCGGCATTTGCAGGAACAACAGTGATTTTCTTTGTAACGAAACCTGAGCGGTAGCATCGTGTGCAGACATTCAATGTTTCTGTTCGTCCGAAATCCTCTGTCTTTACCTTAATGATGTTCGGCTTCCAAGTGTGGCGTGTGTGGTTGTATGATTTGCTGACTCTGTTGCCGTGCTGAGAACCTTTTCCACAAATATCACAAACTCTAGACATAATTTATACCTACCTAAAATTGATTACAAATAAGTTCAAGAAGTATACGAAAATACTCCCGTTGTGTCAACAACAAACCTTTATATAATCAAATTTTTTTGCTTTATGCGTTGAACTCTACCACGCTTCCGACGGCAGTTTTTTCTGCATAGACAGAACTTCTTCCGCGGTACGGATTGTGAAGGTTCAGGGCGCCGATCTGATTCTTGATTTTGCTCATCTGAGCCTGCAGAAGGTTGCGGTTTCTCTCGTTCTGCGCGAGGACCTGCTTCTGAAGGGTCGCAAGGTCAAACTGCAGTTTTTCGACCGTCGCATTCTCGCTGACAGGAACACCAGGCATAATCGCGTTGTACATTCCCTGCATCGGAACGATGACTTTCTGAAGGCTTGCGAGATTCTCGACAATCTGATTCTCAAGCTGAGCATGGGCGGCGATTGAATCTCCGTCCTCAATCTCAATTTTTCCTTCCTGACTCTCAAGAACCATGAGATATTCCTGAAATTTATTTCTCTGCTGCTCGAGAAGCTTGCGGAATCTTTTTAAAATCGCAACTCTCTCGTCCAATTCTTCTTTCGTAAGTTCTTTAGCCATATTTTTCCTCCCAGAAATCAGCCGGTTATGTTCAAAGTTCTCTGTGCCTGCGGGATTGAATCTACGCTCGTGTTCTGAGCTGCCGTTTCCCATGCAGAACTGAGTTCCTTTATCATTCCAAGGATTTGTCCCAGTTTTACCTTGTCCTGTTTGATGCTCACATCCAGGAGTTCCTTGTTGAAATAAACGTAGAGCGACATCAAATTCTGTGCGATTTGTCCGCCTTTGTCCATATCAAGTGAAACCTGAAGCTCATTGATGATTTCCTGCGACTTCATCACGTGTTTTCCGAAGCTCTCAATCAAATTCGCAGGAATTTTATCGTCCCGACCGAAACAGTCATAAGCCGACTGCAGTTCACGCGCTGCTCCCTGATAGAGCATAACGACGAGTTTTCCCTGACTTGCAGTGTTTACGGCCGTTTTCTGGTATGCCGCATATGGATTTCCAAATGCCATTGTTTTCCCTCCCGAAAAAACAGAAATACCTTTAAAGTATCGGAATTCAAAATAAAAACTAAAGGGGGGAAGTCTCCCCCTCGGCTTCAATTCGTCGCACGCTCCTCATTTCCGCCTGCCCCCTCTCCTAAGGGGAGAAATCTCCCCTTAAAATCCCCACAGGCTGTTTTTTAAGCTTTACAAATCCTGATAATTGAAAAAATTCAATTTTTCCTGTATAATTCTTTATATTTTAAATTCAGGAGTAAAATTATGAAAAAACTTGGTCTTTTCGCTCTTGGACTGGGTGCATTGCTTGCCCTTTCCGGCTGTAACGAAAAAAAGAATTACATTCTCGCAACTGGCGGCACTTCAGGAACCTACTATCCTTTCGGTGGTGCAATCGCCAACATCTGGAACACAAAAATCGAGAACATGAACGTCACTGCACAGTCAACAGGTGCTTCCGCTGAGAACCTCCGCCCCCTTTCAAAAGGCGAAGCTGATTACGCAACGGTTCAGAACGACGTCATGGACTACGCTTACCGCGGTTCAGATATGTTCGCAGGCCAGAAACTTGCAAACCTCGCTTCAATCGGCACAATGTATCCTGAGGTTGTTCAGATTGCCGCATCAAAATCAAGCGGAATCAAATCTATCGGTGACCTCCACGGAAAACGCGTTTCAGTCGGTGCTGCAGGCTCAGGCGTTGAATTCAACGCAAAACAGATTCTCGAAGGCTACGGAATCACTTTCGACGACATCCAGAAAAACAACCTTTCTTTCAAAGAGTCTGCTGAAGGCCTTCAGAACGGAACTCTCGACGCATGCTTTATCACGGCAGGCGTTCCAAACTCTGCACTTCAGGAGCTTGCTTTCACAGCAGGCCTCGTTCTCGTTCCTGTAAACGGACTTGAGGCTGACGCAATCTGCAGCAAATACTCATTCTACACAAAGAGCGTCATTCCTGGCGGAACTTACAAAGGCACCGACGAAGACACAGAAGCACTTGCAATCAAGGCTACCCTTGCAGTAAGAGCAGATCTCGACGAAAACACAGTCTACCAGATGACTAAAACCCTTTTCGAGAATCTCGATGAACTTGGAACTGCACACGCAAAAGGAAAAGAAGTTTCTGCAGAAGCTGCCGTAACAGGTATCTCTGTTCCATTCCATCCAGGTGCCCTCAAATACTTCAAGGAAACTGGCATCCTTAACTAAACAATAAGTGAAAAAACTTATCTTTCTGACAGTACTTGTACTTCTGGCCCTTAATCTGCCTTTGGTACGGGTACTGTCAATCTCTAATCAGAAGAATTTTTCAGAAAGAATTTATTCGCGGCAGGGGGCCGAGTCCGGCTTTGCGATAAGCTATACGCACTCCGTAAACAAAGGCCGCGTGCACGATTTTTACATTCCGGCCAAAAACGGCGTTCTTGAACTTACCATGACAGAATTCGTCTCTTACGGGGCAGGAATTCCAGAAGCGTCAGAAACAGAAGGCGCAAAGTTCACAGTCACCGACAAGGGCTATGTCATAAGCGGCCTTAACAGAAAACTTCCGAGTCTTTTAATGGCAGTCGGAGTAGTTGCCGAACATTCCGTCGCATTTGGAAAAGATGCAATGGAAGGAATGATTTTCAACGAGTCAAACGAATTTTTTCTGAAAAACTTTTTCAAACCGCAGACAAGACTGATTATTAAAATAACGAGAGTATCAGTCCTGCAATATTTACTGTCAAAAAAGATTTAAAAATTGAGGAAACTATGAGCGACGAAATTCAGAACACCAAAAAAAACACTTTGGTTGACAGTCTTCTGCCCACAACAAACGAAGACGAAATGAAAAATCTTATGAAGGAACTGGACAGGGAGCAGTCTTACCGCGAGCACAAATGCTGGAGGCAGCATGTCACGGTAATCATCTCCGTGGCTTTCTGTATTTTTCAGCTTCACGCCACATTAACAGGAAGAATTCCGGCCCAGATTGTCCGTGCGTCACACCTTGCGTTCGTTCAGTTTCTGGCATTCCTTCTTTTTCCGGCTACTAAGTCCATGCCGAAAAATACGCTTCCACTTTACGATGTCATTCTGGCTTTCATCGGGGCCGGCTGCTGGAGTTACTACATCATCAACTTCCGCGCGATTGTTTTCAGGGCAGGAGCATACACCCCGCTTGATATTGCCGTCGGAATTGTCGGCATCCTGATTCTGTTTGAGACCTGCCGCCGTATTGTCGGACTTCCGATTATGATTATCGCCGGCTCGTTCATACTCTACGCTTTCATTGGAAAATATCTGCCCGGATTCTTGAATCACCGCGGCTACTCTGTTTCCCGTGTCGTAACCCATCTTTATTACACAACAGAAGGAATTATCGGAACTCCGATCGGCGCGTGCTCGACATTCATCTTTCTTTTCATTCTCTTCGGCGCCTTCCTCGAAAAAACCGGAATCGGCCAGTTCTTTATCGATGCATGTAACGCTATTGCAGGAGGAGCGAGCGGAGGACCGGCAAAAGTTGCGGTTCTTTCATCAGCCCTTCTCGGAACTGTTTCGGGCAGTTCAGTCTCAAACACGGTCGGCTCAGGCTCTTTCACTATCCCGATGATGAAAAAACTCGGTTACCGCGGAGAATTTGCCGGAGCCGTCGAGGCAGCAGCTTCAACTGGCGGTCAGCTCATGCCTCCGATTATGGGCGCTGCGGCCTTTTTGATGGCAGAGAGCGTCGGTCTTCCGTACATCACCGTCGTAAAAGCAGCAGTTATTCCGGCTCTCCTTTATTTCGCAGGAATTTTCATAACGGTTCATCTTGAAGCTCACAAACTGGGACTTAAAGGCCTTCCAAAAGAAGAGCTTCCGCGCTTTCTTCCGCTCTTCCTTACACGCGGATATATGATTCTCCCGCTTATCGTAATAATTTTCTTCCTTTGCTCTGGAAAAACAGCGACTTATTCTGCCTTAATGGGTATTCTTTCAATCGTCGTGATTGCAATTGCAGTTTCTTTCGTAGATGTCGCAAAAGGAAACAAACCACGCTTCAAACTCGACGATCTCGTTGAAGTCCTCTGTGCGGCAGCCCGCGGAATCATCAGTGTTGCGATAGCCTGTGGAATGGCAGGAATTATCATCGGAATTGTCACTTTGACAGGCCTCGGATTAAAACTGGGGGCTGGTCTCGTAGCCCTTGCCCACGGAAAACTTTTCATCACACTGCTTCTCACCATGATTTCATCAATTATTCTTGGAATGGGCGCTCCGACTACGGCAAACTACCTCATAACATCTACAATTACTGCCGGTGCAATTGTCCGCTGTATTTACGGTCTCGGCGACACAACACCAGAACAGCTTCTTCCGGCACACATGTTTGCCTTCTATTTCGGAATCATCGCAGATGTCACGCCTCCTGTAGCCCTTGCGGCGATTGCAGGTGCGGCAATAGCAAAAGCCAGGCCGATGCTCACGGCGGTTAATGCCACAAAACTCGCCATAGGAGCTTTCATAGTGCCTTACATGTTCATCTACAACCCTGCAATGCTTATGATTGGCTCAAATGCGCTTTCAATCCTCGGAATCACGGTAACGGCTCTAATCGGAATGTTCGCAATTTCTGCAGGCCTTGAAGGCTATGCTTTCGCTCACACAGGCTTCTTAAACAACTTCGGAGTCAGCGACAACGTAAAGAAAGCAGGTTCCATTATCGAGCGACTTACTTTTGTCGCAGCAGGCCTCTGCTGTATCGACCCGAACCCTGCTACCGATATTTGCGGTGTAATTCTTCTGCTGGTCCTTATCGCGCTTCAGCTTCTCAGAAAAAAGAAACAAACCAGACTTGCATAAGTTCAGAAGTGTTTTTTAAGTGAAACCGCCCAAAACCGGGCGGTTTTTTGTTTTTTCTTAAAAAAAGTACGAAAAAACACGAAAAAAATCAAAAAAAATTAAAAAATTTACTTAAGTTTATTTTTCAATCTCCGAAACTAATACTGTAGGGCACAAAAACCCGGTGGGTGGGCGCCCCCAAAGGCAACAGGTTTCTGAACGAAGACCTGTCGTTAAAACCGCATAGTAATTATAAGGAGATAAAACTATGGTTATTAATCACAACATGAGTGCAATGTATGCACAGCGTTCAACAGGTCTCACAGAGCTGAACAACACCAAAAACATGGAAAAACTTTCATCTGGTATGAAAATCAACCGTGCTGGTGATGACGCTTCTGGTCTCGCAGTTTCTGAGAAAATGCGATCACAGATCCGTGGTATGAACAAAGCTTCTGAAAACGCTCAGAATGCAATCAGCTTCATCCAGACAACTGAAGGCTACCTCCAGGAAACAACTGACATCGTTCAGCGAATCCGTGAGCTTGCTGTTCAGTCTTCAAACGGTATCTACACAGACGAAGACCGAATGCAGATTCAGGTTGAAGTTTCTGCTCTCGTTGCAGAAGTTGACCGCATCGCTTCACAGGCTCAGTTCAACGGTATGAACATGTTGACTGGTCGTTTCGCTCGCTCAACAGGTGAGAACTCAGTTACAGCTTCTATGTGGTTCCACGTTGGTGCTAACATGGATCAGCGCGTACAGGCTTACATCGGCACAATGACAGCTGGTGCTCTCGGCCTCCGCAACGTTGGAAACGAAGAGATCATGACTCTCGAAACTCCAGAAGATGCTAACCGCGCAATCGGAACTCTCGACGAAGCTCTCAAAAAGATCAACAAACAGCGCGCAGACTTGGGTGCTTACCAGAACCGCCTCGAGAAGACAATCGTCGGACTCGACATCGGTGCTGAGAACCTCCAGGCTTCTGAGTCACGAATCCGCGACACTGATATGGCTAAGGAAATGGTAGACTTCACAAAGAACCAGGTCCTCCAGCAGGCAGGAACAGCTATGATTGCTCAGGCAAACCAGCAGTCACAGTCAGTCTTGAGCTTGCTCCGATAAGCCAGACTATGCCGAAAATCCTTCGGCATAAGAAAACCGCTCTCACTTCGAGGGCGGTTTTTTGTTTTTAAAGCCATCCCCTGCCAGTGAGTTTTATTTCAAAGTGAAAAAAATATCCTTAATGGTCGATACTAGGATTGAACTAGTGACATCTACCGTGTGAAGGTAGCGCTCTACCACTGAGCTAATCGACCATTAAGGATACTTGCAAAAAATCCTGCCGTGTGAAGGTAGGGAGCCGGTCGCCGAAGGCGAAAAAACTCGTGAGACGAGTTTTTAGGCGAGTCTCGGTGAGAGCTGAGCTCGAACCGCGGTAGCACTCTACCACTGAGTTAATTGACCACCAAAAATACTCTACCACGAAAAAATCATAGATTTTTCCGAGAATCGCTCAAAACCTGCCTCGCAGGTTTTGCCCCTGACGGGTCGCTCCCTATGAGCTAATCGACCATTAAGGGCACTCGTAAATAAAAAACTTCCACCGTATGAAAAAGCAGGATAAGTTTATTGAAGAACCCCCATCGCGTCAAGTATGATGGAGCTCGCTACCGTTGCAGCGGTCTCGGTCCTTAAAATTCTGACTCCCATTGAACAGAGCGTAAAGCCTGCCTTTTCGAGCAAATCTCTCTCCCTGTCAGTCCAGCCCCTCTCGCTTCCAATCGCCGCAATCACAGACCTGGCCCCTTCATGCTCCAGATAGTCATGCAGTGAAGAAACTGCCCTTCTGTTATCCAACGCAATTTTAGAAGCACTCTCCCATTCAGAATTGTTTTCTGCATTATGATTAAATAACTCTTCAAGCGATTTTTCTACGACAAGGCGCGGAACATGAGTGCTGGCCGCCTGAGCCGTGCCGTCCAGAAGCATCTGATATGCGCTTCCGTCAGTCACAACATTTGACTCAAGATAAGATTTTTCGGTCAGTTCTGTCCCGCACAGAATAACTTTCTGGACTCCCAGACCCGCGACATCACGCAAAAGACGCCTGAGCTGAATAGGCCTCGGGAATCCGATAATCAGCGTGAGCGGGTACAGCCTTTTCCCGGCCGATTTCGGCTCAAATTCAAAAGAAATGTCACCTTCTTCTGATATTTTTGTGATTTTTGCAGTTCCCGCAGCCCCGCCGATAATTCCCGCATCAAAAGTATCACCTTCTTTTTTATGCAAAACTTTTATTATATGCTTTGCCCGCTCATCGCGTTTTGAAAGAGGCTTTTTGATTTCTTCAGAAGTAAAAAGGCAGATATTCATCTGTTAGCGGATATCCTTAATCTCTCCGCCGACTTTGCTCAAAATCTCACGGACTGTTTCTTTGTCGAGGCCGAGAATTTTGAAGGTGATGATTCGCTTGCTGACATCGCTTCCGTCTGCAGTGATGAAGGAAACGATTTTGCCTTTCTTTTCTGCAATTGCCGAACTGATTTTTGCAAGAACACCACAGTCATCGCTTACTTCGAGGGAAGCACGAACGCCCTCATAGCGCAGGCCGAACATATTGACCAGAGCTTTGAAAAGGTCAGATTTTGAGAGAATGCCTGTGAGAACTTCGCCGTCCATTACGACAAGGCTCGAAAGTCCTTTTTCAGACATGATTTTTGCCGCTTCTTCAATCGTTGCATCCTTCTGAATTGTAATCGGGTCTTTTTTCATCACTTTTTCGACAGTGATTTTTGAAAGAAGATAGCCCAGCTCATAGATGTCGAGAGTTGTCGCCTCAGAAGGCATCGCTTTTTTCAGGTCAGTCTTTGTGACAACGCCAACGAGTTTTCCAGAATCATCGAGGACAGGCACCTTCGAAAACTTTTCCCTGTCCATCACGCTTTTAACATTGTAAATCGGCTCTTTCGGGTTCGTATAAAACGGATTCTTAGTCATAAAATCGCGTACAATCATAATTTCCTCCTGAATACCCCTATATTATACCACCACTTTTTGATTTTCCGTAGGAAAATCGAATCCGTGTGGCAATTTTTTTATCCGCCCAAATAAGCCTTTTTGACACTTTCGTCGTGAATCATTACGCTTGCGTCTCCAGAAGAGGCTACTTCTCCGGTCTCAAGGATATAAACTCTGTTCGCAATACTCATCGCCTTGAAAGCATTCTGCTCGACCAGAAGAATCGTTGTTCCGCTTTTGTTGATTTTCTGAATGATGTCGAAAATCTCGTCAACCAGAATCGGAGCCAAGCCCATACTCGGCTCGTCAAGAAGAAGAAGCTCAGGTTTTGACATGAGGGCACGCCCCATTGCAAGCATCTGCTGCTCACCGCCGGAAAGCGTTCCTGCCAGCTGCTTTACCCTCTCACGAAGCCGCGGAAAAAGTTCATATACATGCTCCAGATCTTCTTTGATTGCGGCTGTATCTTTCCGCAGATATGCGCCCATTTCAAGATTCTCTTTGACTGTAAGGTTTGCAAAAACTCGGCGGCCTTCCGGGACATGAATCAATCCTGCTTTTACGATTTTATCAGGATTTGTGTTCGTGATATCCTCGCCTTTGAATATGACCGTTCCACTCTGTTTTTTAATCAGGTTTGAGATTGAATGAAGAGTCGTAGTTTTTCCGGCACCGTTAGCACCAATCAGAGAGATAATCTCGCCTTGTTTGACATCGAAACTGATTCCTTTGAGTGCAAGAATAGAGCCATAAGCGACTTTCAAATCTTTTACTTCAAGCATATTTTCGTTCATCTTGTGTTCTCCACATTATAAGTCATAATTTTTCATTGTCTAAATCAAACAATATTTTCAATCAGTTCCTTGAACTGGTCTTTTTTCAGCGTGAGCAGGTTATAATCGCCTGTCACGATCTTTTGAAATCTGTCCAGCTCAACGATGAATTTGTCTTTTTCCCAGACCAAAGCGTAGGAAAATCCATCTTTCCGCACGAAAATTTCGTTTTCATCGATGAGAAGATACCCATTCCGAATCAAAATCGCGTGTAAATTCCGCTTCAGTTCCTCGATTTGACGCTCTTTTTTCACGAAAGACACATGATATTTTTCGGCATAACTCGGTGAGTTTTCTGTTTTTTCAAAATGCTCCTCGAAATAATTTTTGACAACTTTATCTGAATCCAAAGCGAGCGACGAACATTCGTAAATTTCTTTTCCGTTGAATTTTTTGTACTCAAAACGCACGGAATTCACCGAGAAATTATTTCCTAAAAGTTCAATGCAGTTCACATTCGGATACAAATCGATTTTTTTCAGAGTTTCTGCATAAGGAATCGAAATATCATAGTCATTCAGCCCGTCCGAAGAATTTTCAAACCAGCGTTTGATAATAAAATACAGGCTCACAATCGGAACATACTCAAAAAGAAACATCCATCCCGAATAATTCAAATCATGAAGCCTGCGGATTGAAACCTGAATCCACTTGAAACTGAAAAAAGGCATTGCAATCAGGCCAATAACGACAAGAAAACCAAAACCGTTGTAAGAAAGCCAGATTGCGGCAGTCCAATAGCCGATTAAGCCCAAAGACATAGCAAGTTTCACTTTCCAAAATTCATTCCGGCTTATACGACCTTCGGAATGGTTCACGACATAGCCTAAAACAAGGAGGCTGAGAACAATTTCGATTATAAAAACGGCTGGATTTTGCATCTGCTACTTTCCGCTGCCCGCTTCCGCTCCGAGGTATGCTTTGATAACCTCAGGGTTCTGCTGAATTTCTTCTGGTTTTCCGCTTGCAAGGACCCGACCATAGTTCAATACATAAAGCCGCTCACAAATTCCCATGACCAGTTTCATGTCGTGCTCAATCAGGAGGATTGTAAGGTGGAATTCCTTGCGAATGAAAGAAATAAGCTCCATGAGTTCCTTTGTTTCCTGCGGATTCATGCCGGCTGCAGGTTCATCCAGAAGCAAAATCTGAGGCTGACTTGCGAGTGCACGGCAGATTTCTAGTTTTCGCTGCTCACCGTAAGGAAGATTTTTTGCAAGTTCACCCTCTTTTTCCAAAAGACCAAAAAGTTTTAAGAGACTTCTCACCTGGTTTGTCATCATCTCTTCGTCTTTACGGAATTTTGGCGTTCGAAAGAGGATGTGAAGCGGGTTTGCCTTCCGCTGGGCGTGCATTGCAATTCGAATATTGTCTGCTACAGTAAGGTTTCCGAAAAGCCGGATATTCTGGAAAGTTCGCGCGATTCCGATTTTGTTGAGCTCGGCAGGCGACATTTTGTTTACGATATGAACACGGTTTTTGCGGTCTGTGTAAATAATCTGACCGCTCGTCGGCGTGTAAACTCCAGAAAGCATGTTGAACACAGTCGTTTTTCCCGCACCGTTGGGCCCGATTAAGCCTACCAGTTCGCCTTTTGTAAGTTCCATATTCAGCTCGCTTACGGCACGCAGTCCGCCGAATACGATTGAAATGTCAGAAGCAGTTAAAATTGGTTTGCTGTCGCTCATTTTTTCTCCAAAACAAAAAGATATTCCGAAACATGGATGTCGCGGTTTCTCAGGTTCCGGCTTCCACGGAATGTATTGTATTTTATCTCGATTGTCTCAAGTTTACCGTATTTTTTGAGCATTCCGCTCATTTCCTCAAAAGTTATAAATCCTTCAGAGTTATACGAAATGACAATGAATTTTGCGTCCAGAGCCGCAATAATTTCTTCCATTGATTTTAACGCAGAACGTAATTTATTAAAAGTGGAGCGGTTCCAGTCCTGTGTGATTCCGCTGACCTCACTTATCTCAACATCAAGGCGGTTTTTCAGAATCAGGTTCAGCATGAAATAATTTGAGCCATAGGGATGCTGATTGTAAGGCGGATCAAGATACGCAAGGTCAAGATTTTTGAGTTCTTTTGAAAGTTCTACCGCATCTTTCTGGAATATCAGAGTATCGCAGTCAAAATTGCTCAGGACAGGCTCTTTCAGCTCTATTTTTCCGAAAATTCTCGGGAGAGCATTCTTTCCGCTCGCACCGAAACAGCCGATTCCCGTATTTTTGTCTTTGTAGAACCCCTTAAAAACTCCGCTCGTATTCACATGAACTGAGGCTTCCGTGATGAGCGGCGCGAGGAAGAATTTCTTCAGGCTTTCGGCGGTAACTACTTCATCTATCAGATTACGGTAAGTATCGATTAGAAGTGCGTTTTCGTGCGTATAAAAAACCCTCTCCCCCATCCGTATATTCTGGTCATCCTGGGGGGCGTAATTCTTTGTGATAATTCCGGAGATTTTTTTTCCGGCGGCACGATTTATAATCTCTTTCCGTAAATTTCTGCACAGTTCCGAAGGATAATCTTTTTTATTCGTAAGGTAGCAGGCATTTATGATTCTTGAATAATTCTCAAGGTCGTTTACAATCAGTTTTGAAGAATGGCTTTTTAACATGCGGGCAACGACACCTGAACCCGAAAACAAATCTGCGCAGATAAGTTTATCCCGCCCGGTTTTCTGAGAAATTGCATTGATTTGTGTTTCGATGTTTCCGATAAGACTCCGCTTGTTTCCAAGATAAGTGATAAGCTGTGTCGCAAGGAAATCCCTGTTTTCCGTCATTTTGTCTGGCTGCCGTTTTTTAATGTCTGAATTATCTCATTTTCCAGAGTTTTAGTGTAGTGCATTTTACGAATTTGTACTAAAATATTACGAATGGCAAATACAATTTCTTTCGACCAGATGAAAACACAGTCACAAAATGAAAAAATCATCGTCTATACCGACGGCGGCTGCTGGGGAAATCCCGGTGTCGGTGGCTGGGCATGCGTCGTAATCGCTGAGGGCGAGGCACGCGAACTGAGCGGCGGCGAAAAGCTCACCACAAACAACCGCATGGAACTCACAGCAGCAATTTCAGCACTCTCGGCAATCTACAACACAGAACGTCTCCGCTCCTGCCAGGTTTTACTCAACATCGACAGCCAGTATGTCAAAAACGGAATAACTTCCTGGATTCACAACTGGAAAAAGAACGGCTGGCTCACTTCTGCTAAAAAACCGGTTCTTAATCAGGAACTCTGGCAGAAACTCGACTCGCTCAACAACGCGCTCAATGTAGAATGGAACTGGGTCAAAGGCCATGCCGGAGTTGAATACAACGAAAGATGCGACCAGCTCTGCCAGATTGAAATGTCTAAGTTAAAATAAGGGGATTTCCGATAATAAAACTATGATTAAGACTTACGAAATTGATTTTGATGAAGAATTAGTAAAGGATGCTGGCGAACTTTTTAACACTCTCGGAACAGACATTGATACCGCAATAAATATTTTTTTAAAACAGGCAGTTTTACGGAAAGGTTTTCCATTTGATGTAGTAATTCCAGAATCAGAAAACGAAGAGAACTGCCCGGTTCACGAAGGAGTCACGCAGGAAGAAGAATGTGCAGCCTGTGTCGCAACAACCTCCCCAGCCGTTACCGTTTCCCCTGAAATCGAAGCACGGGTAGCAGCAAATGAAGCGCTCGTTGCAGAAATGAGGAACGAAATCGGCGACAAAGCAGTCACACCTGAATTTGACGAAAACGAAGATGACGGAACTCACGGAGACTACGAGCAGGCCCCGGAAGAAACTTCTGAACCAGCCTTAGATGACGAGCCGTCCGAAGAAGACAAGCCGTCCGCAGAAGAGCCGTCAGAATCCCCGGTTTCTCAAGAAACTGCTGATTCCGAAAACGACGACTCCGAAGATGAAGACGAAACTACCCCGGAAAACCTCTTCGACGGCTGGGATGTCGGCGAAGAAGAAGACATCGGCTGCAAATAACTTCCGGGCAGTATTTCTGTTTTATTTCCTCACTACCAGTATAATTCTGATTCGAATGATGTTTCTTCCTCAGTCTTTCCTACAATCGTGAGTTTTTTTTCGTCTTCATTAATTTTTCCGAAAATTTCAAGTTTCTGGCCGAGTTTTGCCTCTTTTGCATAGTTGAGCCGGAAATCCGTAAAAGCGGTTTTCCTGAATTTTTCAGGGATTGCGTCCGTAATGAAAGCCCCGTAACGGGCATTGTTCACATGGTTGTTACCGTCAATCTCCGAGTACTTTATGATTCTCTCGTCCCATTTTTCCAGGTCTTCAGGAATCTGAATTTTTCCGTATTTTTTACAGTCATGCACTTTTGAAGTCTCGACCGGCTTCCTCATGTCAAACTTTTTCGTCGGAATGATTCTATGAGCCTCAGGATCCACTAAAATCCACGAGCTGAGGCCTGTGATAAGCGGCGTTCCGTCTGGAGTCGTAAACTCATATGCCCTCACAAGCTGAAGAGGTTCGGCTTTCTCTTCATAAGTCGTAAAAACATATTCCTCGTTCTCACGCGGAAGCCTGTGAAAACGGAATGCAGTTCTGGAAACAAGAATCGCATAGCCGTTGTCCGTGAGTGTATCCCTGTCCATACCTCGCTGGGCGTAATCTTCGACTGCCATATCACTCGTAACTTTCAGAATTTCATAAAGACTCAGATTTTTGTTTGAGTCACTCTGAGAAAACTGAACTTTATGCTCACTGTGAAATGTGATTCCGTCAGAATCATACCATTGTTTTATTTCTTTCATAATTCACCACCCCTTGTTACTTATCATTTATCCCAAATAATCGTCTACGTCTCCCAGTTCTTCAACATAGTTGCTGGAATTCTCGCGTTTCATTACAACAACCGTAATGTCGTCATCTCGTTTGACTCCTTCGGTGAATGTATAGAAACTGTCGATCAAGTCTTCCATTATTGACTGGGCGTCTTTTGCATAATTTTCCTTTATTATCTTTTTGATTCTCTCTTTTCCGAACATCTCACCAGCTTTGTTACGGCTCTCTGAAATTCCGTCAGTATAAAAAACAAGAATATCGTCTTCTGCCATCGTAAAATCTATCTGCGGGAACGAAACTTCGATAAAGTCCAGGCCGATTGCTCCGTGATGGTCTTCCGTAGTCTCAATTTCATCACAAATATTGCTCTTGGCCGAGTACAGGATCGGGTTCGGATGTCCGGCATTCGCCATTGAAACCTTGCATTCGTCATTATGGTCAAATTTTGAGAATCTGAACATAAGACCCGTGAGATAATTCTCGATTTCACCCTTTGCCTCGATTATCTCGTCGTTGATTTCGTAAAGAGTGCGCGAGACCGTCTCATTTCTGAGCATATTTCTTGTGAAAGACTGGAAGATTATGTTTTTTGAAAGCATCGTAACAAGGCTGGCCGCAATTCCGTG
The DNA here is from genome assembly GCA_017395545.1 of Treponema sp. GTDB lineage: Bacteria > Spirochaetota > Spirochaetia > Treponematales > Treponemataceae > Treponema_D. Next base: position 11,813 of record JAFPUF010000036.1, on the reverse strand, counting down.
TCCGGATACATCAAAAAGCGAGAAGCCGTTGAGAGCGCTGCCCGTGCTGTCAAGGTAAAAATCGTACATATCGCCGGATACCTTGTCAAGAGGACTGTAGCTCACCGCAATATCCCAGCCCCGTAAGCTTTTCGGCGGATACGGGAAGAATTTTTTCTGCACGATGGAAGCCATCTCCAGGTCGACCTGAGAACGGTGAATCTGCTCTTCAAGGATCGAATTCTTTTCTGAAAGTTCATTTGTCCGCTTGGAAACTTCCTGCCTCAACTTAATGTTCATTGTTTCATTCTGGGAAACGACCCTGTTATAGCGCAGGCTCAAAAGAACCATAAAGTTTGCGATTGTGACAAGCCAGCCGAACAGCGTGATGTATGGATAATCCGTTTTTCCTACACCAAGTCTTATGATTAAGTCGATACAAATCGACACCAGCAGAGGAATAAACGCAAGCATCAGAACCTTGAAGTTGTGTTTTTCTTCTGCAGTAAGCGCTTTGTCAACGACAAAAGCAATTCCCATCACAAGCTGGAGGACAGAAAGACTGAGAAGATAGGGACAAATCATCATTAAGAATTCGTAACTCGGAGCAAAAATCGTGAGGACTGAACTTATAGCAAGAATTGAGAGACGGGCCAGACGATATTTGCGGCTCTCCTGTTTTTTTACGAACTGAATGATAAGTGAAGAAGCGCAGTAAACGATAAGATAAAGTCCGACGCCGATTGTAAGTTTGATGAAGAAAAGGAAAGGAACATTTACCGGAAAGTTTTCCGGCAGAAGCCTTGCAAAGAAAGGAACCGGTAACAGCATCGAAGAAAGGCATAGCATCGAAAATGAAAAATACTCGCGCTCTTTTTTACGCCAGATAAAAATAAGCAGGAAGATGATTGCAGCGAAAAGCATACCGCCCTCTGCAAACAGATAGATTACCGACTGGCTGAAAGTGTGAAGTTTTTCCCGGTTCTCGATTATTTTCTGCTCACCAAGAAGAATATTGTCAGAAATACCGCTGCGTCCCCTGCAATAAACTTTAATCAGGATAATGTTCTTGCCGACAGGATTTAAAAGCGGGGCCGGAATTGAATAATAATGCGAGCCCCAGAGAGCACTTTTGGGTTTTGGCGGGAATTTTCCGTAACCGCCTACATAAGTTCCGTTGACCCAGACTTTATCCGCAAAATGCAGGTAAGAAATAAGAAGACCAAGATTTTTTTCGCGTAAATCATCGGGAAGGGCAAAAACAGCCATGAGCCAGACATATTCCTGATTTTTTCCGGCAACTTTATTGATGTTTGAGACTCCGGCTGTAGAAAACTTATGAAAGCGGAGTTTTTCAGCATCTTCAATCGTGCTTTTTTCTGTCGCCCGTGCCCAATAAAAACGGTCCCGCAGGTTGATTACAAGATTTTCATCCGAATCGGATTTTCTGCAGCCTGCAAGCACAATCTGGAGAAATAAAGAAAAAAGAATCAGAATTCTGCGAAATCGCACGCAATAATTTTAACACAGTTTTCATAAAAAATACACAGAAAAACTTCCAAATTCTTCTATAATAATTTACAATACTGTCTTAAGATAAAAACGAGGATTTTATGAATACAAGAGAAGATAGACTTTCAAAATCAATGCAGAATATTCCGCCGAGTGGTATCCGAAAGTTTTTTGAGATGCTTATCGGACATGACGATGTAATTTCACTTTCAGTCGGTGAGCCTGATTTTCCGACTCCGTGGGTAATCCGCGAAGAAGCCTACTATCATCTTGAAAAAGGCCACACATCCTACACCTCAAACTGGGGCTTAATCGAGCTTCGTGAAGAAATCGCAAAATACATGGAGCGGTACAACCTCTACTACAACCCGAAGAACGAAATTCTGATTACGGTCGGTGCTTCGGAAGGCGTTGATGCTGTTCTCCGTGCAATCTTAAATCCCGGCGACGAAATCATTGTCGTTCAGCCATGCTATGTAAACTACACTCCTCTTGCCGAGCTCACAGGCGCAAAGGTCGTTCCAATCGACACAAGCGTAAACGGCTTCTATCCTACAGCCGAACAGATTGAAAAGGCAATCACTCCGAAAACAAAGTGCGTCATGATGTGTTCACCGAACAACCCGACCGGCACGATGATTCCAAAGTCTGAACTCGAAAAAATCGCAAAAGTCGTCGTCAAAAATCAGATCTGGTGTATTTCTGACGAAATCTACTGTGAGCTTGCCTACGACGGAGCAGAGCATGTTTCAGTCGGCTCTTTTCCGGAGATGAAAGACTATACTATTATTCTCAACGGCTTCTCAAAATCATTCGCAATGACCGGCTGGCGAATCGGTTACATTGCGGCACCTAGTGAAGTTCTTGCACAGATTGTAAAGCTCCACGGCTACAACACAATCTGTGCTCCGATTTTCTCTCAGTATGCGGCTATTGAAGGCCTGCGCCACGGCTGGAAAGATGTCGAAAAAATGCGCGTGAGCTACCAGCAGAGGCGAAACCTCATGTACAAGGCTTTCTGCGACATGGGACTTGAAGTTCCTGAGCCGACAGGTGCCTTCTACATGTTCCCGAGCATCAAAAATCTCGGCATTTCAAGCGAAGAATTCGCGACACAGCTCTTCCAGAAGCAAAATGTCGCAGTCGTTCCAGGAAGCGTTTTCGGACTTGGTGGCGAAGGTCATATCCGCTGCTGTTACGCAACCGCAATCGACAAAATGAAGACCGCACTCGACAGAATCGCCGAGTTCGTTGAGGAACTCAAAAAATAAATATGGCATTCGTACAATTCAGCAAAGTGTCGCTCGCATTCGGCGACCGTGATATTCTCAAAAGTGTTTCCGTAAATCTCGCTGCCGGGAGCAAAGCCGCCCTCACGGGTGCAAACGGAACAGGAAAGTCTACTCTTATTAAGGTAATGGCAGGTCTTGTCACGCCTGATGACGGCAGCCGCTCGGTTTCAAAAGATGCCCGCATCGCCTACCTTCCTCAGAGCGGACTCACTCACCACGGATGCACTTTGCGTGAAGAGGCCGACAAAGCCTTTGAATTCGGCTACAAGCTTCAGGAAGAGCTGGACAAAATCGGTGACGACCTCAAAGCGGGCATCGGAAACCAGAAAGCCCTTCTCGAACGCCACGACGCAATTCTCACCGAAATCGAAAACTCAGGCTTCAACCGAAGGAAAGCGACCGCCGAGCAGATTTTGACGGGCCTTGGCTTTTCTCACGACGACCTCGACAAAAAATGTGAGGAATTTTCCGGCGGATGGCAGATGAGAATTGCCCTTGCGAAAAACCTCATGGTCAACCCCGACATCCTTCTTCTCGACGAACCGACCAACTACCTCGACATTGAGGCTCGTGAATGGCTCGAAAAGTTCCTCAACAATTTTTCAGGCGGATTTTTGCTCGTAAGCCACGACCGCTACTTCCTCGACCACACAATCAACGAAGTCTACGAGCTTTTTAACGGCGAGCTTCACCGCTATGCAGGCAATTTCACTCACTACGAAAAAGTGCGTGAAGTCGAGCTTGAAACCCTTATCAAAGAATACGAAAAACAGCAGGAAGAAATCCGTCACCTTCAGGAATTCATCGACCGCTTCGGAGCAAAGGCAACTAAGGCGGCGCAGGCTCAGGAAAGGCAGAAAATGCTCGACAAAATCCTGGAGCACGAAATCGTAATTCCCGAATCGCTCAAAAAAATCCATTTCAAGTTTCCGGCCGCCCCGCATTCAGGCAGGCTTGTCGCAACCCTCGAAAAAATCACGAAATCTTACGACGGCGAGCACAAAGTCCTCGATAATCTCGACCTTCTTCTCGAAAACGGCGACCGTCTTGTTGTCGCAGGTCACAACGGAGCCGGAAAATCCACCCTTCTCAGAATCCTTGCCGGTGTTGACAGCGATTTTGAGGGAAGCGTTAAGCTTGGTGCTGGCGTTTCAATCGGATACTTCTCGCAGGATAACGCCGAAACCCTCAAAGGAAGCGCAAGCATTCTTGAGACGATTGAGGCAGAGGCTCCGCTTGAACTGATTCCCAAGGTGCGTGACATGCTCGGTGCCTTCCTTTTCCGTGGCGACGATGTTTTCAAGAGCCTCGATGTGCTTTCGGGCGGTGAAAAATCCCGTGTTGCACTTCTCAAGCTCCTTCTCAAGCCGGTCAATCTCCTGATTCTCGATGAACCGACCAACCATCTCGACATGCATTCAAAGGATGTCCTTCTTGAAGCCCTCAAAGATTTCGGCGGTACGGTGATTTTCGTCAGCCACGACCGGGGATTTATCGAAGACCTTTCAACCAGGGTCCTTGAACTTAAACCGGGCCACTTCCGAACCTTTCCGGGCGACTACCGCTATTACATGGAGCGTCTTGAGCGGGAAGCGAATGGGGAAATTGAAACTGAAAACGGAAAACTGAAAGTGGAAAATGTAAAGGGGAAAAGCCTTTCCCCTGGGGTTCAAGCTTCGCTTTCACCCGCACCCCATTCTCCTGGGGCTGGCGCCCCAAGCCCCCAGACTGAAAAATCTGATGCCAGGCTTTCTTACGAAGAGAAAAAGAAATTTGAGGCCGAGAAGCGCAAGGCAGAAAAACTCGTGAAGCAGATTGAGGATGAAATTGCCAGAACTGAGGAAGAAAAATCAACCGAAGAAAACAAAATGGCAAATCCTGAAGTCTACTCGAACGGCGAAAAGGCAAAAGCCGTACAGGAGCGCATCTCAGAGCTTTCCGCAAAACTCGACGACCTCAACGCCAAGTGGGAAGAAGCCGCACTAAAGCTGGAAGAATTTAATTCTTAGTATTGTACTAAAACAAAACTGATTCTCACATTTTTTCCTTGACATATACATTTTATGCCTCATAATTACTTTAAAATAACTGTTAGTGAGGCATATATGTGGAATTATAGTTTTACACTTCCAGATTTTATCATTCTCTTTACTTTCATTGTCTATTATTTTGCACATCCACGGCTTCCAATAAAGCTCAACAGCTCTTTTCTGCTTATTTTAATTGTCGATTTTCTGGTCATTCTGTCCGATGTTCTTGCCTCAAAGACAATTGAAAACGCACAGGATTTTTCACCGCTCTTTATCCGCGCTTTGAATGTGCTTTATTTTGTTCTTTTTATGTTCCGCTCATTCACCTTCTTCATGTTCACGGAGGATGTTCTGGGAATCAGGCACCGCTGGAAAAGCAAACTCTGCATTATCGCCAACATTATTTTCGCAATTTTCGAACTTTTTGCAGTTCTTAACTTCTATTTTGACGTAATTTTTTCGATTTCCCCACAAAGAGTTTATTCCCGCGCACCTTTTTACAATGTAATTTATTTCAACGCATTCTTCTTTCTTCTCTTTTCTTTTTCATGTATTTTTCACTTCCGGAAAACAGTTTCGCGCTCATTTCTGCTTGCAGTCATTCTTTTCAACCTCTCGCTTTTAACAGGTTACATCGCACGTTTTGCTTTCCCGAAATATCTGATAATGAATCTTTTCACCCTGCTTGCGATTGTCATCATCTTCATTTCGTTTGAAAATCCTGCCATGTATCTTACCGGAAAAGCGAATGCATTCAACAAAAAGGCGCTTTATGCCGTCTTTTCCGACATGGATGAGCAGAGTTCACATTTCGTTATGGGGTTCATAGTCCACAATTACACTGAATTACGCGAAATTTACAGCGGAACGCAAATGGACAAAGGAATCAGTCTCATCTGCCAGTATCTTGCAAAGGCCTACCCGAACCTTCTCCGTTTCTATCTTCACGACGGTCGTTTTATTCTGATCGGAAATGACAATTCCAAAGCCGAACTTATAAAAAACGGAATTTCTGAAAGATTCACAAAACCATGGTGCGCAGGTCTTGATGTTGATATCTTCATCGAACCAAAATTCGTACTTCTGGACAAAAATATCTCCCTTGAAAATCCGAAAAAAATCTCTCATGCCATTTTTGCCGCCCTGAAAGAAGCCGAAAAACTTGACAATGCCGATATTCTCATAAACAACGAGACTCTTGAAACGATCGAGCAGAACACGCAGATTAAGCGGGCTGTAGAAAAGGCCGTTGAGACAAACAGCGTCGAATTGTTCCTTCAGCCGCTCATGGATACAAAAGATTACACGCTGACCGGAGCAGAAGCCCTTGCCAGAATTCGTGACGACGAAGGAAATTTAATTCCGCCGGTAAAATTCATCCCGATTGCAGAAAAAAACGGAAGAATCAATGCTCTTGGAGAACAGATGTTTGAAAAAGCCTGTAAATTCATTCAGGAGCACGACATCAAAAAGATGGGACTAAAATGGATAAACGTAAATCTTTCGCCGATTCAGTTTCTGCGCCCCGACCTGAACCAGCGTTTCTCTGAAATTCTCGAAAAATACAATGTTCCGGCAGAATTGATTCATCTTGAAATTACCGAAGAGTCAATGATTGACTATGTTCTCCTTCAAAAACAGATTAAGACAATGCAGAAAGCTGGCTTCAAATTTGTTCTCGATGACTACGGAAGCGGATATTCAAATGTCAGCCGCCTTAAAAAGTGTCCGTTTATAAACATCAAACTGGATATGGAACTTGTCCGCGAATATTTCAAAGACCGTGACATGCTGCTTCCGGCCGTAGTACAGGCCCTTAAACAGATGAATTTTACAATTACGGCTGAAGGCGTTGAGACTCTGGAAATGTCCGACACAATGAAAGAAATCGGATGTGACTATCTCCAAGGCTACTATTTCTCAAAACCGCTTTCTGCCGCTGAATTCGCAGAAAAATACAGTTGATGCGATTAACCAGCGCGACCCTAAGATTTATTCTCCTGTTTCTCACTATTGAGAGATTCCTGTTCTTCCCTCAAAGCTTCATTTCTGTCACGAATATCCGCAATTCCGATTAAAATAGCCAAAAGGCCGACGAAGCCTGCCAGGATAGGAACCGCACCTTTCAAAACAAAAAGAACCTCATTTCCCCACCCCAGTCCAAAAGGCAGACAAGCAAAAGCCACAAACGCAATACACGCAAGACCAAAAATTATTGTAATCATAGAAAAGATTATAAATCAAAAGAAAGTATTTGAAAAGTCAGAACCGTCCACAGCCATACCCACTGTAACCGGAGGTCCGCTAAGCCCCTCCATTCCACGCAAAACCCAGGCACACTAATTTAAAAGTACGGAAATTTGTCGTGAGTCCTCATATCGCTTGCGCTTATTTCCGTAAAAGTACATAAAATGACAAAATAGTACAAAAGTTGATTGACAAAGGCCCATAAAATCTATAAATTAAAATTAGATTAAATATGTTAGCATTATATAACACATTTAATCTAAAACAAAACAAAAAGGTGGTCTTTATATGAAAAAGATTATTGCAAGCCTGGTCGCAATCGCTGCTCTTTCAAGCGCAGCATTTGCAGAAGTAAAACTCTCTTTCTACAACAAATTGTACGAAGAAGATGCAATCGCTTATCACAGCGATGCTGCTGATGAGACAACAACAGATTTCCCGGCTCTCAAAGAAAGAATGTTTGTCGAAGTTCTTTCTGACAAAGTTGATGCAATGGTAAAAGCAACATTTGCTCTCGATGATTTCGATGAAAAACATTTCGGTCTTCAGGGCAGTGTAAACGACTGGTATATTGAATTCCGCCCGTTCGAAGTCCTTACATTGGGTCTTCATACAGGTATTTTTGCAGACGGTTCTTATCTCCCGGTTTTCTATGACAATATTGGTGCCGGAAACATCGGTTCTGACGGCTTCACAGTTACAGTACGACCGGTCAAAAGTCTCCGAATTTCTGCAACTGCTGATTTCCCATTTGGCGGTGATCCGGCAGGTGTAAACTGGCTCAACGGCAAAAAAGAAGCTGGTGAAGATGAAGAATTCAATATCGGAATCGGTGCAATCTACGCTCATGACCTCTTCGAAGTTGGGCTCTCGATTCAGGACGTTATCGACAGCGATGACCGCCAGATTGGTTTCTACGCTGCTTTCCCGAAACTTTTCGGAAAAGTTGAGCCTCTCACACTCCGTCTTGGTTTCGCTTATGCTGACAATGGAAATGCAGTTGACGATTTGATTGGTCATTCATTCGCAGGTACCTTAACATCTGTAAATAATGTCTGCGCTGGTGGTGTTGACTACGAAAAACTCCTCAACTTCTCTGCAGTTTATGAAGCTGAGAAATTCACAGTTGCTGCTGAAATGCTCTACAACCTCGACGATGCAGCTTCTGATTACGACCTCTACTCTGCAGCATCACTTTCTTTGGGTATGGTTGAAAAACTCACAATCACTGCTACTGGAAAAATTCTTGCTGACCTCTCTTCTAGCGGTGTAGAAAATCTTCTTGGCGCAAGACTTGCATTCGACTATGATGTCAACGACAATCACACTGTCGGAGCTGCCTTCGAAATGGATAAGTGCGACAAAGACTATGCTATCGCAGTTCCTCTTTACTGGAAATATCATTTCTAATCTGAGCTGACAAAAAAAAGCCGCTTCATTACGAAGCGGTTTTTTTATGCCTATTCAGCTTTTTCGTCAGTTTTTATTTCAGTTTTAACATTGTCATTTTCTGTTGTTTCGTTTTCAGTTGTCGTTTTTACGGGCGTTTTCATTTTAATCGGGGTAGCTTTTGTTTCTTCTGCAGCTTCAGCCTTGTTTTCAGAAGAAGAAAGCACTTCATCCGTGGAAGTATTTGACAAATCCATGCAGAACTGTCTTACTGCCCCATCGATCGCCTCATTCATTAAACTTACCAGCTCGTCCTTGTCATAATCCCCGCCAATAATACGGACAGGCTGGGTTTCTGAAACATAAATCTTATTGGTAATCTCTTTACCCTTTTCGTTGAGCATTTTGATTTTTAAGGTAGCAATTCCTTTTATCGTGCCGTTTGAGCGGGTTCCTTTGTTCAAATCTTTCTGAAATGTTGCAGAGGCAAGAATTGCAGATTTTGCTCCGAGAGAATTCAAAAGTACCCGGGCAGATTTTGATCCGATTGTCGAAAGATCCTTGAATTTCGTCGCTTTTTTTGTAGCAGACAGCGTATTGAAATAACTCGAAGTTGTCCTTTTGTAAGCTTCGGAAGAAATAACTTCGTCTTTTGGGAGAACCTGAATTCCGGTCAAATCAGGAAGATTCTGTGCAATGCTGTCATAAATGTAATCGAGACGGTCAACTGCTGTCACAACTTCAGGATCCTGTGAAGCGATAAAACTCGTTGCAAGGCTTGTTAGCGTGCTTTCTGCTTCTGGTTCACCGGTAGGTGTTGTTTCTTCAGACTCGTGATCAACCCATGGAATCTGAGTATTTCCGATGATTGAAATAACGGCAGAAGGTGTCTGTTCGTTCAGAGAGATTTGTGTTGAGCCACAGCCAGAAAGAATCATTGTGATTCCGGTCAGAACAAACGCTGATAAAGATAGTTTTTTCATTTTTTTTCCTTTTTGTTTTGTTATTAAGTAAAACATTCTGATAGATTTTAGTTACAGTCTAGTCGTCAGGGGCTTTTCAGTCAACTTGAAGAATTCTGTCATTCGTGATATTATAGGCTCAAATTTTTTTAATGGACACTTCCGGAGGTTCAATTATTATGGCTCTTAAACCAATTAATGAGGTTATGAAAAAGGTTTCTCGTCCAGAGAAAGTAATTCAGTTCGGTGAAGGCGGCTTCCTGCGCGCTTTTGTTGACTGGCAGATTGATATCGCAAACGAAAAAGCAGGCTTCAACGGCAACATCGTTATCGTTCAGCCACTCGAAAAAGGTATGATCGATGCGATGAATGCACAGGACAACCTTTATACAACAGTTCTCCGCGGCATGAAAGACGGAAAACCAACAGTTGAGACACGCTGCATCAACTCAGTAAGCCGCTCAATCAACCCGTACACAAACTATGACGACTATATCGCACTCGCTTCAAGCCCGGATCTTCGCTTCCTCGTTTCTAACACAACAGAAGCTGGTATCCGCTTCGACACAGAAATCGACGGAGTTCCAGTTACACTCGACCAGAAACCGCAGAAAAACTACCCTGCAAAAGTAACTGCTTTCCTTTACAAAAGATTCCAGGCTTTCAAGGGAGACACTTCAAAAGGTATGATTCTTATTCCTTGTGAGCTTTCTGACCAGGCTGGTCTCAATCTCCGCATCAACATCCTCCGCTACGCAGAAATGTGGCAGCTCGGACCTGACTTCATCAACTGGTTCGACGAGGCTTGTGACGTTTGTTCATGTCTCGTTGACCGAATCGTTCCGGGATATTTCCCGCTCCTTTCTAAAGAAGAGAACGGCAAAACTCAGGCTGAGAACCTCTGCGAAAAACTCGGCTATGAGGACAAACTCCTCGACTCAGCAGAGCTTTTCCACTTCTGGGTTATCGAATCTAAAAAGCCACACGAGGACGAGCTTCCACTCGTTAAAGCAGGCCTTTCTGTTAAGTGGGTTCAGAACATGGACTACTACCACACACGAAAAGTCCGCATCCTCAACGGCGCTCACACATCATCAGTTCTGGCAGCATTCCTTGCTGGTTCAAACTATGTTCAGGACATCGTTTGTTCAGAGAAAGTTGGTTCAGGATTCAACACACCGAACGCCGACGCACAGAAATTCATGCACGACATCATCTTTAACGAAATCGTTCCTTCAATCGACGGTGATCAGGAAGACCTCAAGAAATACGCACAGGATGTATGGACCCGCTTCCAGAATCCGTTCAACCCGCACCGCTTGATCGAGATTTCTTTGAACTCAGTCGCTAAATACTGGACACGATGTTTGCCATCTGTAACTCAGTCAATCAAAAAGAACGGTTCAGTTCCAAAATTGCTCGGTTTCTCAATCGCAGCTCTCATCGCATTCTACAACGGAACAGAAATCAAAGACAACGCTAAGGGTCAGAAATGCCTTATCTCTAAGAGGGATGAAGGTGAATACGAAAACCTCGACACTCTGCCGGTTCTCGAATTCTTCGCCGCTCTCAACAAAGAAACTAAAGATGCAAAAGTCATCGCAAAGAAAGTTTTGAGCAACGTCGAGTTCTGGAAAGAAGACCTCACAAAATACGCAGGTCTCGAAGCAGCTGTTGCAGGTCACTTGGCTGACATCCAGTCTAAGGGCATGAAGAAAGCACTGGCTGACATCGTAAAATAATTCGTAACGATACGATAATCGCACCCCGTAAGAATGTCTTGCGGGGTGTTTTTTATATTTTGCTCACAACTTTAGCCCTTTTGGATTCTGCTTCGTATAAATAAATGTAAGCGTTTTTGAAATCCGCTTACAAACTTACAAACCAAATTATTAAGAGGCAGAATCTTATGACAAATGCAGAGATGAAAGAGGTTTTAACAAAAGGTGGCGTATCAGAAGAGGTTGTTGAGAAGATTTCTGAAAAATTCGATTTTGAGAAAATCACTGAGCTTATCGATGGTGCAAACGAGCCAGAAGAAGCAATCGAGGCAATTCACAATTTCTATCCGGAGCTTGACCATGTTGCCGGTGCTTTAGTTGGAGCTACCGGATCCGCTTTATTTACCGGATTTGTTGAAGCAGGTGCATGCGCGCAAGGGTAAACCAGTTACATTCTAAAGACAATAGAAAAAAACGGGGTACGGACTGTTTTTCCGTACCCCGTTTTTTTCTACCTGAAAAGTACGGAATTCTCCTAATACAAAAAACCGTTGGTTTAAATTGCCCAATATAAAAAAGGAGGATTTTTTTATGAAAAAAATCGTAAGTGCAGTTGCACTGGCAGCTGTTGCAGCTTCATTGGCTACTGCAGAAGTAAAGATTACAATGAACGGACGCTTG
>JAFPUF010000004.1 GCA_017395545.1 Treponema sp. | reverse complement strand
TGTATCGCTCCAGAGTGGGAAAACCCAGAGGGTGTTCCAATCTCTGCTATCCTCTTTGGTGGTCGCCGCCCATCAACTGTACCTCTCGTACACCAGAGCCGCAACTGGAACCACGGTGTATTCCTGGGTTCTATCGTTGGTTCAGAAATCACAGCAGCTTCTACAATTGATGCTTCACAGGTTGGTAAAATCCGCCGTGACCCATTCGCAATTCTCCCATTCTGTGGATACAACATGGGTGACTACTTCCAGCACTGGATTGACGTTGGTGCAAAAGCTGACCAGGACAAACTGCCAAAGATCTTCTACGTTAACTGGTTCCGAAAGGACGAGAACAACAAAGAGCTTCCTGGCGGATTCATGTGGCCAGGCTACGGCGACAACTCACGCGTTCTCGCATGGATTTTCGACCGCTGCGATGGAAAAGACAACTATGTTGACACACCAATCGGCTTCATGCCAAAAGAGGGTGCTATCAACACAGACGGTCTCCCAGAGTACTACAAAAAGACTCTCCCACAGATTCTCAATGTGGACAAAGAGGGCTGGCTCAAGGAAGTTAAAGACATCCGTGAGAACCACTATCCAAAATTCGGCAAACACTTGCCAAAAGAGCTCACAGCTTGTTTGGATGACCTCGAGGCTCGTCTTTCAAAATAAGCTCGCTTGAGCAAATAAGTTAAACTTAACCGTTTAATTTAAAACCACAGATTACACAGATGACACAGATTATAAATTCTAATCCGTGGAATCTGTGATATCTGTGGTTTCTTTTTTTTCTGGAGAATTATGAAAAAAGTTTTTTATGTTTTGATTTTTGTATGTCTCGCCTTTTCCCTGGTCAGCTGTTCAAAAAAAATCGATGTGAATGAGTTTATTGCTCAGAATGCAGGGGAGAGCGAGGGTCTGGCGCTTTGTGCGCTTTACACGAAGAACAATCAGCTCTTAAAAGATGTGCTTGAAAGCGGGGTTGATGTTGATGCGTGTTCAAAAGATAAGGTTTCTGCCCTTATGTGGGCTGCACGAACTTCAAATTACGGGGCTGTTGAGCTCCTCTTGAAGAGTAATGCAGATCCGTGCCGGGTAAGTTCCGAAGATTTGACGGCGCTAGATTATGCGTGCGTTGCAGGCAGCTTGAGGTGCGCGGAGCTTCTTGTGAAAGCAGGTGCTGATGTGAATCGTGTTTCGAAAGGTGATTTTACGCCGCTTTTTATTGCGGTTAATCAGGAAGGAACAGAAAAACTGGCAGAGTTTCTGGTGAAAAATGGTGCAGATATTAACAGACAGGATTCTCATGGGGACTCTGCATTGATTTATGCGGTTTATTCCCAGAATTACGGACAGGTGAAGAATCTCCTGAAAAATGGTGCTGATAAAAATTTGAAAAATGCGGACGGGGAGACAGCCCTTGATATTGCAAAAAATATGGATGAAAAAAAGATAATACGGATTTTGTCTGAATAAAAAAGTGGCTCCGCAAATGCGAAGCCACTAAGCAGCAAGATTTAATTATCAGTATTTAGTTCTTGAAGAAATCTGTCCCTGCTTGTTGTTATTTACAGTGTTTCCTGAGAATGACATTTTAGCAGTGTTGCCGTTTGCGTCGATTCCGAATTTCAGGTTGTATGTAGCTGTGGAATTCTTAAGGGTGTGTGAAACGCTCTTTTTAGAAGAACCGAGTTTGAAGCCGTTTCCGTCGCCGTTCTTTGTTGTCTGAAGGCTTGAGTTTCGGTATCCGTTGTAAGAAGCAGTGCATGATTCCATAACTACAGTATATGGCTGGCTGTACAGATCCCATCCGTCATCAGAATTGTATTTTGCGATACATCCGTAATACTTATTGTTCTTTCCGCCTGAAAGTTTGCATGCAAATCCGTCAGCATTTTCACCGCCGTTTGCAGAATCGTAGTTGTAGTATGATTCGCATTTATAGACGTAGTTGTCATGGGCAGAGTTGTAAATCTGGAGGCCAGAATCGCCGTTGTATGTGAATTTGCAGTTTGCGACGTAGTTGTTTCCGCCGGTCTGAAGAACCATACCGCAGTCAGGTGCTTTTGTGACTGTAAGGTTTGTGATGTTCCAGTAAGAGCCGTTTACCTTGATGCCCCAGCCTGATTTAATGCCTGAGCAGTCGATGGTTTTGCCGTTTCCGTTGAGCGTGATTTTTTTGCTTGAAGTTCCGCTCTTTAAAAGCTGAAGCTGGCTTGAAAGCTTGATGTTAGCAGTAAGTTTGATTGTTGTTCCTGCAGAGGCATTTTTTACTGCAGAAGCCAGTGCGCTTGCTGATGATACTGAAACAGTTGTTGCGGCACGCTCTGAAGATTCTTCTGTTTCGCCGTCTGATACGATGTCTGAACAAGACATGAACATTGCTGCTCCTGCAAGAAGTGCAAGAAGCGGGAGTTTTCTGGTTGTTTTCATAGAAACAATCCTCCTTAAAACTTTTTTTATGAAACTTTTAGAGTTTCTGCGATATTTTCAAAATAACCGAAAAGATTTCAAAAAGAAATGTAAATTTCCGACATTTATTAAGAAAATACTTATAATTTTGATAAAAAATGACATTAAAAATGTCGTAAAAGTCTTAAAACAGTGTTTATTATAAAAATAACGCTGTAGTAAAATGATATCGTCAGTTTGAGATTTCACAGATTATATTTTCTAATCCGTGGAATCTGTGACATCTGTGGTTTATTTTTTTTGGGGCTTTAGGCGGGTATTTTTCAAAATCTGGTGATTTGATATAATTAAAAGCATCAAAAAATTCTGGTGGAAAATATGACAGTTACAGTAATTTATGGCGGAAAATCTGGCGAGCATGAAATCTCTCTGGTTTCAGCTGCTGCCGTTGCACGAAATATCGATTCGAAAAATAAAGTTCAGCTCATTGCAATCACAAAGTCAGGACGCTGGTTCTTGCAGCCTCAGAGCGAATTCGAACGGATTAAGGCTGATTCAAAGGCTTCTTTCAAAATTATTGAGGATGAGTCTCAGGAAGTCAGTGTAATTCCTGGTGGCGGTACAAAAAGAACTTTTCGTGTCGGCGGAGAAATCCTTTCGAGTGATGTGATTTTCCCGGTTCTGCACGGACCTTTCGGTGAGGACGGCACGATTCAGGGGCTTTTTGAAATGGCTGATGTTCCTTATGTCGGCTGCACGACTCTCGGTAGCGCGGAAACGATGGATAAAGAAAAAACAAAGGTCGTTCTAGAACATGCGGGCATTCCTGTCGTTCCGGGGCTCTGCATCCGACGTTCAGATCTTGCTGACTGGAAACGCTACGACGAACTTCTGGAGCGTGCTAAAAATGAACTGGGCTTCCCTCTTTTTGTAAAACCGTGTGCAGCCGGAAGTTCAGACGGGGCAAACCTTGCAAAAGACCTCCAGCACCTGAACGGAGCAATCATGGACGCTTTCCTGTGGGATGACAAAATTCTGATTGAAAAGGCAGTAAACGCCCGTGAAATCGAATGTTCCGTCACTGGAAACCCGACGATTGATGATGATTCTTGTGCAGCGGAAAAACTCACCGCTTACGGACCAGGTGAAATCGCTCCAAAACATGATTTCTACGATTACGACGCGAAATACAATGATCCGGATGGTGCTGATTTGCTGATTCCTGCAAAACTTCCGGAAGAGCGGCTTGAAGAAATCCGTACGCTTGCAAAAAAAGCGTTCGCTGCCCTCGATCTTGCAGGCTTGAGCCGCGTTGACTTCTTCATCGACAGGGACACAGACGCACTTTACCTCAACGAAATCAACACGATGCCGGGATTCACTCAAATCAGTATGTTCCCGAAAATGTGCGCGGCATTCGGGCTTGATTTTACGAGCCTTACAAACCTTCTGATTGATGAGGCAATCGCAAGATTCAAAAAGACTCGTAACCTTCAGACAAGCCGTTAAAGAAGTGCTGGTTAGAACTTTTTCTTGAATTTGTAAGTATACGAAAGAGGAATTGAGAATCCTGAAAGGCCGTCATAGCGGGCTGCGTTCATGTCAAAACGGAGCCCGGCATTGATTGTGCCTTTTTTTTGTGGCAAATCGATTTTGATTTTCGGATAGAGTGTGATCCATGTCGTGTCATCTGCATTCATAAGGGTGCGGACTTTAAAATTGAAGTCTCCCTCAATGCTGTCGCTGAATCTGTAGTTTAATCGAAGTGAGGCAAACAGCGGAATTCCTTCGTGCGTAAAGCCGTCCGTGCGTTTTGCCTTGCCGTTTTTGTATTTTACGATGGTAGCTCCGCGAATAATTGTTGTGATTTTTGTGTCAATCAGGTTTCCGTCAGAATCGTAATACTTGATTTTTCCGATGTACTCGTTGGTTAGTCCTGAAATTACGTCTCCATAAATTCCAAAGCCTTTTTCGGAAAAATTATAACCGCCTGAAAATCCAAGAGCGTATTTTGTGCTTTGTTTTTTGAATTCGTATTCATCGCTGCGGGTGACGCACTCTTCGGGAAGATAATCGGAATCCGTGAAGTTGTAATAAAATCCTGCGTTTAGGATGAGATTTTCATTGCCTGTGTAGCCTGCGAATGCTCCGAATTTTCTGTCATCTTCCGTAATATCGTGGGCTGTAAATCCAAGGTCAAAAAGATTCGTGAGCCCTGCGTTCAGACCAAAATCAACTGCTTTTTCAAATTCGTCTTCGTCGGGGTACATTGTAGCGCCGCCGGCCATTTTTATGTAAATCTGGTCATCTGAGCCGAAATTCCAGTTACTTGTTAGCCCACCGGCAAACCCGTTTGAGTAAATTCCGATATTTCCGGAAGAAAAATATCTGTCTTCACCAAGGGAATCGGTGAGAAGCCGGCCGTATTTTGTGGTATCGTCCGAAGCCGAAAGATAAGCCGACTTAATCGCAAAATATTTGTAAAAATTATTGCCGACGATAAGACCGAATTGTTGAACCGGAGAAAAGTGCAGAAAGCCGCTCGGAACAAAGATAAGGTTCGGAACTGCGTCTTCTGAATCAACTTTTTCTCCGTCGTAAGTTGTGGACGTATTGTGAAAAAGCGTTTCGAGACGGAACCTTCCGTTGAGAGTGTCTGATTCAAGGTCAATCTGAAAGCGGTCGCCGAAAGCGAATGTGCTGGTTTCTGTGGTTTTTCCTGAGATGTCAGTTTCTTTCTGGTTCGTAAACAGGTCGTACTCACCCACATCATCAGAATTTGCGCCGACTGTGTTTTTTATAGTGAGTTTATCAGCAAAAGCTGTCCCTGTCAGAAAGCCGAGAAAAGAAAAAATTAAAAATCGTTTCATAAGTTACTCTCTTAATTTATCTTCCGCCGGGAGTGGAAGAGCCGCCTGGTGTAGAACTTGATGAAGAGGATGATGTTGTTGCCGTACAGCTTGTTGATGAGCCGCCTGAAACAGTTGCAGGGAAGTAGACGCCTGCATCTGAATTGTAAAGAGTTCCGCTTACGGTTCCGCCGATGACAAAACTGTAGCTTGTTCCGCTTGTGAGGCTTGAGCTGATTAAAATTGCAGCGGCATATGATTGCGGAGATTTCAGGGCAATTATTCCGTTTACACCGAGAGAGGAGCCGGAACTTCCGCTTAAGCCAGAAGTTTTATAAATCATCGGGCTGACAGTGCTTGAAGGAATGCTCTCGCTGAACATTCCGCTTCCGCCCATTGCAAAGACGGTTGCGCTCGTTCCTGTGACCGTGAATTTGTAGTTATCGCCACAGTCAATCGGTGAGTTCCCGTTGCCGGTCTGGCTGACTACTACTGTTCCGTCTGAAACTGTGATATTTCCGTTTGAATCAAGGCCGTCGCCCTGAGCTTTTACATACAAAAATCCGCCTGAAATTAACAGGGAGCCGCCTGTTGTGCTTACGTTGATTCCGTCATCCGGAGCAGAGACAATCGTGCTTCCGCCTGAAATCTGAATCAGAGTTTCGCCTTCGATTCCTTCCGGGGAGAATTTTATTGTCTGGTTTGTTTGCAATATGCCGTCCGCATCGTAATAAGAGCCCGTCGTGCTGTTTTCTGAATAGGTTGTGGTTCCTGTGACGGTGAATGTGCTTGTTCCGCCGGCGATGTAAATTTTTGGAGCGTTGATTCCCTTTCCGTTGTAGGTGGTTACATTTATGGTTCCGCCGTTGATTTTTACATAGCTTGAAGTGTAGTCTTCGTCATCTGTTTTGAAGCCGTTTGCCTTTCTGATGTCATAGTAAGATGATGATTTTGAGATGATTCCTTTTCCGTCAAAAGTGATTGTTCCGCCGTTGACGATGATTCCCTGACCGCCGAAAAGTCCGTTTTTACCGGTGCTTGAAGATGAAGTGTAGTTTTTGAGGGTAATGGTTCCGCTTTCGATTGTAAGAAGCCCGTCTTTTGATGCGATGCAGTTTTTATAAGCCTGTGTGACAGAAAGGGAGCCGCCTTCCGAAGTTTCGGCAATTGCAAGCCCGCCCTTGCAGTAAAGGGTGCCTTTTGAGTCGCTTCCTTCTGCACTGCCGATTCTGGAAGAGTCGCATTCTGCTGCTGAGTCTCCGTAGCCGTAGCCGTATGTACGGCCGTCGATGAGCGTGTTTGTTCCCGTTAAGAAGACTGTGGCAGCCCCGCCTTTTGTAATGTCGATACAGGGGTAGTCAGTTGAAGTGATTGAAACATTGTCGAGGTAGAGGCCTATTTCGTAGTCAGTTGTAGTCTGAATTTTTACGCCTCCGCTCGTCTGCGTGCCGGAAAGACAGATGTCGAGGTTCGCCGTTGCGTCTGCCGCGTCAATTCTGATTACTCCGGTAGAATTTTTAGAGTCGTCCTGAGTGTATTTGACCTTGACGGTTTCGCTGAAAAAATCGATGGAAGTTGTTGTGATATCGCTCCACGTTGAGTTGTCAGAAGAGACTTTCGCGCAGGTTAAATCGATGTAGATTTTGTTGTCAGATTCTGAAAGGCTGGATCCGCTCGATTCTGGTGTTACTGTGTCGCCGGAACTAGTGGTTGTCGTCGTTCCTGAAGAAGATGTGCCTGATGAGCCGGAAGATTTTGTTGTACTGGAAGAAGTTTCATTTTCAGCCTCAACAACACAGGCTGTCAGAACGAAAGCCATTGTAAGTATAGAAAGAATACTTTTAAAAGAGATTTTCATATTTGCCTCCTGATAAAATAATTCATTTTCTGTTTGTGAATTAAAGTATAACCTCGTGAAAAATTCTGTCAGTTAAAAAAAGGCTTTCTGAGTGCACTCTTAAATTTTTCTTATTCTTAAAATTCTCTTAATAGTACCTGATATGTTATAATTCGGTGTTATTTTTACCTTTCGGGGGTTTATTGTGAAAGCAAAAAAAATTCTTTTTGCAACTGTTTTTGCGGTTCTTGCATCTTCTGCATTTTCGCAAATTCGTTCTTATGTCGGAATTGTACGTCAGCAGTATTTTCCTGAGCACATCAAGTATTTTGAAAAGTATCGGGATGAACTCAACGACAATGGTTATTCAACTTACGCAAAATATGTCGATGCGTATCTGAAGGGCGGTTTTGGTTCAGGATTTGTCTATGTCGCTTCTGACGGTACAAATTACGTTATCACGAACCGGCATGTTGTTTCTCAGGCAGCAACTGTTTCTGTAGAATTTGAAAACGCAGAAACCGGAGACATCACGAAGTACGAGAATCTCAGTGTTCTTCTGACAGACGATGAGATTGACATCGCTATTCTTGGCTTTGCTAACGGCGAAAAACCATTCAAAAAAGGTCTTACGCTTTCTGCTGCAAGCGTTTCGGACGGACAGGAAGTATGGTCTGCAGGATTTCCGGGGCTTGGAAGTTCCCCTGTATGGCAGCTTGGAAAAGGAACTGTCACGAATGCGAAGGCACGAATCAAGGAGCTTTTGGATCCGTCAGTTTCAACCATTATTCAGCATTCAGCACAGATTGACGGTGGAAATTCCGGCGGTCCGCTCATGATTTCCTCAAAAAGCGGAAATGCGGGTTATGAGGTTGTCGGAATCAACACATGGAAAGCAAGCCGCAGGGACTCAACGAATTTCGCAATTCCTGCAAGCCAGATTCAAAAGATGATTGCAAATGCCCAGAAGAAAACCGGTTCTGAGGACAGCTTAGCAATTCTTTCTGACAGAACTAAGAAACTTTCTGCTACACTCAAAGATTTGGGAAGCGATTTCACTGCAGTAGCAAAATATATTTCTTACGAGCGGGCTTCAACTCAGGGACAGAAAGATTTTGAGAGCGTTCTGCATTTTGCACCGAGTGCTGTCAGAAGCACGGTTCTTGAGGCATTCAGTTTTGACCCTGCAGAGGGACTCCGCTATGCAAGTGCATATCAGCTCTGGAAAAAATACAGCGCTGAGGCAAACAAGGGCATGAATTTTACTGCAGCTGAGCCGAAATCAGCAGAAGGAAAAACTACTGTAGATTTTACGAGTGACGGAGAAGAGCCTAAGTCTGTTACGACGACCTGGATAAAAGAGCATGGTTTGTGGCGTCTTTCTGAGCTCAGCACAGATCAGAAAGATGACGGTGATTCTAAAAAATCTTCAAAAAAGAACAAGAAAGCCAAAAAATCTTCGGATTCTGATTCAGGTGACAAAGATTCCTCAAGTTCATATTTTGACACCCCGGAAGTTGACGGATGGGACAACATTGTTCTCTGTGGAGGTGTAGATCTGAGCATGAACGGAAACGACCTTGCATTCAGCTTTGGTGCCGAATTCTTCGGAGACAATGAATTCTTCGGATATTCAATCATGTTCCACAGAGAAACAATCGACTGTCTCGGTGATGATATCGGCTTTAACACTTTCGGATTCGGCCTCATTTTACGGGTTCCTGTAAAAATGGGAGAATTCGGCTTAATCCCATACGGAAAACTCAACGGAAACTTTGCATTAGGTGATTCACGGCTTTTAATCGGCTACACGGCAGAAGCGGGGCTTCAGGCGATGTTCAATACGGACAGTTCTGTTCACTTTGGTCTCGGAGCCGGAATTAAGCAGCTTCATCTGAGCCAGTGGATGGATATGGACACGGACACGTGGTCTGACCGTGAAGAAATCGATGCATTCACAAACCGCGGTCTTTCAATCTACGGAATTCTGTCATTCTAAAAAAAACTATTGCCGGGGAGTGCCGGCAACGGAGGAAATAAATGAAAAAAAACATTTTTAGGGCAGTTGTGATTGGTCTCGCAGCTCTCACTCTCAGCGGTTGTATGAGCATGATCGTTGATACAAGTTCAAAAAAAGAGTATCAGTCGGCTCCTGGAACACCGGAAGATTCTGTCGTTTTCTATGGATATATTGACTGGGATACAGGACACTCCTTCTCCCAGATGAACCCGGATTTTCCGCCTGATTATCAGAAAATGAAATCGCCGGGCTTCGTTTCTAAACCTGTTGCTCCAGGCTCAACCTATGTCCTTGAACAAACAGAAGGTAGCTGTGTTATTGGTAATGTACGCTGGTACTGGGATCAGCATTATTCACTGCAGAGCGCTGCTACTCCACTGATTATTAATGTTCCTAAAAAACCTGGACTTTATTATGTCGGAGAATTTGATGGTTTTAATATTGTCAAAACAAAAACCGTTGATGATAAGAATTCGACTCATTATGGTAATACAATGGAGCAGTGGTGTGTAAAAGCTGCTTTAGAGCTTTACAGAGGCACAGCATGGGAAGAAGCATTAACTAAACGGCTTGAAGAAATTGAAGCCGAAAAGAAATCTGGAAAGAAAGGAGATGTAAAAGATGCGAAATAAAATCAAATTTATCGCCGTAATTTGTGCCGTATTCCTTGCCGGACAGGCATTTGCAAAAGATGCAAAAATCAAGAATCCTGGAAAAAATGAAGTAATTCTCGTTGGCCGGATTGTTGTAAAAACTGAGCAGGATATGAATTTCTATGCCACAACCCGAGGCTTAAAGGAAGAAGAGAAAAAAGCTGCGAAATACAATATTCCGTTTGCTCCGGAAGATCTCGACGATATCGACGATGATTATGAGGATTTCGTTGAGGACAACCCGAAGATTATTTTTGAGGAAGGCGAATTTTTCGTTGCGCGCTATAAGGTCGATAAAAAGACCAGAAACCTCAAATTTGTCAATGTCCCGAAATACAGATTTTTTGGTTCAGAGAAGACTTTCATCTACATTCCGTTTGATTACAATGTCGATGTTCCGAAGGGTGTAGAGGCAATGTACATCGGAAGTTTTTATTACACGACGACTGGAAGCGATTTTGTTTTCAGCAAGATAAATCGTGTTGATGAATATGAGCTTGCACAGGAAGCGCTTGATAAAATGACTAAAAAACATTTCGATTTGTACCGCGCTGACTCAAACTTGAAAGAAAATCCGAAAGAAGAGCCAAAGAAATAATCTTTGCGTAAAAGACGGCCTTAGTCTGCTAAACACAGCAATCTTGACTAAAGCCGTCTTTTTTTGATATAATTCTCTCCACTTGGGCCATTAGCTCAGCGGTTAGAGCAGAGGACTCATAATCCTTTGGTCCTTGGTTCAAATCCAAGATGGCCCATAGATTATTGGCTGGCGCAAAATCTTGTACCAGCCTTTTAATTTCTTAAAATATAAGGAATTAAAAGATTTTTAACACTGTAAGTTTATTATTTTAGGTTTGCCTTTTAGTTTGGAAGGACGCCTGAAACTGAGACTACACCAAAAATTACCCCAAG
>JAFPUF010000035.1 GCA_017395545.1 Treponema sp. | reverse complement strand
TGCCCTATAAAAAAAAGAGCGGGCAGCGAGACTCGAACTCGCGACCTTCTCCTTGGCAAGGAGGTGTTCTACCAACTGAACTATACCCGCAAACTCTTCTTTTTTGCTGATCTCAAGGTCTCTTGATGACCAACATTCACTATTATACAGGCTTTACTGATTCTGTCAAGCGATTTTTCAAAATTCGTTTTTTAATTTATGACATTGTAAATTGAAAAGGTAAATGCAACGAGATGCCAGTAAGAGATGAAAAAAGTATTGCATTTACTTAATCCAAACAGGTGTTGCATTTAGTTGTTCCAAAGAGGAACAGGAAACACTGAGCTTCCCCATGGGGAAGCTTGTTGCATTTACCTTTTCAAAAACGTTAACCAGGTGATGAAGCTGACAGAAAGGAAATCACATGTCAACCAAAGAGCACCTGGTCCTTGAAGACCGAAAACAGATCGAGTCAATGCTTGATCAAAACATGAGTTTTACCAAAATCGGGAAAGCGATCGGAAAATCAACTTCGACCATATCCAGAGAAGTAAAATCGCGTAGGATTGAGCGAAATCAGACCCCTTATGGAAGAATACCCAATCGCTGTCGAAATTCATATTCCTGTTCAAAACGGGATATATGTGCAGTATGCAAAAAGAGAGAACATCCTTTGTGCAGGACTTGCAGCTTCTGCAATCAAAAATGTGCGGATTTCGTTGAATCGTTTTGTCCGAAGTTGAACCGCGCCCCCTTTGTCTGCAACGGCTGTGGACAGATCCGCTCCTGTTCTCTCAGAAAACAATTCTATCGGGCGGAGAAAGCTCAAAAAAGTTACGAGTTCCTTTTATCCGAGGCCCGTTCGGGATTCAATATCACAGAAGCTGAAATAGATAATCTGAATGAGGTCATGACTGAGCCGATTCAACAAGGGCAATCGATCAATCATGTCCTTATGTCTTATCCTGATTCTATTTCTTTTTCTTCCAGATCGATCTACACCTATACTCGTGCCGGTCTGCTGAACTTCAGAAATTGGGATTTGCCTCGTGTTATCAAAATGAAACCACGTAAGTCCAAATCCACTCCTTTGAAGGTGGATAAGAAATGCAGGGTCGGCCGCACCTGGGCGGATTTTCTTCTTTTCAAAAATGAAATCTGTGACTTTCCTCCCGTTGAAATTGATTCTGTTATCGGTTCCCGAGGTGGAAAATCTCTCTTGACAATTATGTTTTCCAATAGTAACTTTATGCTGGCTTTTCTCAGAAACCGCAATGATTCTCAATCTGTAATTGATTGTTTCAATCTCTTATACGATTTGCTCGGTAAACAGCTCTTTTCCGATCTGTTCCCTGTGATCATCGCTGATAATGGCAGCGAGTTTTCTAATCCCGCTGCCATTGAATTCGCTCCGGATGGCTCTCGCAGAACTCACCTGTTCTACTGCGATCCTCAGGCCCCTTTTCAAAAGCCTCGCGTTGAAGAGAACCACACTCTCATTCGGAGAATCCTTCCTAAGGGATCCTCATTTGATCCGCTTTCTCAATCGGATATTGACCTTGTTATGAGCCACGTCAACTCGTATAAACGTGCTTCCCTTAGCAGAAAATCTCCCTTTGAGGTCTTTTCTTTCTTATATGGAGAACATGTCCTTTCACTGTTCCCTTATAAGCTCATTGACCCTAAGGACATTGTCCTGTCGCCATCTCTTCTAAAGTAAGAGCGATTCTTA
>JAFPUF010000034.1 GCA_017395545.1 Treponema sp. | reverse complement strand
GACGAAATCACTCAGATTTGTAAAGATGCCGTAAAAGCAATGCACAACTTCCACATTGACCACATGGGAATCAACGCAAAGAACGAAGCAGAGGCTCTCCAGATTGCAAAACAGTTCGAGCTTTTCGGATTCTGCTCAAAAATCGGAAACTCGTCAATCTTCGCCTCAGAGCAGGTTGAGATTATGAAAGAGAACGGTCGCGGAACTTGCGGTCATATCTCAATGGTCTGCAACAATGTTGAGCGCGCTCTGGCATTCTTGGAGCCATACGGATTCAAGCCTGTTATGGAAACTGCAAAATGGATGGGAAAAGAGAACGCTTCTCCGCTCAAGGTTGTATACTTGGACAAAGAAGTTGGCGGATTCGCTATCCACTTGAAGAGAGCATAGTTTAAAAACTAAACTCCTCACAGCTAGGATTTCTATAGAAAGCCCCTATGCCAGTTGTTTGGCTGAGGGGCTTTTTTGTGCTATAATATCTAAATGAATTACAGAAAGCTCCGTGAAGAACCTCTCAAAAACGCTGTCAGAGACGATTATTTCAAAGCCTACAAATACACGCAAATCGGCAACATTGATTTTGTGATTGCAAAGCACAACGGCTAGCCATCTTAAAAAATCCATGGAACTGTGATATAATCATTCTATGAAAATCTCAAGAACATTCTGCCTTTTATTTTCTTCTATTATATTGATGTTTCTAATATCGTGCGTTTCAACAAAACCACAGGAAGAAACAAAAGATTACGAAATTGTATCGACGGAAGAAAGTTTTCCGTACATCGATTGCAAGATGAGCTACCCCCAGTTCTTAGACCAAAGTTTATCAAAACTGAATTCGGGCATAAAATCGTTCGCAGAAAAAGAATACAAAATGTACAAGGACGAAGCCAAGACAGAATTCACAGACCCAAGGAATCCTGCGCCCAGAAAATATTCGTATGAGCTAACGGCTCTTGATGTAGGTAAGGCAAAAAGTATGCGGAGCGTAATTCTAAAAACAGAGTCCTACACGGGAGGCGCGCACTACAGCCAGACATTAAAATCATTTAATTTCGATTCATCAACAGAAAAAGAAATTTCAGTGACAGCCGCAACAGGAATGTCGCTCAAGGAAATTTCCGCCGAAGCAAGGAAACTTCTTGTTTCACAAGGGCTTGACAGCGGCATGGTTATGGAAGGAACCGGTCCTTACGAGAAGAATTTCTCTAATTTCACAATCTCTGAGAAAACTGTCACCATTTACTTTGAGCCGTATCAGGTTGCTTCTTACGCCGACGGAATAAGAAAAGTGACGATTACGCGGAAATAGCGTACAAGTACCGTTCTGTTAAAAATCGTTTTTTTCTGAATTTGGTAGGAATTTTCCTTGCGCTCTGATAAAAAGTAGATTACAATTATAAAAGGTTTGTTTCTTAATAAAGGCAAGCCGCAAATAAATATAATCCCTTGGAGGCCAAAATGGCAAAGGTTGAACTTAAAGGCATTACAAAGATTTACGACGGAAATGTTCTTGCCGTTGAAAAATCAAATGTAACGATTGATGACCGCGATTTCTGTGTATTCGTAGGTCCTTCTGGTTGTGGAAAATCCACAACGCTCCGTATGATTGCTGGTCTTGAAGACATCACGGCTGGTGAGCTTCTTATTGACGGAGAGCTGATGAACGATGTTCCGCCGAAAGACAGAAACATCGCTATGGTATTCCAGAACTATGCTCTTTACCCGCACATGACCGTATTTGACAATATGGCATTCGGTCTTAAAATCCGCAAAATGGACAAAGCTGAGATTGAGCGCCGCGTAAAAGAGGCTGCTCGTATGCTCGACCTTACAACATATCTTGACAGAAAACCAAAGGCTCTTTCGGGCGGTCAGAGACAGCGTGTTGCTGTAGGACGCGCTATTGTACGCAAACCTAAAGTATTCTTGTTCGACGAGCCACTTTCAAACCTTGACGCAAAACTCCGCGTAACGATGCGCGCTGAGATTTCAAACCTTCATCATACACAGCAGGCTACGATGATTTATGTTACCCATGACCAGGTTGAGGCCATGACAATGGGTACAAAAATCGTAGTTATGTGTGCAAAGAGAATCATGCAGATTGGTGAGCCATTGTATCTTTACAATCACCCAATCAACAAATTCGTTGCAACATTCATCGGAACACCTCCAATGAACATCTTCACTCTCAGAATCGCTGAGAAAGACGGAAAAGTTGTTGCTGAGGAAGGAACATTCACACTTATTCCAACAGAAGCACAGCAGAAACACTTGAAGGCTTATGTCGGAAAAGAAGTTTACTTCGGAGTTCGTCCAGAGGACTTGCAGTATCAGGCTTCACCTGCTATTGAGAACAATATGCAGCTCAAAGTTACGAACAAAGAGCCTCTTGGTGCCGAAACACATGTATTCGTTCAGGTTAAGGACAAGACGATTGTTGCAAAAGTTGCACCAGAAGTTGTTGTTCAGCTTGGAGATGCAATCAACTTTGTTCCAGATATGACAAAGGCAAAGTTCTTTGACTTGCAGACAGAAATTAACATCTGTGAGCCTGAGATTAAGAACACATGGAGCGACAATAGCTCTTCTGCAGGCGCACAATAAGTCCTGACAGGCTGATATAGAAAAGGCATCTGCCGCACGATGGTTGAGTATTTAAAACCACCGCTCTGGCAGATGCTTTTTTTTCGACAAAAAAAATCTGCGGCAAGATTCGATACGAATAGACCTGTTCGGAAACTCTTTGAGTTTGCGAACAGGTCTGATATTACCGCAGATTGAATCAACCAAAAGGAACGATTATTTTGGGAATCTCAGTTCCCTTATCTTTCAACTTCAAGGACTCCCGAACCAACTTGCGCAGGAAGAACCTTATTCAGATTTTTTGCCTCTTCAACAGAATACTCATAAGGAACTTCAAACAAAGGCTTTTTTGCCGAAGTGAACTGGTCAGTTCTTTTTCCGCCGGAAGACTTATCAACATCGCCCGATGAATAAAATGAGCCATAATTCTTGGACGCGCCCTGAACAGAATATTTTATTCCGCTGCCAAAATAATTTCCCTCAGAATTGATGTTCGCCGAAAACCTTGCGCCAATCGCATAAGATGACTGGAACGAGCTTTTTTTATCAACATCATAATAATTGTTATACAAATGCAAATCCGCAAGGCGTACCATCGGAAGTCTCTGCACGCAATTATGGAAATAATTGTGATGAGCCGTTATGGTTCTTGTCTCAGAAAGCCTTTCCTTGTCGCTCGCTCCCCACAAGCAGGTTTTGTCATGGTTCAAAAAATGGCAGTAAGAAATCGTTATTGCCGCTGAACTTCCTTTTATGTCAAGAAAACCGTCAGTCGTCTGATATTTCTCATCAGACTTGTCCCCAAGCTTCACATGGGCAAACGCATTTTTTCCAACGGAAATTGTGTCTTGGAAAGTAACATGGTCTATCCAGATATTTTTGCTCGAAACCACACAAAGGCAGTCGTACTCCGCATTCCAGCCATCACCGTCCTCATGGTGCGGAAACGGGTCGAACGCATCTTGCAGAATAAGGTTACGGATTGCGACATTCTCAACGCCTGAAAGCTGGAGCGAGCCGCCCTTAAGCCCTGAAGAGCCGTCAAGCCCGATAATAGTCGTATCGCTCGCCACATTCAGCAAAACAACACCTTTCCACTTGTTCAGAAGAGTCCCAAAATACTTGTCCATAGAAGAGTCAATGCCAGCATGCCGGCCTCCCCCTGTGTAGTCCGTGTTCTTTTTCATGCAAAGAGCGAATTTTGTCTTCCACTCAGACCACGATTTTACCGCTCCGCCAGTGTTCTTGGATATGAACTCATTGAGTTTCTCGGTCTCGGAAAAAGCTGTATCAGGAAGCATTCCGTCGGTAATATCAATCATTCCCGAAACATAAATTACATAGCCGCCCTCGCCAGCATATTTTCTCAAATCGTTTACATTCGTAACGACCACGGATTTTTCAGGATTTCCTCCAAACTGAGATTTTGCACCAACCGAAGCGAATCCGCTCGGCCTGTCCGTAGCCTTAATCTGGGAAAAACACAATGAAGCGCACGCAAATGCAATTCCCGCCAAAAAATTCTTCTTCATAATTACCTCTCAGGGCAGCCCTGCCCCATTGTTTTGCGCTGCACGATTGCCGCCGCAAACCGCAGCATTTTTTACTGGTGACACTTAGAACTGCTCGGAAAACTGAAGTTTCCGAACAGCTCTATTCCTAAAAACCGATATTTTCAGAACTTTCCTTTTTCAAAAACTCGCTATTTTTCAACACGAACCTTTCCTGCCCCAGCTCTCTCAGGAACAGTCTTCGGAAGATTTTCCGCATCCTCAAGCTCGTACTGGTACGGAATCTTGAACATTGGCGCATCCGAAAGTTTGTAATGTCCTTCGGCCTTCTTGTACTTGGAGTTATCAACATTCGCCCGCTCGTACAAAAGCCCCGGATTTTTTCCGTTTCCAGAAACCGAATTCGTTATTCCCTCGCCAAAATAGTTCCCCTCGGAAATTATTTTTGAGCCAGCACGCGTCTGAATCGCCTGATTTGACCTTAACCGACTGTCAGGCGTATGGTCAAAATAATTATTGTAGATATGCACGGACGAAAGGCGCACAAGCGGAAGCCTCTGTGTGCAGTTCACAAAATAGTTGTGATGAAGCGAATAATACCGTGTCCCTGAGAATTTCTCAGTGTCGCCAGAGCCCCAGAGCATGGTCTTGTCATGGTTCTCAACCCGGCAGAACGAAACAGTGATGTTTGAGGAGCTGCCTTTTATGTCAAGAAGCCCGTCATAAATCTGGTATTTTTCAACAGCCCCGTCCATAAGATGAACTTTCGGCTGCTCTTCAGTTCCAACAATTATCCTGTCGCGCAGCGTGCAGTGGTCAACCCAGATTTTAGTTCCGTCTATAATCGAAATGCAGTCGTTCTCCGCATTAAAGCCATCGTTCTTCTCGTGGTGCGGAAACGGGTCAATCGCATCCTCAAGAATCAAGTTTCTGATTGCTATGTTCGACACGCCGTTAAGAACAAGGTCAGCCCCGCGAAGCCCTGAATTTTCGTCCAAGCCGATAATTGTAGTTCCGCTTGAAACGCGGACGAGCGTGAGCTTTCCCCATTCCTCGCTCAGAGAAACCTGCCAGCCGCCAGCCTCATTCGCGCAGTGCTTTCCCTTGTAGTCGCTTTCCGCCGTCATTCCGGATGCAAGTTTGTCGCGGTACTCAACCCAAGAGCTGCATTTTCCGCGAGTCACTTTCTGAATGAGGGGCGAAAGCTTTCCGCTGGAGTCGTCCTTGTCCTCTGGCATAAAGCCGCCAGTAATATCAATCATTCCGTCAACATAAATGACATAGCCGCCTTTCCCAGCATATTTCTTAAAATCAGAAGCTGAGTTTACAGTAACGACTTTTTTTCCGTTCGCCCCGAATGATTTTCCCGAGCCGTTGGATGCAAATCCGTCAGGCTTGTCGGAAAATTTTATTGCATTCTGTGGAAAAGCAAAAAACCCAAGTAAAAAAACAGGCAGAAAAAGCCACCGTTTGAAAAAATTAGTTCTCACAATAAACCTCCGTTACAAAAAAAGGTGATTCGCCTAAGAATCACCTATATTAACAATTAAAATTATAAATGGTTTTGAAAAGAATTCAAGTAAGATTATAAGTGCGTTCCACGCTCACAAACCAAATATACCCAGCTCGGCTTAGGCATGAGAGGAAAATATCAAATTTCAAACTGTTCCTGCAATTTTTGAATCACGAAATCAATATTCTCGGCGTTTACTTTAATGCCCCAAAGCTCGTCACCTGCATCTTTGCGGATTTGCGCCTTTTCTTCTTCCGTTCCGAAAATTATTTTTTCGATTAACAGGGCAAGAGGCTGGCGGTAATGAGACCAGTCAAAATAGTATGCGGGATTTTTTGTGTAGTTGTTGAGGGAGGAAAAATTATAAAACTCACAATTTTGGGCAACTTTACGGAGAAAGTCGAAATAGCCGCCATTTACGGAAGTTTTGTAAAGATTCTGATATAACGGATTTGTAAAAAGAATGGTTTTTATGTTGTTCTCCATGCATAGATTAACGATGGCTTCTAAATCTTTATATGAATCTTTTTGTGAATAAGCACCGCCACCAATATTGTATCGCTCCATGTCGGGATTTTCTGTAAGTGAGTAATCAGCAGTTTTTCCACCATCCCAGCCATACTCATAAAAAACTTCTTTTTTAGCAATGTGGTTTTCTTCAACATATTCTTCAATTTGCTTTTTTATTGATTCATCGGTCTTCAGTTGTAAATACGGAAGATAAAATTCAAATTTATTTTTATAGAGTTGAAACGGTGCTCTTACTAAGTCAATTTTTTGCACTTCTGCGGAACGCCACATTGCAATTTCATCAAAACCGATGAGAACAGCCTTTATTTTTACATTGGCTTTCAGAAAAGTTTGAAGAGTCATAAGATGGTCATTAGGCGTTCCAACAGAATAAGTCATATTGTACCATTTTAATTCAGAATCGTTCATGGATTTTGGCAACGCATCTTTTGGTAACAGACCTACCCTCGAAGAACCGAAGATAAACGCATTGAATTTCTTCGGATTATGTATGATGTACTGTGTTTTTACAAAATTCTTGTTAGGCTCGGCAATCGTGAACCGTATGTTTTTCCAGTGAAATACATTGAAAGTGTCATAATGGTATGCCTCATAGATTTGCTTAAGAAAATCTATGTTTTTTATAAAAATCCCCCGATAACAACAAGAAATACTAGAATTGCCTTTGTCAAAAACAGTTTCATGGAATCCCCTAAAAATTCTGATAGATAAAATTTGTTGAATATTTTTCTTTCGTTTCAAAAGATAAAGTGAGCGGAAGTTTTTTGAGCAAAAACAGTAGGCAGATAAGGTATATAGCCCATCGGACAGTCGTTTTCTTTTCACGCAGAAATTCAAGTCCGCTTTTCTGAAGTGTAAGAATTTCAGAGAAAAATAAAGCTCCGAGAAGAACAAAAGTTTTTGCCATTCCCGTGAAGCCGCCACATGAATTGTGAACTAATGCAAACATCGTGCGTAAACTTTCTTTGATTCCAATCTCATTTTTCATGCTTGAAAAATGAAGCAACTCATTCGGGATATGCGACTGTTTTTTCAGAATTATGAATGAGTCAGGCAAGCTGCCCGCGCTAAAGAAAATCCAAGCGAAAGTCACAAGACAGAATGTGAAAATAACTTTCAGACATGAAGGGATTTTCATTCTCTCAAAAACAGGTTTCATCGTTCGCCCGACACATAAATAAAATCCGTGAAGCAAGCCCCAAATCACGAAATTCCATGTGGAACCATGCCAGATTCCGCTGACCAAAAATGTGATAAAAAGATTCGCGTAGATTCGTGGAAGCGCGACACGGCTTCCGCCGAGCGGAATGTAGACATAATCGCGAAGCCAAGAAGAAAGCGAAATGTGCCACCGCCGCCAGAAGTCCCCCACGGACTGCGACAAATACGGATGGTCAAAATTCTTTCCGACATTAAAGCCCATGTAGCGAGCGACGCCGATTGCCATGTCGCTGTAGCCCGAAAAGTCACAGTAAATCTGGAACGAATAAAGCACGGTCGCCAAAAGAAGTGCAAGACCGTATTGCTCGCCAGCGTTTCCGTAGACATAATTCACATATATGGCGATTCTGTCCGCGATGCACAGTTTTTTGAACATTCCCCATGCGAAAAGTTTCATTCCGTCGGTCGCATTGTCGTAATCAAAATGATGAACAGCCTTAAATTGAGGAATAAGATTTCCTGCTCGCTGAATCGGTCCACTTGAAATCACAGGAAAAAAGCTTATGAACTGTGCGACAGTCAAAAGATTCCGCTCCGCCTCGATTTTCTTTGTGTAGCAGTCTGCGATGTAGCTTATGCTCTGGAATGTAAAGAACGAAAGACCGAGCGGAAAGATTATATGAGCACGCCAGCCATTCGGAGCGTATTTGAAGAACAAGAGCGGTGCAAGGTCAGCCAAAATAAAAATTACAAGCAGAACTCGTTTCTTACAAAAAATTCCGCCTATGTAAGAAAGCGCGCATACATATAGAAGAAAAGGTAAGAAGTGCAAATCAGCAAAGCCGTAAAAAACAAAACCTGCCAGTAAAAGCAGGATTTGTTGAGCGAACACGGCGTTTTTCTTTAATCGAGAAGCAAGATGATAGAGCGAAATGAAAATCAAAAAAAATGCGCTGAATGTAAGTGAAATGAACGACATAGAATAGTCCAGTAGACCTGTTCGGAAAACTGATGTTTCCGAACAGCTCTAATTATTTATTTCATCAGCTCTGAATATTTCTGAGCAAGCCTCTTTGATTTTACCGCAGCCAAACCGCAATAATTTGCCGGATTCTCAAAGAATGTTGCAGGATTTTCGATTCCAAGCTTTTCGAGCTGTGCTGTGATTTTTGCAAAAGCCTCTTGGTGAGTTTTGAGAACTTCAAAGAAAGTCTTTCCGCTCTTTTCGGCTTCCAAAGTAATTTTTCTGATAACTTCGTGACCGTCGTTTACTCCGGCCTCACCGAGCAAAATGTAT
>JAFPUF010000033.1 GCA_017395545.1 Treponema sp. | reverse complement strand
GAACATGTACCCGAACAATCCTTACTCAGCCGAAAAAGAAATAGAAGCGATTGCAAAGGCGATTGAAAAATGCGGGAGAAACATGGTCTTAAGCCTCAGCCCGGGACCAGCCGTAATCGAAAAAGCCTCGCATCTTCGGAAATACGCAAATATGTGGCGAATCACCGATGATTTCTGGGACGAGTGGCGGCTTTTAAAGGCAATGTTCGAGCGGTGCGATGTCTGGCAGAGGCAGGTGAGCGAAGGCTGCTGGCCTGACTGCGACATGCTCCCCCTGGGAATGATTGGAAAATGCTTTGCCGACGAAAGAAAAACCCGCTTTACTCCCGAAGAACAGAAGACCATGATGACCCTCTGGTGCATTTTCCGAAGCCCCCTCATGCTGGGTGCTGAGCTTACGCTTCTGGACGACGAGACGAAGGAGCTTATCACCAATGAAGAAGTTTTGTCGCTCATAAAAAATAGCAGGGAAGGGGAGCAGGTCCGCCGCAGTGAGAATGAATGTGTCTGGAAAAGCCAGGATTCTGACTCTGACACTCTTTATGTCGCCCTTTTCAATCTTTCGGATGACGAGCGGAAAATTTCCGTGTCTTTGGAAGAACTGAATCTTCCGCAAAAAGAATACTCTGTGCGTGATTTGTGGGAAAAACGGGATTTTGGCAAAAAAATAAGCGGGAACGAGCCGCTTAGTGCTGTAATTCCCGCTCATGGAGCAAAATTATTTTTGTTGTCGGACTAGAGCCGGTAATCTTAATAATACGCCCTGAGTACGATTCCCTGATCGTAATTGCCGAAGCCCTTGCCGAAGATGTTCATTCCTCCAAGGTGCTCGGCATTTTCTTTAACGCCCAGTCTTACCCGGATTGAGTGATGTTCCTCAAGTTTAAGGTCGGCGAGGGTTACATCAGAAAGCTTTTCGCCGTCAACGAAACTTCCCTCGTTTGTGACAGAAAAATGCTTTAAAAGACCGTACTGGCTTCCTTCGAGTTTCCACCAGGCGGGGGTGTATTTTCCGCGTTTATCACCGAAATCGCCCGGGCTGGTCCAGGTTCCGATTTCAGTTCGGTTTATCCAGATTGTTATGTCGCTCGGCCAGTTTGGGTTGGTTCCCGGTGTTTCAGATGAAAGCTCTGCACTTACTTCCAGCTTCTTTAAGACCCGGCTGTCGTAGAGCGTGTTGTTCGGGAATTTGTATTCCACTGAACCTGAATTGCACCATAAAAGTCCCGCTTTCATTCTGTCAGGATTAAGGAAGGCGTTCGGCATATCCAGCTGCCCGATGATTTTTTCGCCGGAGCAAAGACCGCATGGAGCCGTGACCTTGCAGTCTGTGAAAATTCCAAGAGGCATTTCGATTTCGATGCAGTCTTCTTCTTTGGCCTGCTGGTCCCCGAACTGAATAACGATTTCGTGGAAAGCCGGCTGGCAGAGTTTTTGCGTTCCCTTGCGGGCCTTGATGTTCTGAGTTTCGATAAGCCCGGCCTCTTCAAGGATGGAAATATGCGTGGCCACGGTTGACTGGGGAAAGTTAAGAATTTCCGCAATCTCGTTGATGTTGAGGGGCTTTTGTTTTATGAGCGAGAGAATTTCAACACGAGGCTTTGAAGCCAGTGCCTTCAGTTTTTCGATATCTTCCAGAGGTTTGATGATAAGGACTGAATCTGCATTTTCCATAATAAAACTCTTATTTATAAAATTATATTAAAAAGACTATATCAACTTTTATTGATATAGTCTAGGGTCTTTCCCGCCCGTGGCGGTCCGGCAAGCACTTGTGGACTTGTCTTTATTTCGCTTCAATCTCCAGAATTGAAAGTGAATATGGTTTTGCAGGGTAGGTAAAGTTCTCAGAAACTCCGCTGAAAGTCTCTTCTTTTGGAGCGACCTGTTTTGGAACACGGAAAGAGTTCTCGTCATCAGCACCGCCTGAAATCACAGTGACCGTTGCCGTTGACGCAAGGTTTCCGGCCCCTTTGAGGTTTACTTTTACATTGTGTGCCTGCTCTGTGACATTTACAATCTTGACGATGATTTTTCCGTCATTTGTGCGGCCGACATGAGCGTAGAGGGGATCGAAATTCTGTACATCAGTGAATTCGTGCATGAGTTTTCCGTCGAGATAGCATTTGTAAGTCTCGCCCTGAACTTCAATCTTGATTTTGTACCATTTTCCAGTCGAAAGATTCATCGGTTTTGAGTCACCGATAATGCTTCTTCCGCTCAGAGAGCCTTTTTCGATGCAGCTCTGGGTGTTTCCCCATCCGCCCATGTTCCACCAGTAAAGGTTTTCGCCCTTTACGCCAAAACTGATGAGGAAGCCTTCCGCGCCGGCCGTTTTCTGTGCCATAAGCTCGTAGGTGTAATTCTGCATACCAGCGATATCGGTTTCGTTGTCGAGTGCCATAAAGGCCGGAGTCGCCATTGATTTCTGAACGAAGGTTGATTTTTCGACTTCCCAGTCGCCTCTCTGTGTTGCCACGCTGAAGTCATTGGTGTCTTTTGCACCGTTTGAAGAATAGACGACTTTACCGGTGTCTTTGTTGGTGACTTTTATGTCCTTGAAGTTTGCCGTCGTTGCCCATGAACCGATTCCCACTGTGCCTTCAATTCCCTTTTTCTTTGCTCCGGGAATGACCGGCTGGCTCACGCTCGTTTTAACGGTGAAGTCGCTCTTGTGGGTCATAAACATCTGCTGAACATAGTAGTTTGGAGTGCCGTAAACCTGGCTGTTGTCGAACCAGATTGCGTCAGGCTGCCACTGAACGAAGCCGTCACGGGCAAAAAGCGGTGCATAGCTTGCGATTTCAACGACATCGCCGTTTCTCTCGATGCTTGTCATGTAGGCCGCTTCCGTGAGGGCTGCAAAAAGTGAGTTTCGTCGTCCGTCTACCCATGAAGCATATTCACCGATGAAGACCTTTGGAGCATCTTTTCCGCGGGGATAGAATTTCTGGTCGTCGTAGCGGCCGCCGTTCGTGAGGAACCAGGTGTAAGGATTGTAGTAGTGCTCATCGACCAAATCAGTGAGGTTTCCGGTTTTTTTGCTCTTCTCCCAGTCCTTTACCTGCTTCCATGCGTTGTTGAAATTGATGTCGTTGTATGTAAAGCCAGAAGAAATGATGGTCTTGATGTTCGGATACTTCTTTTTGATTGCAGAAGAAATAAATTTAAAGCGATCAAGGTAGTCTCCGCCGCAGTCCTCGTTTCCGATTCCGATATAGTTGAGTTTGAAAGGCTGGGGATGTCCCGCATCCGCACGGATTTTTCCCCATTTGCTTGTAGCAGGTCCTGTCGCCCATTCAATCAGGTCAAGGGCGTCCTGGGCGTACCATTTGTATTCGCCTGTTGAAGATTTTTCTCCGTCATGGCTCATACCGACGCTCAAAACAGGAATTGGCTCAGCTCCTAAATCCTCACAAAGCCTGAAATACTCGTAGAAGCCGATTCCGTAAGACTGCTGATAAGGAACATTTCCGCCCCAGAAGTTTGGTGTTTCTTTCCGCTGTTCGACCGGCCCCACGGTATTTTTCCACTGGTAGCGGTCCGCAAGAAAGTGACCATGAACGATACAGCCGCCCGGAAAGCGGACGAAGGCCGGGTGCATGTCCTCCAGCATCTGTGCAAGGTCTTTTCTCAGGCCGTTCGGCTCGTTTTTGTAAATGTCTGCCATGAAAAGAGATACGAAATCAACATCAAGCTTTCCTGCCTGATCCGCATAAAGCGAAATGCAGCCGTTGTAAGTATTTGCCGCAGCCGTGAGCGAGAATTCATATTTCTTCCATTCTGATGTGATTCCGCTGATTTTTGTCGAAGCAGTTTTTGCTCCGGTGTCATCCGCTCCGATTGTGACTGTCATGCTTGAAACGCTTTTGTCAAGGCTCCGGAGGTAGACCGAACCGGGGTAAGTTTTTCCGGCCTCAAAATACATGCCCTTGTAGCCCTTGTTTGAAAATCCGTCACCGGCTGCTTTTGCCGTGAATGTTGCGAAAGTAGGGTTGTTTTCGTTCAGACCGCCTTTTTTGCTGGCTTTGAGCCGGGAAGAAGATTTTTCGCCGTTTATGTTGATATGGTCTTTCCAGCCGGTCGTAGCGCTGTTGTTGCTTGCGCCGAATTCAAAAGAACGGTTTTGTACCATCTCGCCGTAGAGGCCGCCATCAGCCGCATAGTTGATGTCCTCATAAAAAATACCGAAAAGATTCTTGCTTACCTCTGTTTGTGGAGCCGTAAAATCCGCCGTAATTCCCGCTTCCTGAGCCATAGACGGAAGGGAAAGCCCCGCCGCCGTCAGAAGCGAGATGACCAGTCGCTTGTTTTTTTTCATGCCAATCTCCTTTTTAAAATAAAATCTGACTTTATGATGTGGGAAAAAATTCGACTTGTCAAGAAAAATATCAAAAAATATTGATATGTATCAAAAATAATTAAATAAAAATGTTGACAGACGGGAATTCTGACCTTATTATCTAGTTGTATAACGAAAAAAGTCGTTATGTATCAAGAAATGCAAAAATTATAAAATAACCGCATTTTTTTATCAGATTAAAAACGTGGAGGCGTTTATGAAAAAAGTTAGTAATTGGAAGCACAAATCGCTTTTGGCTCTCGTGACCGCATGTGTATTGTGCGCGGGAGGTGTAATTACAGGCTGCGGCGGTTCGGATGATGACGAAACAAGTCAGACTACGGCAGCTCAGGAGGACAGCCAGAGCAATGCCGATTCTTCTGATTCTACACCCCAGGATACGACGCCTGAGGATTCTGATCCTGAAAATACAACGCCCGAAGTCACACAAACTGCAATTCCTTACAGCGTAAGCGGAACGATTTCAAAAGATACTGCACTCCCGGCTCTTGCGGTCAGCAGTACGACCGGAGCAAGCGTAAGTTTCTGGCTGGATCTTGCAACGGCTGTAACTGACAATACTTATGAATGGGAAAGTCCGTTAAAAATTTCTGACGGTACTAATACAATCTGGATAGATGTCGGTCCTCTGGGTATCTGGCTGGAAGCGGGCGGAGCCAATCTTTTTGAGGGCAGTGCTACCCGTGGAAGCAGTTTTACTGCTGATAACTGGACTCTTTTCTGCCAGGACGGAAACGCACAGTATGTAACGATAAATTTTGATACAGACGGAAACATAACTTATTACAAGAACGGACTTGCGGCTTTGACTTATTCAGCTTCAACTGTCGTTACAGGTGACATTACGGTTGCCACAGGCTGTGCAAAAGCCATTGAGATTCTGGGTACAGATGGTGCATTGCTTTCGGCAACGCTTGATGACTCTGAATATGCTGTGTACGATGCGTATGTTACGAAAGCGCTGACCGCGGACGAAGCAAAAGCACAGTTCCTTTCTTCATTCTCTAAAATTGAAATCACGGTTCCTGAAGATGTTTCGTTTGTTAAGGGAGCTTCATTCAGTTCAAATGGTGTAAGCGTAAGCGGTACAGATTCTCAGAATGTTGTATTTGACCTGACTTCTTACGCTTCGGTTGATTCTTCTGCCGTAAATATGGACGAACCAGGAACTTACACGGTTACGGTAACCTGCGCTTCTGAGTCGAAAGATTATTCCGTTGAGGTAAAAAATCTCACAGTCACAGGCCTTTCACTCACAACAACAAATGTTCAGACTCAGTATTATACAGACGGAAGTCATGTTCCGGTACTTTCTACAGAAAATCTTGTGATTACCGCCACTTTTGATGATGAATCAACAGATACGATTGCCGTTTCTGATGCAGAAATTTCGGCTCTTACTGTAACGACCGGCACTCAGACCGTCACGGTTTCATACAATGGTAAATCTGCGGCTTATGATGTAACTGTTTCTGCTTTGACGGAAGAGACTGCCAGCTGGAGCGGAGATATTACCGGAGGTTCGTGGTGGACGGTTTTTGCAGGCTCTTCTAATACTGATGGCATAAAGGTTGTTTCAGGAAAAAAATTGA
Organism: Treponema sp.; assembly: GCA_017395545.1. Lineage (GTDB taxonomy): Bacteria > Spirochaetota > Spirochaetia > Treponematales > Treponemataceae > Treponema_D. The sequence continues at coordinate 46,720 of JAFPUF010000033.1, read as the reverse complement.
CGACCACAATGACGATTACGGCAATTCATACCGGAACAACAGCTTCTAACTGGGAAATTGCTCCTGACGTACTGCTTTTTGCAACTAATGACTATAGTGAATATGCTGTTCTTCGTGCTGATAATTATGGCTGGGGAACAAGTTATGATTCGGCAACCCTTTCATCTGACTGGGACTGGAGTGCTTTCCAGAGCTACATTCTGGATTCAACGCTTACCATTACGGTAGCAAACTATGGCGACGGTATTGTTGATGTAAAATACGATTTTACAAAAACTGTTGATGATACTACAACAACGCATTATCAGTATTATACCGGTATTCCTGTAACGGCAGATAATGTCTACGCTAATCTGGTTTTCGAAAACTGTAATGTTACTTTTGCATCACAGGAATAAAAAAAAATAGAAATACAAAAAAAAGAATAAAACGGAGGAGAATATGAAAAAAATGAAGAAGTGGGGAAGCCTGTTTGCCGCTTTGACGGTTCTGGTTTCTTTTGCTTTCACAGGCTGTGAGCCGGAACTTGGTGATAAGGATAAGAGGGCTTCGGTCGAAGAGTTCGCCGTTACGAACCTTACTGTATCCGGAATGAAAACGATTTTCGCTGCCGGAGAGGAATTTTCAACTGAGGGAGCTGTTGTAAAGGCAGTTTTTGCGGATGACGAAACAAAAGAGGAAGATGTCACTGGCAAAGCAAAATTCAGTCTTGCAGGACATACTTTTACAGCGTCTGAGGCCGGAAACACAGTCAAAGTCGTGGTTTCTTATAAGCAGGGAAGCTGTGATTATAATGTTTCCGTAACCCTGCCTGTTACAGAGGTAGCTGTTGCAGAAGGCAGTGTGCTTTACAGTTATTCAGCTGATTCTTCTACATATTTCGTGGTCGGACAGTCTGCCGCATATCTCAAGCTGACTTATTCTGACGGAAGTTCTGACTCAGCATCTGTACATGCAGATGAAGCAGCATTTACAAATGTAACCAGTACTTCTGCAACCATGACATACAGCGGAGTAAGTGCAACTGTAGAACTTACTTCGGGTAAAACTATGAGTGAACTTTTGACAGCCGGGGCTACGGCAAGCGAGCTTCTTACTGCGGGTGCTGCTGCGAACGACCTCCTTACTGCTGGGGCTGCTGCGAACGAACTTATTGCAACGGGAAAAGACTTGTACGATTCTTCAAATTCAACTTCCGACTGGCTTGGTAATGACGACACCGGATACCTCCTGAATGTCGCAAAAGTTGCATCTTCTGCTTATATCGAAGACGACTCTACTTACGGAAAAGTTATAAACGCTTATGCTGCACAGAGTACGACGACGGCTCCTAATATGACCGGAGCAAAAGTTACGGCTTCAAATCCTCTTTCAGGAACTTCTGCGACATCTGTAACTCTTGTTGCCCGTGTGAAAAATGCCGCCGGGCAGAATGGTTATGACGCGTTGCTGAGCTTTACAGGGGCTGATGAATGGAATGCCTGTGCAATCATGGAAGCGGGTGGCGTTCATGCAAATTCTGCAGGATTTTTTGATAATGTTGCTGCCGTTTGGACAGATGCAGACTGGCATACAGTTACAGTTATCATGACTGCGACAACTTACAGCCTTTACATTGACGGTGTGGAAAAGGCTTCTGATACTATAACAGATGGTTCTTCCTGGGCAAATACTTACTGGGGCACAACCTGTACAACTATGGCTGTTGGCGCAGGATTCACAGGAACCCTTTGGACAGCCGGCTATGTGGATGACGGTGCATATATTTCTGATGTTGCATTGTTCCCTAGGGCACTTTCTTCAGATGAAATTGCTGCAATGAATTAAAAAATACACCCAACACAAAAAAAGGAGAAACAAAAATATGAAATTAAATAAATTCATACTTGGTGCGGCTTCTCTTGCCATGGCTGGCGGAATGGCTTTCGCACAGAATGTGACTTTCCATGCGGGGGTTGACTACACTGTCTGGGGTGCGTCCCAGGCATTTTATAACGATGACGGAACGACCAGCAACACCGAAAATTCTGCAGGATACGATCCCGACGGTAATATGACGGTCGATGTTTCGGTTAAGGCGGCCAGTTTTGAGTTTAACCTTGGTCTTTACTTTAATGCTGACGGTGGTGACGAAGAGTACATCGACTTTTCCGACGGCGGAAAGGGAACCCCGTTCTATCAGGGAAACATGAAAGCCGGATTCTTCAACGATCAGGTGAATGTTTATACCGGAAAATTCGAGGACTTTAACGGCGGATATATTGCTGACGGCGCTGTTTTTGGGGAGCAGTATATCACGAATCTTGCGGATTCTGATTACGGCCCATATCTTACGGGACTTGAGTTTGTTCCGGCATTCGTGAGCGGACTTAAGGTTTTCGCTGGATTCCCGATTCTCCCGATAAGAGGAAACGGAATTCAGGCAAATGAAGAATACAATCAGTGGAAATATCTCGGAAAGAAAGTTAAGATTGCCACAAGTTATCAGGTTCCAGTTTCCGGCCTTGACCTGACTCTGAACGCAGGTTTCCGCCCTGGCACTTACTATGACGGAGTTGATAACGGAGGAACTATGTCAACTTTCACCGAGACTTTCACAAAGAGTGCGTTCGGCGAAGGCTATTTACAGGCGGTTGTTCCTAATCTTTTTGATATGCTTAATCTGACTGTAAGCTACGATATCCGCTACCGGGACGGAGAATATACTAACATTTACAACGAAACAGAAGAGCATAAGGCCTTTGCGCACATGATTGGAGTCAGCGGTGAAATGAGCCCTCTTGAAGGTCTTACTCTTTCTGCGGAGGACAGGTTCTTTTTTGCGGGGGATGATTATCTTCAGTCTGACGAAAAACTTATCTACAATGCGTTTGGTTTTAATGCTGAATATGCGCTTGCGGGAACACAGGTGGCTGTTGGCCTTGGACTTGCAGAAATTATCGCAGGCGATGCAAACGGAACGGCTTTCGCTGATTCTGATGGAACCGGCAAAATCAACAATTCCTCTTATGCTTCGAATTCTGACATCGCGCTCACTCTTAATGATATGGCGACTGCGAATCTCCCTGGCGGGGCTGCCACGAAATACACGGGAACTTATGTCAAACCTTACTTCAAATACAACTTCTCAAACGGAGCTTTGATTGCGGCTTTCGAACTTGCTTACACGAAGGCATGGACAGAAGATGTTTCAAATACCTGTCTGTCATACAGAGTCCCGGTCGGAATCAAATTCGAGTTCTAAGAGCACAGGAGGCATGAGTAATGAAAAAAATGAAAACTATTTGCTCTGCCATTGTAGCCTTTACTGCGCTTGCTCTGGCAGGCTGTGACTTGGAACTACCCGACAGTGCAAAAGTTCTGTACAACACAAATTCGGCAATTACCTGGGATACAGGTGTTGCTTCGGCAGATGAGTGGGGAACTGATCTTGTGGTTGGTTTTTCGCCGATGTATGGAACTTTTTCTTACAGTACTTATGAAGATGACACTGCAAAAATTGAGGATGCTTCGGTAACGGGCGCCGGTGCCTGGTGGACGGATCGTGTTGATTCTCTGTCAACTGACCTTGCAGATGGGGAGACTGTTTCTCTCAATATAACTTGTACAGAAGGTTCGACGATTGCCTTTTGTGTGCATGTATACAACTCAACCGGATGGTGGTGGTACAACCCTGGTGACGGAAATTTCTGGGGAGATGATTCTTTGAACGCCGTTTACGAAAAGACTTATAAAATGAGCGCCTCTCGTACCCTCAAAGAAAATGTTCCATATGTTTTCACAATAACCAGAAACGGAACTGAACTGAGCTGGAGTTTTAAGACTTCTGCTGACTCAGGGGATGAAGAAGAGGAGGACGACTAATGAAAATCAAAAAAACTTTGCTTATAGCCGCTGCCTTGTCCTTTACTCCGGCAGTTTTTGCCCAGCAGGTTCGTATCAGCGGATATGTTGACTATTCGAGTACTCTTGCGACACAGGCCTGTGAGAAATATCCGGGAGCTGAAGAGTGGGATAACTCTGAGGTTGCAGCAGAATTCGGTCCTGTTCAGAACGGTATTCACTTTCTCAATCTTGACGCTACGGCTCCAAATGTTGAATTCCATACGAATGTCTGGATTGGTTCCGGCTTAGGTCCATGGTATGCCGATGTCCCTGAATATGTGGACCGCTCAAGTTATGACGGCACAACATATTTCAGCCTTACAGATGATGACGCTTCGACTCCAATCGGTCAGATGTGGGCATGCACTCACTTCTTCGACGATCAGCTCAGATTTTATACAGGAAACTTTGCTTCTAACGGCTGGAATGCGGGCTATCTTTTTAACGGCTATGTCCTTGGCGGCCAGAAAATCGAGAGTCTTGCAATGCGCGGCGATGCTTCCGACTCTGCTTTCAGCGGTGTTGAAATTCTTCCACGAAAATTCAACGGATTTAAGGCGATTGTCGGTTTCCCTGTCGCTCCTTTTACGGATTCCTATGATAACTTCAACGACTGGACGCACTTTGTGAAGTCCGTAAAATTCATAGCACAGTATAAGTGGCTTTTGTACAATGTTACTTTCAACGCCGGTATAAGGCCGAACACTTATATGACTAACGGTGCCGGCTATGAAAACGACTATATTGAAAGTCTTTTCGGAGAAGCATTCCTTCAGGTTGATATGCCGAGTTTGTTCTACGGAATTCTGATGAATGCAAGCTATGATTTCCGCTGGCGAAAAGTTGAGGAGTCTGGCATAAATCTTAAGTCTGGCAAGGACTGGTCTGTGACGACATTTGCTCATCTTGCCCAGTTCTCTTCAAAATTCACGAGCCTTGTTGAGGGCTGGACTTTCGCCCTTGAGGACCGGTTTGCCTATTATCAGCCGCACTACATCACAGTCAATGAAATGGCATTTTACAATGTGTTCGCCGTAAGCGGAGAGCATCCTCTGCCGGGAACTTCTTACACTTTTGGTTTTACGACTCAGTTTATGTACGGGCAGGATGCGAATGGCTCTGCAAACGGGCTTAACAAACCTGATTATTTTGATGCTTATTGCAGCGATTTGATTACATTCGATGCAAATTTTATGGGACTGGACGGTGAGGCGGATTATGCACCTGCCACCGGAAGTGCAGGACGATATTTCGCAGTATACGGCTATCCGTACATCCAGAAGAATTTTGAGAATGGGTACGCCCGGCTTGGCGTGGAACTCCAGTACAAGCACCTTGAGACCAGTAACGTTCTTCAGGCCTTCGCCTGGCGTGTTCCGCTCACACTCACATTCTGGTGGTAACTTTTTTACGGAGGAATTATGAAAAAAATATTATTTGCGTCAGCTGCAGCAATTGCTTTACTTTTCCTTGCCGGATGCGGTTCAACATCCGGTGTAACCGGCGAGGGAGGAAAATTCGTTATTACGGAAGGTTCCGGCGTTGTCGGATATTACACATTCAGCGAGGAAGTAACTGAAAGCCTTGAGGTCGCAGACCATTCCGGAAACGACATTCCTGTTTATACTGCTGCCCTTGACGGTTCGGAACTTGATGAAGGTAAAGACGGTGACGGACTTTTCTTCAATGGAAATGACGAGTACATCACCCTTGACCCGAGCGTTCTTGACGGTGACGGATTTACTTTCTGTGCGTGGCTCAATCCTGAGTCCTGGCGTGTATGGGGACGTGTGCTCGATATCGGAAACCAGAAGGAAGACTTGTGGATTGGAATGGACTGGCAGACAAGAATGCTCAGAATGGATGTGATCGGGGCAAAAGGAAGCGTATCAGTTCTTGCACCTCTTCCTCCTGTCGGCGAATGGACTCATCTGGGAGCAACAATTGACGGAGGAGTGGCAAAACTCTATATCAACGGAAAGCTGACTCAGCGAATTCCATGCAGAATCAAACCTTCTGATATTGCGGCAAATGTTCAGGGAATCTATGTCGGAGCATCTAACTGGCCAGATCCGCTTTTTCATGGCGTTATGGACAATATCCTTGTTGCGAACCGGGCCCTTTCCGGCGGAGAAATTGCCGCAGTTTACAAAGGCGTGGTTGCTTTCGATGAAGCGGAGTAGCGATGAATATAACTGATATTACAGAAGAAGACGAGAAAAGCCCTTTGATAAATCAGCGGGCAGATCCTTATGTCTATCTTCATACAGACGGTTACTACTATTTTACAGCGAGTGTTCCTGAGTATGACAGAATTGAACTTCGACGTTCATGGAGCGTAAAGGGGCTGAGGGATGCAGAGCCTTTAGTAATATGGCGCAAACATTCTGACGGTCCTATGAGCTGGCATATCTGGGCTCCGGAACTGCATTTCATCGACGGTAAATGGTACATCTATTTTGCTGCCGGCCGCGCAGAGGATCCCTGGTGGATTCGTACCTGGGTGCTTGAGAATTCAAATTCAGACCCTTTCAGCGGAACCTGGGAAGAAAAGGGAATGCTCGAGGCTGAGTGGGACAGTTTTATGCTTGACTTTACGGTTTTTGAGAATCGCGGTACGCATTACGCTGTCTGGGCGCAGAAACGCAGGGAAAGGGAGGAAAACTCAGCTCTTTACATTGCGAAAATGGAAAGCCCGGTAAAACTTTCACTCCCTCAGACGCTTCTTAGTTTCCCGGAATATGAATGGGAGTGCAGGGGTTTCAAAGTGAACGAAGGTGCGGCCGTTCTCCAGCGGAACGGAAAAGTCTTCATCACTTACAGTGCAAGCGCCACGGATGCGACTTACTGCATGGGACTTCTTACGGCAGAAGACGGTTCTGATCTGCTTAATCCAGAATCCTGGAAAAAGAGCGAAAATCCTGTTCTTGTTACCGACGAGAAGAAGGGTGTTTTCGGTCCCGGTCACAACAGTTTCACCACAAGCCGGGACGGAAAAGAAGATTACCTTGTTTATCATGCCCGTCCCTATCCTGAGGTAGATCTGGCTTTTGCCCTTTATGACCCGAATCGTCATACCTGGGTAAAAAGAATTAAATATGACGCAGCGGGAAACCCTGTGTTTATGTAAAAAAAACTGGAGGATTTTTTATGAAAAAAATACTTTCGATAATCTCCGCTTTGTTTTTTGCAGGAATGCTTGTTTCCTGCGGACAGAATACAGGTTCGGGGGACGCAGAACTTGATGGCATTGTGCTTGATGCGTCATCTGCGAAAACCTCGTTTTATCCCGGAGATACGTTTACGGCTTCAGGACTTATCGTAAAAACAAAATATACAGACGGAACAACTAAAAAAGTCTCTGTTAAAAACTGTAGTTTTGAAATTGCCGGTGGGAATTCCGGGGCAAGCGGTGAATTTACGGTTCCCAATGAGACTGGCGGCTGCACTGTAACTGTAAAATATCACTCTTATACGAAAACTTATGATATAACGGTTATTCCGACATCTGAGGTTTACGGCCCTGAGTTCCTGGATAACTACGTTTCACTTTCGTCCTGGAACAACAGATACAAGTGGAACCTGGCAAACACGCATGACCCTACGGTTTTCAAATGGACTGACGGATATTATTACATGTTCGGAACAGACGCAAGTTACGGAAATGCCCATGACGGTGCGACAAAAGGAAAACATTTCTTTGGAAAACGCAGCGTAGACCTTGTGAATTGGGAATATGTCAACGGTATTATGGACGAAGCCCCTGACTGGGTCGTCACAAAACTCAATGAAATTCGTGACGGTATGGAACTAGATCCTATTGCAAAAGAAGATATAAGTTTCGGATACTGGGCACCGTGCGCAAGAAAGATTACCGTTGATGGCGTTACTAAAGTCCGTATGTATTATTCAATCGTAATTGATAACTACATAAAGACTGGCGCAAAAACTTCCACAGATTTTGACGGAAGCTGGAGCGAGAGGGCTTTCATCGGTGTCGCAGAATCAACAAATCCGGCCGGAGGTCCTTCTGCGTGGGAAGACAAGGGCTTTGTAGTCTGTTCTTCATCTGACAAAGGATTGGACTATTCAAGGTCAAAATCAAACAGCTATGGAGACGTTTACTTCTATTTCAATGCGATTGACCCTTCTTATTTCATTGATGAAGACGGCACTCACTGGCTCGTCTACGGAAGCTGGCACTCAGGATTCGCGCTTGTCAGAATCAATCCTTCAACAGGAAAAGTTGCCGCAGTTGATGGCAGCGATTATTTGACAGGAAATGTCACTGGCGATTTTGCGATGGGCGAGCCGTGGGCAAGCAATGCGGAAGGCCTTAAAGAAAACGGATACGGAACTCGTATTTTCAGCCGTGGAACAAGCCGATGGCAGCCAAGTGAAGGACCTGAACTTGTAAAATATGACGGAAAATACTGGCTCTTTTTTGCAAATGACGGTCTTGATATTCCTTATCAGACTCGTGTTGTATGTGCGGACAGCGTACAGGGGCCTTATTATTCTATCAATGGTTCTGAAATGACAAATGATGTTGATGCTCATTCCAACGAAAGCACCAATATTTATCCGGTTATAACTCATCCGTATCAATTTCTTGACGAAGAACCGGCTTCCGGCGGATACGGTTCCTGCTACGGCTGGGTCGGAATCAGCCACTGTGCGATTTTCGACAACGGAGACGGAAACTGGTTCTACATGAGCCAGCAGCGCCTCCCTGAAAATGTTGACGGAATCACTTCTTCAAATGCACTCATGATGGGCGGAGTTCGCCGTATTATCTGGAGTCCAACGGGCTCATCTGTAAATGACGAATGGCCTATGGTTTCTCCTGAGCGCTATGGCGGACTTCCGGAAAGCTATAATCCGGATGAGAATGCCAGCGACGGAACAGTTTCTGCGGATGAAATTCCCGGAGTATGGCAGCATATTACTTTGAGTTATGATAAAGGAAATATGGATACAGCCGTTGCTGTTACATTTGAGGCAGATTCTGAAGGCGGCAGGTCTGGTACAATAAAAGACGCTGCAGATGCTTCGTGGGGAACATGGTCTTTCGATGAGTCAGCTCAGACTTTGACAATAACTCAGACCGGAAAACTTGCCGTGACTGTAAGTTTGCTTCGGGAATTCGACTGGGAGAAAGTTCCCCGCATTCCGACAATCGTTTATACGGGAGCAAACAATGACAGCACGAACGGATACACTTACTGGGGAAAGAAAGGCGAGCCTTCTTCATCTTATCCGTATAAATTCCTTGAAGCGACATGCACTCAGGATTTAGGGGATTCTCCTGATTTCTATCTTATTCAGCAGATGGGAACTATAGTCGTAACGGATTCAAAAGGTACTGATACTTCTAAAGAGTATTCATCGTCAGCAACAGCATGGTGGAGTTCAACGAAGCCGACATCTCATCTGACCCTTTCGGACGGAGAAACAATCACATGGACAGTAAAAGTTACTTCTGATATTTTTGGTCTTGTTCTTGAAGGTAATACAGGAAGTACATATCTTGACCTGAACCTGAACTATAATTCTTCGGCTGACGCATGGGGTGGCGGAACCTGGTCTGTTACTTCTTCTGATAATGAAGCGTATGGTATAAACGGCCACACTTATACAATCAAAGTATCAAGAAGCGGCAATGTTTACACCATTACAGTTACAGATTTAGGATCTGTTTAACGACAGAATCTTTTTGAATAAGCGTGCTGTTTTCATGAAATAAAGGAGGCAGTACGCTTATTTTGTTATCGTTATCGGGGTCGGCGTAAAATCATTTGTTTCGTGGCCTTCGTCGTCCTGTACAAACTCCGTTAAAAATTGCGAAATCACGCGTTCTTCAAGTTCCGGATAGAATGAAAGAACTTTTGCTTTGTCCCATTCTGAAGATTTGACCAGATCGGCGTAACTTTCTGAGACAGCCTTGTATTCTTTATTGATTATTTTCTTTCCGTCGGAGCCGGTTCCGAAGACGCTCATTACAACCCGTGCGGCAACTCCTTTGTCATGCACGCCTTCCTGGAGCATTACTTTCTGAAATCTGAAATTTACATAAAGTACGCTTTTTGCCCCGGTTTCCCTGCAGACCGTACGGTTAATTTTTCCGTTTGAAGAGGTAAATGCCTCGTAGCCTTCTGCCGGAACGGTATTCCCGAGATAATCCGCAAAGCTGCTTCCTGCATTTCTGTAGGCTGAGCAGTCTTTGTTTGTGGCGGGGTCGATTACTTCGAGCCCGGCCTCCCGCATTTTTTCTGAGAGAAGCCTTCCAGCGTAATTTATGCGCTCTTGGCGTTCTTCATATTCCGGATTTTCTTTATTTATAAGCCGGTTTACGGCACCGCTGAGAATTCCGTCTTCAACGCTTTCTTTACCGGTCTTTTCGTTGTACCAGGGGACGCTCTGGTTTGAGTAAACGGTCATAACTGCGACCGGAGAAAATTCTTTTAAATTCTGTGGAGTTGAAGCACAGCCATATAAGAATGGAATTGTTCCCAGAAGAATTAAAATTGATTTTTTCATGGTAAATCCTCTTTTTGCCTGTAGTATAGCACAAGTCAGGCCTTTTTATTCTAAAAATTCCTGATATTTATCAAAATTTTTCTTTCATTATTTTGAAGGTGTGTTATACTGATATATATCAATAAAACTTAAAACATATCAACTTTTATCGAGATACAAAAACAGGAGGAAAAATGAATAAAGTTATACGGACAGGGCTTTCCGCGCTTTTTGTCTGTTCAGTTCTTTCTGCGGGGTATGCCGCAAAAAATGATGTAGACAAGGCTGTTCTTACAAAATATGCGAATGCAAATGCCTTCAACGGCTCTCAGGATGTATGGGGCCCTCTCAACTGCCATGACCCGAAACTCTTCCAGGACGATGACGGAACTTACTATGTTTATTCGACCGATGCCGCTATCGGCGGAGCGGGGCAGAAAGGCCTTCAGATTCGTACTTCAAAGGATCTTGTTCACTGGCAGAGCCTTCCTAAATCTGCGATTCAGCGGAAATGGGACAAAGACTGGCTCAAATGGGTTAACTTCAATATGGCACAGGCTTCAACCTGGGCACCGACCGTAATCAAACAGAATGGCCTTTACTATCTCATACATGGAATCATCACCGACAGTCGTTCGCCTGGAAATCCGGATGCAGCGATTGCCCTCACGATATCTTCAAGCCCGACAGGTCCTTTCTGGCCGGCGGCTCAGGCTGCTTCAAAAGACCCGAAAATCGCTGAGGTCCTTAAAAAACTCGGTGTTTCTTACAGGCAGTCAAATATTGTCCGCTACACATGGTATGATCGTACCTGGGACAGCGACGACAAGAGCATCTCAGAACAATACTGCAACAATCTTGCGAATTATGACACACACACAGCTTCCGAAGCAGATACTGCCGGCGGCTGGGCTTACGGTTTCGGCGGAATTGACCCGGAATTTGTCACAGATGTCGCAACAGGAAAAAATGTCGAGTACACAATCAAAGGAAGAAAATGCTGGGGCTTGACTTACGGCTCATGGAAGGGCGGAATTGCCCTCATGTATGTTGATTCTCTCTCGCTAAAACCTGTGAATCCTGCTGACGGAAGTGAGATTGATGCGCCTGCAGACACTGTTCCCGGTGCATTCGGAACTGCGATTGCCGGCGGGTATGGTGCTGCTTACGAGGGAGCTCAGGTCATCTACAACAGCGAAAACGGATACTATTACTGCTTCGTCTCAATGGGGAAGCCTTGACTGGGATTACCGTGTCGGAGTCGGACGCTCAAAAGAAGTCACGGGCCCTTATCTTGACGGAAGCGGAAGAAGCATGTATCTCGATGCAATGACTGCCAGTAATTATCACGAAATCGGAAGCAAAATCATCGGCTCTCATTCCCTTGAAAAAGAATTCAACTTCCGATGCCAGGGCGGTCAGAGCATTTTACGCTCAAATGACGGCAAAATCCTGTTTGCATGTCACGCACGCACAAATTTCTTGCCCGGCTATTATTTCTTCCTTCAGGTTCATCAGCTTTTCTTCACTGATGACGGCTGGCCGGTTCTTAATCAGAATGAATATTACGAGGACAAAAACTTTACCGAGAAATTAGAGCTCCTTAATGCTGGTGACATCGCCGGAAATTACGATGCGGTTCTTACTGTCCGGGGAACTGATACAAAGGACTACAAGCCTTTCGGTCAGAGCGACCCTGTTACTGTCGTTGCTGCTGACGGTATTCCAACGGAGTCAAAAATGATTTCTCTCAGTGCGGACGGAAAGGTGAGCGGAGCATATTCCGGAACCTGGGCTCTTTTTGGAGACGGCTATACCTTCACGGTTTCGCTTGATGGAGCCGGTACTTTCAGAGGCTATGCCCTCAGGGCCGTTGACTGGGCACGAAAAAAAGGAAAGAGCCGGAAGACAATCACTTTCACGGCTTTTGACGGTGAAAAGACAGGCGAATATTTCTGGGGAAACAAACGTGAAAAATAATTTTTATATCAGAAAAAATTGATTTATATCAAAAATTCTTGACAGATAAAAATTTAGGACTTACAATTTAATTAAAAGAAAAAAAAGCGTATAAAAATTACGCATTCAAAAAAGGAGGAAAGTATGAAAAAAATACTTATGGCACTGGCCGGAGCTGTAATGTGTATTTCTGCGGCATTCAGCGAAGAGCTTACGCTTATGATTTATGCCCAGCCGCAGGAAAAGGCGATTCTTGATAAGGTCATTGCCCGCTTTGAGCAGACCCACAAGGGAACGAAAGTAAAATTCATTTCTTCAACACAAAATGAGTACGATGCGAAGATTCAGGCTCAGCTTGCTGCTAACAACCTGCCTGATGTATTCTACCTCGGGCCTGGCGGAGTCCGACAGTATGTTGACAACAAAAAGGTCCTTGATCTTTCTCCTTATGTAAAAGGTGTAAAAGGCGCTAATTTTGACGATTTGTACGAGAGCGCCGTTGACACTTACCGCTACGACGGAAAAGAACTTGGGAAAGGAAGCGCAATCTGGGCTTTGCCTAAAGATTTCGGTCCTTTCGCCCTTGCTTACAATAAAACTTTGTTCCAGAAATACGGTGTTCCGCTTCCGGATAAGGACAAGCCTTACACCTGGCAGGAATTCATCGATGTCTGTGAAAAACTTACACGAGACAATAACGGCGACGGTCAGAACGATGTCTTCGGTACCGGCCTTAACATTCACTGGGCTTTCATTCAGTTCGTCTGGGGTAACGGCGCTGACTTTCTTGACCCGACTCATACAAAAGTCACTGTAAACGACCCGAAATTCGTTGAGGCCCTGCAGTACTGGGCAAACATGACTCTCGGTAACAGTCAGTATCCTGTCGAAGGTCTTTCAAAATTCCGACCTGTAACACCGACTGCGACACAGGCTCAGTCACTCGATACTTACCAGCGATGGATTAAGGGCGAACTTGCTTTCTTCCCGGCAGGTCCGTGGGATCTGGCAAAATTCAACGACCCTGAAGTTATCAAATTTGAATATGACTTGATTCCGTGGCCGGTTCACACTTCTGCAAATCAGACGGCAACTTATCGCGGCGGGGTCGGCTATGCGGTTGCAGCAACTTCAAAAAATCCACAGCTTGCCGCAGAGCTTGCTTTGTACCTTTCTGCTGATGAAGAAGCAAACAAAATGTATTCTGACATGGACCTGCAGATTCCTAACCTCAAGTCTCTTGCAAGCCGATACACTTCAAAACCAGGAAAACCTGCAAACCGTCAGGAGTACATCAACATCATTTCAAAGACCGGTCGTCCGTGGCCTTCAGACTATACATACAACAGCGTATGGTATGACAAATTCTATATGGGTATTCAGCGTGTCCTTGACGGCAAGATTTCTGCAAAAGAATACTGCACCAAGATTCAGCCGCAGATGCAGCGGGAACTCGACAAGGCCTTGCAGCGCGCTAAGCAGAGTGCTGCCCGCAACAAAAAATAAGTTTTTAGGAGCGTTTTATGGCAGAGACGATTTCCGCAAATAAAACGACAGCGGCGAAAAAAAAGAAAAAGAGAAGATGGAATGATGAGGCGATTTGCGGTCTGCTTTTTGTATTGCCGCCGGTCATCGGGTTTGTCCTGTTTACATCCGGTCCATTTCTCTTTTCGATTTTCGCAAGTTTCACCAGATGGGATTCGATGACAGACCTCACTCAGCTGTTCAGTATGGACGCGGAATCCCGCTCGTGGTTCTTCTGTGGAATTGATAACTACAAGGAGCTTTTCACGGACATTCAGTTCTGGAAGGCTCTCTGGAATACGTTCTGGTACATGATAGGAATTCCTATCGGCCTTGTGTGGGCATTTGCCCTTGCCCTGTCCTTTAACAGCGGTTTGCCAGGCGTAAAAATTTTCCGGGTCATCTATTATATTCCGGTTGTTTCTTCGATTGTTGCTGTCGCGCTTTTGTGGGGCTGGCTTTATAACGGAGATTACGGTCTTTTGAATCAGGTTCTTGCGGCAATCGGCATTCCGAAAGAGCATCTTCCGAACTGGCTTCAGAATGCACATACTGTCAAACCTTCGATTATGATTATGTGCGTCTGGCGTGGTGTCGGAGGAACGGCACTCTTGTACCTGGGGGCCCTGCAGAATATGCCTCGCAGTTACTATGAGGCTGCCGTAATTGACGGAGCAAGCCGATGGATGATTTTCCGGAAGATTACCTGGCCGCTCATGCAGCCAATCACATTCTATATCGTTGTTACGGGAATAATCGGCGGATCACAGATGATTGTAGAACCTCAGATAATGACCCCGGATGGTGGTCCTGATTACAGTTCTGCGACAATCGTATTTTACATCTGGCAGCATGCTTTCGGTGCTGATGAAAAAGGTTTCGCGTGCGCTGCGGCATGGGTTCTTGCGCTTATCATCTTTGCTGTTACAGCAATTCAGTTCAAGATGAACCCGGCCAGCGAAAATTATCTGGAATAGGAGAAAAGAGATGTCTGATTCAAAAAGTGATTTGACAAAATATAAGAATAAGCAGCGCCCGGCTCCTTTGCATTCAAGAAGAGCGGACAGTCTTATCTACTTCTTTCTGTTTTCAGGTGCGATAATTATGATTATTCCGCTCGTCTGGATGTTTGAGTCTTCGCTAAAAACTCCCGGACAGTTTTTGACAACGCAGCTTTCACTTGCAATGCCCGCTAATCCTCAGTGGGCTAACTATTTCAAAAGAGTCTGGCAGATGGAGCCTGCATTACAGCGGGGTATCCTGAATTCAATTATCATTTCTGTAAGCACAATCGTGGTCGGCACATTCGTGTCTTCTCTTGCGGCTTTCAGTTATTCAAAGTTGCGTTTCCCCGGCAAGGCAAAGCTATTTTTGGCAGAGCTTGCCACGATGATGATTCCTTTCTCGGTAATCATGATTCCTCAGTTTATCATCTATGCCCGAATCGGCTGGGTAAACACATGGCTCCCGCTGATTATTCCGGGAATGCTGGGAAATGTTGGCATGATTTTCTTCCTGCGTCAGTATATGAGCGGTATCCCGACCTCGGTGATTGAGAGTGCGCGAATTGATGGTGCAGGATATTTCCGTATTTTCCTTCAGATTATGCTTCCGAACGCAAAGCCGGCCATTGCGGCTCAGGGAATCCTGTGGTTCATGGGCGCCTGGAACGATTACTTTGCTCCGAGCATTTATCTTCACGATGACGCATTGCTTACGGTTCAGGTTATGATAAGCCGGCTGAACGCAATGTATGCAATCAACACGGACTATCCGCTTTTGCTTACGGCAAGCGTTATTTCGCTTCTGCCTATTATCATCGTATTCATTATTTTCCAGCGGCAGATTATCGCATCTGTTGCTCTCAGTGGTCTAAAATAATATGGCGCTTTTGAACTTGACCGCCGATGTTCCGGCACACGACCCTGTTATTGTGAAGGAAGGCGGCGTCTACTACTGCTTTTCGACACACGGGTATTTTTATACATCTTCTGATTTGCTCTCATGGAAATATGGCGGGAAGGTTTTTGAAAAGCTTCCTGACTGGGTGTTTGAGTTCGTTCCTGAATCGGACGGGAAAGACTTCTGGGCACCGGAGATTGTTTATCGGAACGGGGAATGGCGGCTTTATTACGCAGTGAGCACTTTCGGAAAGAATACTTCCGTGATTGGCCTTGCCTGTAATAAAACGCTTGATCCTGCTTCCAGAGATTACGAATGGCGGGACCAGGGAAAAGTTGTTTCTTCTGGAGAGGGAAATAACTTTAATGCGATTGATCCTGCCGTCTGTGCAGATGAAAACGGTAGCGATTGGCTTTTGCTCGGCTCATTCTGGGGCGGGCTTTTAATGTTTGCGCTTGATGATAACGGATTCGTTCGTTCAGGTGCGGATGGCAAAGCTGTCGAACCGATTTTCATTGCTTCAAGGCAAAAAGAGGGCGAAAGTCAGCCCGATCCAAATCCTGTTGAAGGTGGTTTTATCTTCCCGCACAACGGAAAATACTATCTTTTTGCTTCACATGATTTTTGCTGCCGTGGCGTTGCAAGCTCTTATCATATCGTGCTTGGTGTAGCCGAAAAAATCACAGGTCCATATCTTGATGAAGACGGAATTGACATGCGTTGGGGCGGTGGCACGACAGTGCGGGACTCATTCAGTTTTGAGCGCTGGGCAGGCCCCGGTCATAACTCCGTTTTCAAAGACGATGACGGAAAAATCTACCTCGTTTACCACGCTTACGACAGAAAAGACGACGGCAGAAGCAAGCTGATGATTGAAGAAATCACTTTGTAACCCTTATTTCAAGAATCCTTGCGCCCTTACTTCCTTTTATCAAAATATCTTCCCGAACGATTCTTACGCTTTTCTGCTTTGCCTTGACGAGCTTTTTCGGCACTTCCACGCTGATGTCAACTAGGTCGTCACCACCATCTCCTTTGAGTTGAATTGTTTGTAAGAGTTCGCTTCCGTAATTTACTGTGAGATTTCCTTTGTCTTTTCCGTAGACTGTTAGGATGATTTTGTTCTGCTTTGTCGCATCGAATTTCGCTTTGTATTGGATAAAACTTTCTTCAGTGTCGAAAATACGACAGTTTCGATCAACATTGTCTATATATCCGATTGAAGTTTTCTCCGTCTTGAATTTGTGCTCGACTTCGCTCTGCTGTCGGCCGGGTTCGATGAAGTCTATGGTGATTTTTTCAAAGGCTTTTGTGCGCTTGTTCTCCGCTTCGTTTATTGATGAGAAATAAGTGGCATAGCGGACATGATGAATGTCAAAGAAAGGCCTGAGCGTGTAGGAAATGCCCTTTTCGTTCGCAGTTTTTGCGGTGGTGAAGGTGAGAGTGTTTTTATCAGTTCGGCTTATCCAATGCGCAGGATTTTTTAAATCTGCCGTGATGACTTCGACTTTTTCGTTTTTTCCGCTCTGCATGTAAATTAAGTGGTCGTCAACTATGTCCTGGGGCATGTTTTTGGTTCCGAGGTCGGCCGCAAGAACGAGAGGGCCGTATTTTATGCTGAAATTTCCTGAGCGGTCGAGGGCACGGCGAATTGAAAGCACCATTGGAAGACTGATTTCGATTTTTGTATCTTGTGAAAGATTGCCGAAATCTGCATAGCCGTCGTTTCCTTTTGTGAGTTTATTTTCATCATAGAAAGCCTTGCACCATGCGGGAGTACGAGCTTTGAGCGATTTTGTTTTTGCTCCTTTTTGAAGAACCGTGATCCTTGCCTTTTCTTCGTAAGGAAAGTTCGTGTCGATTTTGAGTTTCCAGCCGTCTTGTGTCGTGATTTCCGAAGGAATGAAAAGGTTGATGTAAAGAGTTCCGTCAAACTCGTTTGCGATAAATCGGTTGTAGCGTTCGGGATTTTCGAGACCTGTTCCTGTGCAGCACCACATCGCGTTGTCGTGAGTGCAGTAAACTTTGTGAAAGCCGTTCTGCATCGAGACAAAATAAGTTTTCGCTCCTGTTTTCGGGTCCTGAGAGGCCAGAATATGGTTGTAAAGTGCATTCTCATAAAAATCAGCGATTTCTGAGTCTTTGTTCCATGCAAAAATATGTTCGGCAAGTTCCAGCATATTGTAGGTGTTGCAGGTCTCGCATGTGTCTCGCTCAAGACTCTCGTCGTATTCACGCCCGAAATGCTCTCCTTTTGAGTTTCCGCCGATTGCGTAGCTTCGCCTTTTTGTCACCGTGTCGAAGAAAAATTCTGCCGCAGTGCGATATTCCGGCTTTCCTGTAAGCTCGTAAAGTCTTGCTATTCCGAGAAATTTCGGAATCTGTGTGTTTGCATGGTAGCCCTGCAATTTGTCCTGCTGTTTCATCGCCGGTGAAATTACTTCTTTGTGAATCCATCGTTCGGCTTCTTTGAGGTATTTTTCGTTTTTGGTGATTGCGTAAAGGTCGGCAAAGACCTTGCACATTCCGCCGTGCTCACAGGTAAGCATTTTCTGAATTTCGGAATCACTCATTTTTGAAGTGCCAGCGATTGCCCAGTCTGCCATTTTCGTGACGATTTTGAGAGCGTCTTCGTTTCCTGCGAAAGAGTAAGCGTCGATAAGGCCTGCGTAGATTTTGTGAACTGAGTACCACGGAACCCACCAGTTGGCGAGCGAAAACCTGTCTACATTGAAACTTCCGCTTGAAGAAAATACTGCGTCAAATGGAACCGAAGGAATTCCTGCGAAATATCCGTCTTCCCTCTGAAGGTTTTTAATGCAGTCTACCGTATAATCGAGTTTTTCCTTTGCTTCTTTTGAGCCTGTCTGATAGAAAAAGCCTGCCAGCGCCGAAAGATAGTGCCCGAGCATGTGCCCCTGAATCTGCCGGCTTTCCCAGCCGCCGTAATTCTGTGCTTTCGGCGTTTTTCCGAGAGCCGTGTAAGCGGGTGCGAGCATCCTGTCTGGATTGTAATCGAGGACATATTTCAGACCAAGTTTTTGAGAATCTGAAAACAGAGTTCCGTCTGTGAGATGAGTTTTTGTAAATGCGGTGTTCGTAGCGTTCATCATCGTGACTCCTGAGATAAAAATGGCGAAAATTGAAAGAAGTTTTTTCATGCTTCAATTATAAACCCTTGAAGAAATCCCGGTAGTTACATAAAATTGAGGAAGAGTGCGGAATTCCGACTTTTGGAGATAGAATATGCCTTATTATCACCTTCGGCGAGTGGACTCAACCTTGTCGCCTGTTTGCGGACTTGCCATGCTTAATCCGGGGTGGACTCATATCCGCCGCTGCCTGGAAACTGAGAGCGTTCTTCTGATTGGGAAAAAGGGGCATGCTCTCATCGAGGATAATGGGCTTCCATTTGAGATTTCTGAAGGGAAAATGCTTCTTTTGCCAGCAGGACATATTCATCGGGGGCTTGAACGGGCAGAAAAACCTCTTTCTTACTGGTGGTTTCATTTTTATCAGGGTGTGCATCTTGATGATGAGATGCGGATTTTCCTGCCAAAAAAACTTTGTGATAAAGAACTTGATTTGATTTTTTCGAGTGCGGATTCCCGACTTGATATGCTTAAAAACGGCATCATCCTTCCGCAGTCAATGGAAATCGAGAGGTTTGATATGGTCGGGAATTTGTGTGGTGAGGCGCTGGGGCTTTTTGCTTCGGGTGGTGATTCTCCGCTTGCGTATAATAATGCCGTTGAGAGGATTCTTCTGGAGCTTGGAAGACAGTTTGTGGAAAAGACTTTGGCAAGTCAGTCAGAAGGAAAATCAAATCCCCTTGTAAAAAAAATCCTTGAAAGCCTTGAAGACGAACTTAGTAACCCTAATGCCTCGGTAAAATTCTTAGCTGACCAGCTGGGACTGAACGCAGATTATCTGGGGCGTGCTTTTAAAGAATCGATGAATGTGCCTTTGGGACAGTATATTTCCCGTCGCCGTGTGGAGCTTGCCTGTTCCCGCCTGTGTGAAAATAACGACACTATTGAAGAAGTTGCCAGAGACTGTGGATTCGGAAGCAGACGTCAGTTTTTCGAGGTGTTCCGTCAGTTTACGGGAAAGACACCTGCTTCATACAGGGCTGATTCTGCCTATGTCGGGATAAATGCGTTATAAAAAACATTCCTTAGAAAAACTTGACTTAACAAAATTTCACTCATAGAATTGAATTTATATAAAAAAATGAAATTCCGTACAAAAATCACTCTCGCAGTTTCTGTCTGCGTTCCTGTCGTCATCGCACTCTCGTTTTTTTTCTCCTTCCTTTTTCTTAGTCTCAATGGAAAATCTTCCGAAAAATCTCAGAAACGACTTATTCTGGGATTCTCTCAGATTGGCTCGGAAAGCGCATGGCGGACGAGGAACACACAGTCAATTTTTGAAGCTGCCGAAGCGAACGGAATCCAGATTCTTTTTGATGATGCACAGCAGAAGCAGGAAAATCAGCTCAAGGCAATCCGCTCGTTCATAATTTATCAGGTCGATGTGATTGCCTTTGTGCCGATTGTTGAGGACGGCTGGGACAATGTTCTTCGTGAGGCGAAAACGGCTGGCATTCCTGTAATCATCGTTGACAGGCAGATAAATGCCGACAAGTCACTTTATGCGGGATTTTTGGGAGAGAATGCTTTTGAAGAGGGCGAGAAAGCCGGGAAATTCCTTCTTGAAAAATGTGCTGACGAAGAGGGTAGAATTAATATTCTTGAGATTTCGGGAACTGAAAATTCCTCTGTTGTGAAGGGGCGAGCAAAGGGCTTCCGTGAAATCCTTAAGGCGAACAGGAAATTCAAAATAATTCATTCTGAGAACGGTGACTTTTTGCGCTCACGGGGAAAGGAAATTGCCGAAAATCTGATTCAGAAAGCCCGTGACTCAGGTAATTTCAAAAATGACACCCTTTATTTTGACGGAAAGCCAATCGACGCAATTTATTCCCACAACGATTCGATGACGCTGGGGCTCCTTGATTCTTTTGCGAACTACGGAATCAACCCGGCGGACACAATCATCATCAGTATCGATGCTGAGCAGAAATCAATAGACGCTCTTGTGGCTGGAAAACTGAACTGCGTGGTCGAGTGCAACCCGAATCTCGGCGAAATGCTCATGAACCTTGTAAAACAGGTCGCACAGGGAAAGCCTGTGCCAAAAATCACATACAACAAAGAAAAAGTTTTCTGCGAATACGATGATTTTTCAAAATACGAGCTGCGGGGTTACTAAGTGAAAAACAACAGCCTTCGGAAAGCCATCAAAAAAACTTACATCGTACTTCTTTCAATTACGCTGATTCCTTCGATTTTCTCAATTCTCGTATCTCAGGTACAGACTCAGCGGTACAACAAAATCATTTCGAATGTCAGCAGCGCAAACAGAATCAACAGCATCGCCAAAAATGACATTCCCGAAGAACTCTGGAACATAATCTGCGGAAAAAAAGAAATCTCAGACGGACTTCAGTATGAGATGATGAACGAAATCACCCTCAGACTCGAAGAAATGCTCAAAAACACGAAAAGCAGGGAGAGCCGTGACAAGCTTGAGGTCGCAACCCGTGCCAGCGCAACTCTTTTAAGGAACATTCACATGCTTATCGCCCAGATGGGATTCGGAAGTTCGGTGAGCGAGAACGAGGCTGGCCTTGACGAAATCCGCACGATTGCAGAGCTTTTTTCGGACATTATGCAGGATTTTATCGTTACGGAAAGCGAATCGGCATACAAGACGAACCGCTCAATCAAAAATACTTCGATTGTGTTCACCGTGATCCAGTTTCTGATTACTGTGGCCGCCCTTCTGATTTCAGCGAAAAGTTTTCTTACTCTTTCAGGAGCAATTTTAGAGGAACAGAAGAATTTTCAGAAGGCTGAGATGAAGGCTTTGCAGGCTCAGATTACGCCTCACTTCCTTTACAATACTTTTGATACGATTGTCTGGCTTGCCGAAGAAGAAAAGACTGACGAGGTCGTTCGGATTACCAAGGCTTTCTCTGACTTCCTTCGGATTTCCTTAAGCCGCGGGCATGAATGGATTACAATCGGGCAGGAGCTTGACCATATCAAAAATTACCTGACGATTCAAAAAATCCGTTACGCCGACATCCTGAATTACAAAATCGAAGCTGACGAGAATCTTCTGCCACAAAAGATGATAAAACTTGTCCTTCAACCGCTCGTGGAGAACGCAATCTATCACGGAATCAAAAACAAGCGTGGGCGAGGGGAACTTTCGGTGAGCGTAAAATATGCCGACGAAGAGCGCACAAAAATCCGTTTTTCGGTAAAGGATAATGGAGCGGGTTTTACGCCTGAGAGACTTGCAGAAGTAAGGCTGGAGCTTTCGCTTACGATTTCAGAAAAACTGAATTCTGTTTATGGACTTTACAATGTGAACAAAAAACTAAAGCTCTATTACGGAGAAGAGACGGAAGGTCTTGTGATTGAGTCAGAGCCGGGCAAGGGAAGTGAGATTTCTTTTGTGGTGCCGGGTGGATTTGAGTGAGGGGGCGAAAATGTATAGCGTATTTGTTGTTGATGATGAGCCGATTGTTCTCGAAGGTATCCGTTCCAAGATTGACTGGGAAAGCTCGGGCTTTGTGTTTGCGGGCGAGGCTGGGGACGGTGAGATTGCGCTTTCGATGCTTCACGAGGTTAAGCCGGACATCTTGATTACTGACATAAAAATGCCCTTTATGGACGGTTTGCAGCTTTCACAGGCGATAAAAAAGATTCAGCCGTGGATAAAAATCATCATTCTTTCAGGGCACGACGAGTTTGACTACGCAAAACGGGCGATTTCAATCGGAATCGAGGACTATCTTTTAAAGCCTTTCACGCCCGACGAACTTTTAAAAAGCCTTCAGAAGACAGCGAGCCAAATCGACAAGGAGCGCAAGCAGCTTTCGGACATTTCGCGGCTCAAAGAAGAACTGAAATCGACTGAGACCCTCAAGAAAAAGGAATTTTTGAACAATCTCGTGCATGGCGCGGAAAACATGAGCGATGTGATGCAAAAATCACAGGAACTCGGGCTGGACCTGATTTCCCGCTTTTACAAGGTTTTGATAAGCAGAATCAAAAGCCGAACCGACAATATTCAGAATCAGGAAGAAGCGTGTTCACTTCTTAATTCGTATTCGGCGGACTGGGAGCAGGCGGAATGTTTTTTCCATCATTCGAATATTCTGGTCTGTATTTTCAAGGGGAGCGACAGGGAAGAACTTGACGAGAGCGTTTTCCATGCGGCTGAGACAATCGCACATATCGCTACGAAGAACGAGGACTGCATGGTTCTCACGGCAATCGGAAAGACGGTCGAGCATCTTTCTGAGCTGAACAATTCTTATGATGACGCAAAGAAGATTCTCTCGATGGGCGGAAAAGACGAGAAAAACCGTATCATCAGCTCGGAGGACTTGGAGCAGAATGTGGGGGCGGAAGCGGAGTCTGGGATTCTTGATTTAAAGGAAAATGACCCGCTCGTTGACAGACTAAAGTATGCGGGCAAAAACGACATCTCGGCGATTATCGATGAGTCGATGGAACTTATCAGGAACAATCCCGGCCAGTTCAGCGTTTTCGCATCTTATCTTCTTGTTGATTTGATTTTTGCGGTCTCAAAGCTCGTTGAAAAACTCGGCGGTGACATAAAAATCCTGAAACCAGAAATCCTGCAGAGAAAATTCATCGACGATGCGGTTCAGGATGAAAAAGGACTCCGTCAGAAAATCGAGCAGGTTCTTTCGTTTGCGCTGGAATACCGTGACTCAAAAATGACAGGAAAGTATGGGGATGTGATTTTAAAGGCCAAACGCTACATCGAAGAGCATTACGCCGACCAGAACACCACGCTCACGCAGGTAGCCGAAGCCGTCGCCCTAAGCCCGAATCATTTCAGCACGATTTTCTCTCAGGAATGCAAGACGACTTTCATCGAATATCTCACGAATGTGCGCCTTGAGAACGCCAAGCGACTTATGCGGGAAACAGACATGAAAGGCTACGACATCGCCTACGAGTGCGGATTTAGTGACCCGCATTATTTCAGCTATATTTTCAAGAAAAACACCGGGCTTTCGCCGAGGGAGTACAAGATGGGAGAGGGGGAGTGAGAAACTGTGTTCTACGATTATGAGTTTTATGAAGACGGCCGTAAAAAAAAACAATGGTCTGGTACAGAAAAGGGGCCTGAGCCCCTTCTTTTTAAGCGTATTTTCCTGACTGAATCGGCGACAGTTCTTCTCTTCTGACCAGAAGGCTTTTTACCTCGATTCCGGGTTTCGTGTGCTCAAGATTGATTTTGTATACGCCCTTTTTGAGGTTCAGCTGTACCGCTACAGAATACATTACAACGCCGTTTGTACTGCGGCATTCAAAAGAGCCGAGTGCTTCACCGTTTATAAGGACGTTTGAAATTGACTGGGAGAGCGTGTCTCCGCCGTCCTTTATGAATCCGCCGAAAACTTCATAAGAAGCGTCTTCCGGAATTTCAAAGTACATATCCCCTGACAGTTTTTCTTCAGGAACAATCTCAAGAAGTTTGTAGATTTTTTCTCCCTCAGGGACTGAGGAAAGTTTATTGTGAACAATAATTTCTTCTTTAAGCGGGCGAAGCGGTTTATGTGCAGTCTTTGTCTCTGTTATGAAAAGAAGAATGTCTTTTGCGCACAGTTTTAGTTCTTCCCGGGTGATTATTCCGTTTTTTAACGCTTCAGGAAGGTCGTCACCGAAACCGCCTGTTTCTGCAGTATCATTCACGACGACCATGTAGATGTCGTTTCGGGCGCGTATCATCTGGGACATGTTTCTTCCTGTCGCATCCCCGCCTTCCGTGCAGTCATTCATCGCAGCCCACCAGTCGGTCATCACCATTCCGGTAAAGCCCCATTCTTTTCTGAGAATTGAAGTGTTGAGGTCGAAATTTGAGGCAGATTTGTGGCCGTTAACGCCATTGTAAGATGTCATGACTGCCCGGGCTTTTCCTTCTTTAACGGCAATTTCAAAAGGCCGGAGGTAAATTTCTCGCAGTGCCCTTTCTGAGATTACGGAATTTTCAGTTCGTCTGTGCTCTTCCTGATTGTTGAGCGCAAAATGCTTGATTGTTCCGATTGCTCCGGCTTTTGCCAGTCCCTTACAGACGGCAGCTGCCATAAGGCCTGAGATAAGAGGGTCTTCTGAAAAATATTCGAAATTACGGCCGTTCAGCGGATTTCTGTGGATATTGCAGCCGGGGCCGAGAAGGATATCGATGTCCTTTGAAAGCATTTCTTTTCCGAGTTCTTCGTAAAGACTTTCGACAAGTTCTGTATCCCATGTGCAGGCGAGAAGAGTTCCGATTGGAATCAGGTTCGCTTCCTTTCCGTTGTCACGTCTGATTCCTGAAGGACCGTCCGAACAGGCGATTGCAGGAATTCCGCGGCCGTGAAGAGATTCTGAAATTCCTCCGAAAGCCGAGGCGAGACCTGAAGTGACTTTCCGGCTCATCATTCCTTCTCCACGGACAATCGTCATAAGCTCGGTGTCTGAAAGTTGTGAGACAAAAGCGTCAACAAGTGATTTGTCTGCCACGATATCAGAAAATTTTATTTCTTTTTGAGCTGATTTCAGTGGTGTTTTGTCCGTTGTCAGGGATTTGAGGTTTTCGGACATTCTTTCAGACAAATTGATTTTTGAAAGCGGCGTTTTTTCTGAAGTTAATTCGAACAGACCGTCATTTTTCAGTTTTCCCGCTTTGAATCTTGAAAATTCTTTTTCCGGGGCTGCACACTGGCTCAATTTTTCAAGGCATCTTGTTTCTGAAACGGAAAATTCTTTTCCAAGAGATATTTTTTCAAGGTGAAGGGAATCTTTTCCGAAATAAAGCGGGTAGATTCCTTCTTCGAGAACGAAACTGTGGGCAAAGCCTGTGATTCCTGAGTCATCGTACGAAGAAAGATTTCTGACAGGGAACGAAATCTTTACGGTTTCGCTCTGAGACGGCAGAAGTTCCGCTGTTTTTGCAAATCCGCACAGAATACGTGACGGTTTTCCGAGTTTTCCCTGAGGACATTCTGCATAAATCTGTACGACATCCGCGCCCTTAAAAGTTCCTGTGTTTTTTACTTCGACTTCAAGACTTATCGTCTCGTCATCAAAATCGATTTTTTTTGCTTTCTGCTCAAAAGTTGTGTAAGAAAGACCGAATCCGAACGGGTACATTACTTTTTTGTGGTCAAATGTCGAAAAATATCTGTAGCCGACAAAAATGTCTTCTTCATAAATTTCATCATCTGCACTGCCGAAATTTTTTGTCGAAGGATAATCGGAAAGGGTTTCGGCGATTGTGTCGGTGAGACGGCCTGACGGACAGACTTTTCCGCACAGAACGTCGCTGAGTCCCGCTCCTCCCTGCATTCCTCCCTGCCATGAGTAGAGAAGGGCTTTGATATGATTAGAAAATTCTTCGTTTGAAATCCAGAGCGTATCCACAATATTCGATACATTTAAAACAACGATGACATCCTCGAAATACTTACAGATTTTTCTGATGTTTTCGTATTCGGTCTTCGTAAGGTAAAAGCTTCCTTCTTCGGCCTTGTTGTCCTGATCTTCACCGGCCGTCCGTCCAATGACGACAATTGCTTTTCCGGATACAGCCCTTGCATTTTTGACCGTTTCTTCAGTGAGTTCCATTTCGACCTGACACCATGGCTCGCTCGCCCATTCTCCGTTGCCAGAGTCAAAAGGATGGTCTTTTATCCAGTCCCGGTAGATTTTTATGAGGGTCTCGTTAAGAATAGGAACTCCGTGATTTTCACTTTTGAGATTTTCAAATCCGTCGATAAGGTTGACGCTGAAAGGAACGTGAACCGAGCCTCCGGAACCCGTGCCGCTTTTATAGTAGTTTATCTGACATCTTCCGAAAACTGAAACTTTGTCAGATTCTTTGAGAGGAAGAATATTACCTTCGTTTTTTAAAAGAACGATACCTTCGCCCGCAGCCTTCCGAATCAACTTTTGAAAATCCATAGAAACTCCTGTCATTTTATATTTTTGTCGTTTTGCAGAATACAATATGTCGGTTTCTTTGTTTTTCTGTTAATTTTATACGATTATTAGTTTATTCTGTTAGTCTCTGCCGTCGGCTTCGTGCGGAAGGTTTGAGCGGTAATGGACTTCCCGGTATTTTTTTGGCGTGACGCCCGTGATTTTCCGGAAAACGCTGATGAAATAACTTTCGGTGCTGAACTGAAGGTAATTCGAGATGTCGCTCACGGAGTATTCTGAGAATACGAGAAGGTTTTTTGCCGCTTCGACCCGCTTTTTCTGGATGTACTGGGCAATTGTGGTGCCGACTTCGCTGTGAAATAGCTTTGAGATGTAAGAACTGCTCACGCATGCGACTTCTGCAAGATCTTCGAGCGCGATTTTGTCGTGCAGGTTGTCGTAGATGTAATCGATGCATTTTGAGACCGGCTTCGAGTAGAGCTTGCGCTTTTTGCTGATCTGCATTCGCTTTACATAGGCTTCGCACAGTTCCTTGTGGATTTTTCGGACGCTTTCTTCGTCCTGACAGACATCAATCTTCTGAATGTAAATGTCCGAGAGATTGTAGGCCGCCTCCATTTCAAGACCGGCTTCGATTACATATCGGGTAATCATTGCGACTGTAATAATAAGATGATATTTTAAATTGCGGAGTGGGTTTGCGCTCAGTTTTCCGAATCCCTCGACGTTGAAGGGCATAAAGAGCCTGTGCATTTCCTCCATATCGCCGTTGCCGATGCTCTGGTAGAATGCCATTTCCCTGTCGTAGGAGATATGTTTTATCAGGTATTCACGGTTTTTGAATTCAATTTTAGAAAGTTCGTTCTGTATCTCCATTCTCCACCTCATTGGTTCGATGCGCTGTATTATATAACGGAATCATTCAAAAATATAGGGATTTTTAACAAAAAATCTTTTTTTGATAATTTTGTCATTTTTCAAAAATTTTTGATATTTTTTTGGGGAATTCAGTATAAAACTTGAATCAGATTTAAGAAAAGAATTTGCGTATGCAATTTTTCGATTCTATAATTTAAATATAAGTGTTTATAAAGAAAAGTCATACAAAAAACAGGAGGAAATAGTATGAAAAAAATCGTTTTGACGGCATTTGCGCTTGCCTGTGCTGCTGTCGCTCTTACCGGCTGCAACGAAAAAAAATCTGCTGCTACAACTGCCACTACAACTGCTGTTGCAGAAGAAAATGCGGGCGGAAAAGTCCTTAACATTTATGTCTGGAACGAAGAATTTCAGGGAAGATTCAACACTTACTACAAATCAAAGCTGCCTGCTGATGTCACTGTAAACTGGGTCATCACGCCGAATCAGGGCGGAGCTTACCAGCAGAAACTTGACGAGGCTCTCATGCAGCAGGAAAATGCACCTGCCGATGAGAAAGTCGACTTGTTCCTTGTTGAGGCTGACTACGCTCTCAAATATGTTAACACTGATTTCACTCTTGATGTAATCAACGACATCGGAATCACAAAAGAAGAAATCAAAGACCAGTACAAATATACTCAGGATGTCATGACTGACAGCAAGGGAAACCTCAAAGGCCTTACATGGCAGGCTTGTCCAGGCGGATTCATCTACCGAAGATCTATCGCAAAAGATGTCCTTAAGACAGATGATCCTGAAGAAGTAGGAGAGGCTCTTTCTAACTGGGAGAAATTCGACGAAGTTGCTGAGCAGGCAAAGAAAAAGGGCTACTTTATGCTTTCTGGTTATGACGACGCATTCCGTGCTTTCAGCGATAACATGACAAAACCATGGGTCGTTGACAACAAAATCGTTATTGATCCTCAGATTGAAGCATGGATTAAACAGACAAAAAAATATACCGCTATGGGTTACAACAACAAGGCTTCACTCTGGAGCCCGGAAAGCTCTCAGGGAATGGGCGCAAAAGGAAAAGTCTTCGGTTACTTCGGACCTGCATGGTTCATCGACTTCGTCATGGCTCCTGGCTCACTTGATGACCAGAACGCTCCTAAAGAAGCCGGTAACGGCTCTTACGGTGACTGGGCATTCTGTAAAGGTCCTCAGGGCTTCTCTTGGGGCGGAACCTGGATTTGTGGTGCAAAAGGCAGCGACAACATCGAGCTTATCCGCGATATCCTCAGAACCCTTACCTGTGATGCAGAAGTTATGACAGAAATCGCAGAGAAATCTGGTGACTTCACGAACAATATTCCTGCAATGCAGGCAGTTGCTGACAGCGACTATAAGAACCCGTTCCTCGGCGGCCAGAACCACATCAAGTTCTTCCTCGACTCTGCTACAAGCATCGACAAGAGCTGCATTACAATGTACGACCTTGGTATGTCTGAGAAGATTCAGTCTTCAATGAAAGACTACTTTGATGACAAAATCACTCTTGATCAGGCCTGGAACAACTTTTACACCTCTGTTCTTGAGCTTTATCCGAGACTGAGCAAATAAAACGGACATTGGGCTTGCCGTACGGCAGGCTCAATTCTTCTGAAATTCAAAAACAAGGAATTTGCCATGCCAGCAGAATCAGAAAAAGAAACAAAAGTCTTAAAAAAACGAAAGGGCTTCGATTATAACAGGTGGGGATATTTTTTCATCGCACCGTTCTTTATCATTTTCATAATCTTTTCTTTCATTCCGTTGATTTCAACGTTTGGGAACAGTCTTTTCGAGAATTACCGTGACGGACTTACGCAGATTGGACCTCGTTTCGTTGGCCTGGCTAACTTTACGGCTGTATTCAAGAGCGACATTCTTCGTTACATCGGAAATACGTTCATAATCTGGATTCTGGGAGTTATCCCGCAGATTGTAATCGCACTTATTCTTTCGGTCTGGTTCACCAGCACCGACCTGAGAATTAAATCACAGCAGTTTTTCAAAACTGTAATCTACATGCCGAACCTGATTATGGCATCGGCTTTCGCAATGCTCTTCTTCACGATTTTTTCTGACAACGGACCTGCGAACAGTATCCTTTTGAAACTCGGCTTTGCTGACCAGAACATCCGCTTCTTGAGTTCTGAGAACTGGACCCGCGGACTTATTGCTACCATGAACTTCCTTATGTGGTACGGAAACACCACAATTATGCTCATGGCGGGTATTATGGGAATTGACGACAGCATCTTTGAGGCTGCAAAAATTGACGGCGCAAATCCTTTACAAGTATTCTTCAGAATCACAATGCCAATGCTCATGCCGATTTTCATCTACGTCCTGATTACGAGCCTTATCGGTGGTATCCAGATGTTCGACGTTCCTCAGATTTTGACAAACGGTGAAGGAAACCCGAACCGAACGAGCATGACCCTCATCATGTACCTGAACAAACACCTTGCAAGCAAAAACTACGGTATGGCAGGCGCTGTTTCTGTAATCACCTTCGCTATCACAAGCGTATTCAGTTTCAGCATCTACACTATGACAATGAAAAAATACAAAAAAATGAGGGGGTAAAAAATGTCAAACATAAAATTAGGATTCTTCAAACGAAATTTCTGCTATGTCTGTCTTTTTGTACTGACAGTAGCTTCACTTTTCCCGTTTTTCGTTCTTCTCGTAAATTCAACGCGAAGCCATGCGCAGATTCAGAAAGGATTTTCCGCACTTTTCGGAACATTCTTCTTCGAGAACCTCGGCAAGCTCTTCAGCAACCCGAACATCCCGGTTCTTAAGGCGCTTTTCAACAGCGTTTTCGTTTCATGTATGTCGGCTCTTCTCTGTACTTATTTCTCAGCGATGACGGCTTACGGAATCTACATGTACCATTTCAAGGGACGAAACACTGCTTTCAAGGTAATCCTTGCGATTATGATGATTCCGACACAGGTTTCTTCCCTTGGTTTCATCCAGCTCCTTATTAAAATCGGACTTATCGACACCCTTGCCGCCCTTTACATCCCGGCGATAGCCTCGCCCGTAGTATTCTTCTACATGTATCAGGCGATGACGGCAACGCTTTCCTATTCGATTGTTGAGGCTGCCCGAATTGACGGCTGCCCTGAATTCAGAACTTTCAACACAATCGTCATGCCGCTTATGAAGCCTGCGATTGCAGTTCAGGCGATTTTCGCTTTCGTCGGTTCATGGAACAACTACTTCATTCCGGCCCTTGTCATCAACAGCAAGGCAAAAAAGACAATTCCGATTCTGATTGCACAGCTTCGAAGCGCGGATTACCAGAAGTTCGATATGGGACAGGTTTACATTTTCATCTTCCTGGCGATTATTCCGCTAGTAATTGTATACCTCTTCCTCTCAAGAAACATCATCCGCGGTGTCTCAGTCGGCGCCGTTAAGGAGTAGGACATAAACATAAAAAGGGGGAAAGCGATGTTTTGTTTTCTGTTATTTCTGAATCGAAAACAAAACTCGCGCCTGGGGGCAAGCTCCTGAAACCCCAGATAATTAAACCACAGATTACACTGATTAACACAGATCAGGCAGGAGGATCTCCGGCCATGAGCGGGAGTCACGGTTTTTCGGGTCGACACCAAGATTTGTCAGGATTTTTTCCAGATTCTTTCGTACTTCTCCGGCTTCAAAATCATCTTTTGTGTATTCGATTTCGATATAAGGAAGTCCGTTCACTTTTTCAAGTTCGAGATGCGCTTCAAATTTGCGTCCTGAGTCCTCTGTGAAAGAGCAGTACACGGAAAACGCATCCTTGTTTTTCTCAAACCATTTTATGAATCCGCTTGCGGCGAAAAATGAGCGCAGAACGCCTGCATCCTCAACGACAGTCTCTTCTTCACTGTTGAATTCAATTCCGTTTTCGATTGTCTTTCTTTTGATGCAGAACCACGCTTTTTCGCCAGACTCAGCCGTATCTCCGTGGATATCAATTCCGCTCGGAATCAGGGGAACTGTTTTTTCAGTGCGGATACGAATTACCCTGAGTTCATTGTTTTTAATTCTTTTTTCGTGCGTTTTATAGCGGGAAAAATACTCGTCTGATTTTAAGAGATGAGAGAGTGAATGAAATTGCAGTCCCGGTGAAGTTTTTTTTCCTGAGATAATATTCAGGATTTTTGAGAACTTTTCTTCCGTAAGCGGAACTTTGAGCTCAATTTCCCGGGACATAACTTTTACAGGCTGATTGTTTCGACCATGTAGCGGATTGAAGTTCCGTTAACATCCTGGAGTGTCTTTTCTACGACGAAAACGAGGTTTTTGCCGGTTTTGTCGCTGAAAATGCGGTCAATTCTGTAACCGAGGACGTTCTTCCTCTTGATGTCAGGAGAACCGACTGTATGGCGGCTGATTACTTTTCCTGCCTCATCTTTTCTTTCCATCGTAATGAAGAAAGAAGAGCGCAGTGCCGGACCTGTTCCTTCAACGGTCTTTACAAGCTGAATGTGATAGAAAATGCTCTGCTCTGAAGTCGAGCCTTCAAAATCCTTGAAAACGATTTCTGATTCTCCGTCCTTGCGGTCATCGCGCACATAAAGGAGATTGTCAGCGCTGGCCGGCTGTAAACTGTATTTTCTGAGTTTCCATGCGGCTTTTGAATAGAGTTCCTCAAAAACTTCTTTTCCGCCCTTTGAGACGGTTGCGGCTCCCGGATTTGTCCTGAAAACTTCGCCGTCAACGAAGTCATTTTTTGCGATGTCTACTGTATAGATTTCGGCATAGCCCAGATAGCTTTTGTCAGTTTTTCCGTATTCAGCGAAAGCGTATGTTTTTCCGTCCTGAGAGATTCCTAAATCAACGAATGCTGCGGCATCTCCCGCAAAAGCGAAAAATGAAGAAGCAAGAAGAATAATTCCGGATAAAACAACCTTTTTCATAAATCCTCCCAATGGCCTGTCATGACAAAAATTACAGGCTCTCTTTATTATTTTCGGCTTTAAAAAAGAAGTCTTTACAAGTTTTTGCGTTAAGTTTAATATTTGCGTATGACCTTAAAAACCAGAAATCTATTTTTTCAGATTTTTTTATTTACAAGCCTTGCCGTGCTTTTGTTCGCCCTTATTATTTTTCTGGTCTCACTTCACAATTCTACGATTCTTAATCCGCCTGCTCTGAGAATTCCTGCTTTTCTGGACAGAATTCCGTTCACGCCCAAAAGCGTAACGGCTCTTTTTGTGTCATTTCTCCTTATTCTTATGTATGTCCCCGCCTGTTTTTATATTCTGCTTAAATTTTTCGAGAACACTCAGACCAGCGAGATTATTTTCTTCTCGGGTTTTTTAATTGCCTGCCTTGCTGAAATTTCACGCTTCATTACGATTTGTCTGGGACTGTGGCTTTCTTTTTCAAACACCCTGATTTTTATGGGCAATGTCACGCTCTTTGGCCGCACGCTCGCTCCCTTAAGCTTTTTATGCGCCGCTATTTTGAGTGAGACTTCCCAAAGACAGGACATCGAAAGAAATTACCTCATAATGATGACGGTTTCCGTAGTTTTTGCAGTTGTTATTCCGATGAATACGGCCATCATCACTTCAACGGCGCTTGTCACCGAAGGTTTCATTCATCTCGTCAATATAATGAGGTTCATGCTGCTTCTGATGTCGACAGCATCTTTTCTTGTCAGCGCAGTCAAAAAGAACAGTCTTGAGCACAAATATCTCGCATTTTCTTCGGCAGTCATTCTGATCGGATACGGCTTTTTAGTAACATGCGACAATTTCTTTTTTCTGATTATGGGCTTGTTCGGCCTTATTTACGGCACATTCAAATATCTTCAGACCCTGCACAAAATGTACATGTGGGGCTGAGACCTGCCTTTGCGGAATCGGACACATTTTTTGTTGTCAGTTAATGAAACTTGACATTTAACCTATAAATATGTCACTAATCCGCCGATAAGAACCGGAATTATCAGGTTGTCGAAATCTTTCAGGGGAAGAACTTCAAAAAGTGCTCCTGTTATGGCTGCTATCAGCGATGTCTGGCAGTTCTGTGTCACAAAAAAGCATGATGAAAAAATCGCTGCGAAGCAGGTGAGGCTCCCTTCTGCCGTTTTTCCGTGAGTGTACGGAATACGAATCTTTCCGAAAGTTTTTCCCGCAAGGCTTGCAAGTCCGTCGCCGAAAGCGAGCGCATAAATACCGGCTGCGGCAGGAACTTCTTTCCAGAGAAGGGCTGCTGAAAGTACGCCGAGAACGAGAGTCACCGGCCCGAGAACGAATTTGTTTTCGTCGCGTTTCCGGGCTGCTGCGGCGGTTATATCTGAGATAAGAGGTATTTCGTGTCCGGTTGTCCTCAGCTGCTCAGCAATCACATAAAAAATTCCTGCCATACTAAGGCAGAGCAGAGCAGGAATTCTTGCGAAATGAAGCATTGCCGGCACAAAAGCCGTGCAGATATGAATTGTCTTTCTGAAAAACTCCTTTCGTAAAGAGGTAAGCTGCTTTTTGAGTTCAATTCCAATCTGAAAGCAGAAATACTTACTCAAGAGGCTTTTCTCCTGAAAGAAGGCGCGGAATGTCCGTGTAAATTGCAGGCTCAAAATCCGGAAGCGGGTGAGTGATGTACTTTGAGTTCTGGGCTGCAAGGTTGCTTCCGTCGAGACGTATCATTGTCTTCGGGTTTCGGGTGAGCGCATCATAAGCCCTCATTGAATCCGAAAGACGTACCATTGATTCTGCGTTCTTGTTGCTGTCGCCGGTCTGTCGTGCAAGACGGTGAAGCGTTACTCCGAGGTTGTTGTTTACCTTGAGATACAAATCTACAGTTTCAAAATCGTCGCTGTCTTCCTGAGGAAGAAGGAATTTATCTGCTTCCCTTGAAGAATCGAGATGTTTCAGAAGATCCTGATAATAACTCTCTGCCGCAAAATTGTCTCCGCGGAGCGAGAGAACGTTTCCGAGAGAAAGCAGAAGGTTTGAGTTGCGAGGCTCTTTTTCAGAAACTTTGAGGAACGATGAGAGCGCGTTATCATAATTCTTGTTGTTGTAGTAAATTGCGCCGACCCTGTAATTGATTGACGGCGTGTCATTTTTCGTCTGAATCGCCATCTCGTAGTTGTAAAGGGCATCTTCCATATCGCCGGAAATAAAGTAATCAAGGTCGCCCATATCAGCGAAAAGTTTTCCAGTGTTCTCGTCGCCTGCGAGGTCTGAGTTTGCATGCTCTTCGTTGTAGAGGTCGATACCACGGGTATAAACCGTCTGAGCCTTGAGGTATTCCTTGTTTGTGGCATAAAGCTCACCGAGAGTGCGTGTTGCATTGATTTCGCGGTAAACGTTTTTCTTCGTGCGTACCTGAAGGGCGCTGAAAAGGTCGAGGCTTCGCTCAAGCTCAATTTTTGCCTGCTCCATGTTTCCGTTGTGGATATAGTAGCGTGCAAGATTGTAGCGTGCGACAGGATTTCTGGAATCTGCTTTTATAGCGAGGTTCAGAAGATCGAGGACATCTTCAATTGAAGCACGGAGATACTCATCGTTTTTCGAGAGAACGCCATAAAGTTTTTCGAGAAGATAGCCAGAAAGTTCAGTCCAGTCACCGGGTTCAAGAGTTTTAAGGTTCTTTTTGTCTGCTCCCGGAATATAGAGAAGGTTCTTGTATGTAAGGACTTCCCTGAGTTTGTCGGTGCGGATATAGTAGCGCAGCATTCTTGAGAGGTAGACATTGTTGCTTCCGTAGCGTTGCATGAGGTCGAGATACTGCTGTTTTGCGAGCTCGTATTTAGACTCGTCGACTTCCGCCCATTCAAGGAAAATATCTCCGAGCAGAAGAATTCCGTCCGCGTCGTTTATGTGATAGTCCAGAACTTCACGTCTGGCAATTTCTTCCGCCCTTTCGTAATTCGCCCTGTCATAGAGCTCCATCTGAGCCCATTCAAGGCCCGCCTGTTTGTCGTGGTCAAAGAAACGCAGGATGTTTTTGTACATGTTTCCGGCACGTTCGTACTGTTTTTTGAACCTGTAGCCCTGGGCATACTTAAAGAACCATTTTTTGACTGGCCGGTAGCTGACTGCTTCTTTGAATTCATCCTCTGACTGCGGGAATTCGTTCGCTTCGAGAAGAGTGTAGCCCTGCTTGTAGTGAATGTTCGCCATTACAGGCTTGTAAATGAAGTGCTCGCCTGCCTTGAAAAGTCCGAAACACACAAATGCAAGGATAAGGCCTGCGATTGCAGCCGGAATAATCCGGTTTTTGAGCTGATACTGGAAAGACTGTTTGTAAGCCTCATATTCAGCGAATGAGCGTTTTTCAAAGTCGCGAGGAATGCTGATTGAGATATCGAGAATTTTTTCAAGCTGGGTCGCAAGCTGTCGTGCAGAAGTCTTTTTGAGGACTTTTTCAATAATCTCGAAGACAACTTCGTCAGTGAATTCATCACGGACAATGAAATCTTCGATTGCAATCCTTAAATTGAGAGGGTAGTTTGCAAGATTTTTCTTGAACTGAACATATTCTTCGTCCGTAAGGGAATTTTTGGGACGTGCTTCCTTGCCTTTTGAGAAATCAACCGTATCAAGAAGCGGTTTTTTCTTTCCCATGTCGGCAGTCTCAGTGTCAGAGAAGCCCGGAATCTCAAAGCTGGAGTCAAGTTCAAAATCATCGTCAGAACCGAGGGCATCGTCGGTCGCAGGAAATTCGTCGCCGGCAGAGGATTTGCCGAAGTCAACGCCGTCCATTCCTGTTGTGTCAAAATCTGAAGGACTGAATTCTTCCTGCGGAGTTTCCTGGGACGCTTCAGATGTGTCTGGTACATCGTCAAAAGCGTCTGGAATTTCGCCCGGACTCGTAGAATCGTCTCCGGAAATCATTGAGTCGATATTAAAGTTACCGAGATTGAGGTCTCCGCCTTCCCCAGACTCTGTTTCTCCGAATGAAGGAGTGTCTCCCGGATTCCCGAGGTCTCCTAAATCTCCGCTTGAGCCGAGGTCACCCATTGAGCCAAGGTCTCCGAGGTCCCCGAGATCTCCGAGGTCAGACATGTCGAAACCTGTGTCTCCCGCAGCATCAGAAGGAAAGTCGTTTCCAGAATCAGAAGTATCAGAATCTGAAGTTTCAGAAAGTTCGTTTTCTGGTGCAGCCGGCTCAGTTTCAGGGAATGTATCTTCAGAAGTTTGTGGAATCTCTGTTTCTGAAGGTGTTTCTTCTGTTTCAGGAACAGCCGGAGTTTCACTGATTTCTGTGTCCGGGGAAATCATCTGGTCAATGTCAAAGTTTCCCGGATCTGGCGCTTCCCCGCTGTTTTCTGAAAGTGCGTCAAATGAAGGTTCTGAGCCCAAATCTCCGGGGTCTCCGAGATCCCCGAGGTCACCCAAATCGCCCAGTGCCGACGTGTCAAAGCCTGAGTCAGCGCCCGTATCGGACGGCATTTCAAAATCAGAAAGAGGAGATGTCTCTTTTCCGGAATCAGAACTTTCTGTTACGGGAGGAATTCCGTCGTTTTCAAGAACGGAAGCCGGTATATCTTCGTTCAGATTGATTTCTTCTGATGAAAGCGGTTCAGCCGGCTCAGGAGATTCGTCGGGAACAGGAGCTAAATCTTCTGTAAAACTTGGGGATTCGTTTAAAAAATCAGCGAGGTCGTCTTCATCAGCCGTGACACCAGGATTTAAAATTGCGGCAAGGTCTGCATCCCCGCTTTCGCCAAGAATCGCAGAGATGTCGGCATTTGCGTAAGGATCTTCAGGAGCGGCACCGGCAGCTTCAACAGCTTCTTTATTCTCTTTTGTGGGAAGACCAATAATAAAGTCATTGGAATCGTCCGCTTCAGGGATTCCTTTCGGAAGAGGTATTGGTGATACTTTTTCACCGCGGCTGGCACGAATTTTTGTCTCATCGCCAACCGCAAGCATGTCTTCAGTAAATTGTTTGAGCTGATTTAATCCTGGCATTTTTTCCCACCTGTTCTATTATATTTCAATTTCGGCATTTTGAATACAAAGTTAAAGAAAAATATTTCGTGTCATTTCAGGTAATTAGGTGTAAATTTGATATTTGAATTTCCGATAATTAAAATATGAAAAAGAATTTGATTTTTTTGGCTGTTTTCGGTGTTTTCTTTGCAGTTTCACCGCTCTTTGCAAAAGATGAAGAGCCTAAGCCAGACACTTACGAATATGATTTGACGCTCTCGGGTATTCAGGAAGTTGGTTCTCCTTATATTTCTAACGGATACGTTGTTTTTACCGCGCCGGTCACATCAAATTCTATCGGAATTGCTTTCGATTACGAGGGATTCCGGAAAATTCACTATTTCAAGCTCAGAAAGAATTACGGTTATGAGGGAGAAATTACATCCTCATTTTATTTTTACATCACGGAAGTTCCGAAAAAACTTTCGAGAATCTGTTACCGGGTGATTATTGACGGTTTGTGGACAACCGATCCGCAGAACAAGAATGTCGTTTTCAATGAAAAGGAAAATTACGCCCTTTCTTACATTAATCTTCCTGCAATAGAAGTTGAAGTTACCGAAAAACTTGATAACGGAATGACCCATTTTGTATGTCACTCTGAGAGCGGAAAAAAAATCCGTCTGGGAGGAACGTTTACGAACTGGGACAGCTGGATTTACGAAATGAAAGAAACTGAGCCCGGAAAATATGTAATCGACATTCCTCTTCATCCGGGAACTTATTATTATTCTTACTACTCAGGAATTACTGCTTTCCTCGATGAGACTAACCCGAGCAGGGGATACTCAGCCGACGGAAGAATTGTCTCATGTATCACGATAAAGTGATTAAGAATCAGACGGAAAACGGCCCTAAACATGCCGGCGTTCTCCGTCGAAACTTATGTCGTACAGAAACAGGCCGGTCGGAGGAGCTGTTGGACCTGCTTTTTTTCTGTTTTTTGACTCAAGAACTTCCTTAAAATAATCGGGAGACTTTCCTGACTTCTCGAAGAAAATCAATGTTCCTGTGAGACTTCTCACCATCTTCCATAAGAAAGCGTTCGCCGTGATTTCAAAGACAATTACTTCTGGATTTTTGCTGTCTGTAAAAAAGTGCGCTTTTTCAATGTAGCGGCAGGTTGAGAGACTTGCGTCACCCGCGGCGGCAAAAGTTGCGCAGTCGAGTTCGCCTTTCAGATAAGAGCACATTTCGTTTAGAATTTTGAGATCCGGCTTATGGTAAACAGGCCAGACATAGCGCATTTCGCTTGCAAAAGGAAGGCCCGTATGAATGAAATAACGGTAAGTTCTGCTCGTTGCCGAGAATCTTGAAGAAAAATCTTCCGGGACTTCTTTCGATTCTATGATTCTGATGTCAGGCGGTAAAAAGGCGTTTATTGCGGGAATATATTTTTCAACTGGAATTGAGTCGATTGGAGAATAAAAATTTGCTGCCTGTCTGAAAGCATGAACTCCGGAATCAGTGCGGCCGCTTCCCGTCAGGTTCACCTGGGTTTTGTGAATTTTTGCGAGTGCTCTTTCGATTTCTCCCTGCACCGTGCGGACAGGCTTTCCCGAGTCGCTTTTATCCTGTCTCTGCCAGCCGCAGAAATCAGTTCCGTCGTATGAGACAGTCAGTAAAATATTTCTCAAAGTTTTTATTTCCTGGTGTTTTTTTATTCTTCGTCATCGTCATCGCCGAAGTCGATTGAATTAGCTTCTTTGAGCAAATCTGAAATCTGATCATAAAGACTTCGCGCTTTTTCGAGAAGCGGCCCCGGTTTTGCTTTTGATGATTTTCCTAGACCAAAACCACGCGCGATTGCTCTTTTTGCGCTGTCAAGTTTTTTGTAGCGGAGAGGAAGATCTGTCTGCTGGCCGTATTTAAATTCGAGAATGCCAATCAGATAAATCATTCCGTCGTAGCCGTAGTTTTTGTCGATGTCAGGCCCGAAATTGTTGACAGGAGAAAAACTTTCGGTACGATCCATCTCGTTCAGGATTGTCTGCTCATAAAAGAATGTCGCTTTCTGGTAAAAGACTTTTGCGATGAAATCGTAGTTGTAGCCCGGGATTGTCTCGTTCAGGTGGTTGCAGAGCCATGCAAGCCGAAGGCAGCACAGAGCCCTTTTAAATGTCGGCGCATATCCCAAATCAACTTTTTCGTAGGAAAGAAGCGCAAGATAGTACATTGCGGCTCCGTCCAGAAGATTGCGTTCCTGGTTCAGATTGTAGTGCGGAAAAATTGCCGAGACTTTCTTCTTGCGGTTCTCGTCATCGTCACGCAGGGCGTTGATGGAAGCGGCATCCGTTATATCCTCAAAGTCTTTCCAGAAAAAAGCGAGGTGGCATCTCGGGCATGCTCCGACTGAATAAATAAGAGGGAAAACCGGACCGTATTTTGGAGACGGAATGTAAAGCCTGTGAAGCTCATCGGTCAAATCGCCTGCATTCATTCGTCCGCTTCCTGTGAGCATTTCCTCTTTTTCGAAAGGCCGCTGACAGACCGGACATATGCACTTTGTTTTTGACCAGTAAGACAATTTTGGTTTTTTATTTGGATCTTCTTCGGTTTTAGATGATTTTCGAATCATAAATCCCCCGTTTCTATAACTACAAATGATACTGCAAATTCCTTTTCGTGTGAAATGGAAACCTGCGCTCTTGCGTTTGTACCACAGAGCTTTTTTATATTATCGGCAGTTTTTTGTCCGAAAAAGAATTCCGGCTTACCGTTTTCATTATTTTTGATTCCGAAGTCTGAAAGTTCAAGTCCTGTAAAGCCGGTTCCGAGAGCCTTTGCGAACGCTTCTTTTGCGGCAAAGCGTGCGGCGTAATGCTCGCAAAGAAAATTAATCCGTTTTTCGAGAATAGATTTATCCTCAATCTCGATGATTTCGCACTCGTTGAAAAAACGGTGAATCATCTCACCGTTCCTGACCCATTTTTCAAATCTGGAGACTTTTGCGATGTCACAGCCAATTCCGAAAATCATTATTCCTCTTCTTCGTAAACTTTTGCTTCCGGGAGAGTGATTTTTTCTTCTGCTGCAGAAGGTGAAGTGTCAGAAGTTTTCCTTTGCGTAAAAGTGACCGGAATGCTCTTTGTAAAGTCGTCGGAAAGCTTGAATCGCTTCGGCACAGTGTAAGTCAAATCAATATAGTGAGTTCCAGCCGATTCGATTTTTGACGCATCTGCGACTACGAAATTGTCCGGGGGAGTAAAAGATTCCAGGGCGGGGAGGGAGCCTTCAAGAGTAACCGTTACATCACTCGTTTTTGCGCTGAGCTCAAGGTTTGCCGGAATGTTTTTGAAATTTACTGGAAGATTCGTGAATTTCTTTTTCCCGCTCATTTCTTCGATTTCGACAGTGACGGAAACTTCAAGGTCTTCGTGCCTGATAAAAATTCCTTTCTGCTCGACTTTTGTTTTCGAACTGAAACTTCTCTTTGCACCGCTTGTCGTAACATTGAGCGTTCTAAGGGAGGTGATTTTTTCTATCATCGAGCGCGGACCTTCAATTGCAATCTGGTCAGGACTTACGGAGACTTTTTTGACAGCATAGCCGGAAGCCGGATTTCCGCTCACAAGTGGTTCTATGTTCACATAGGAAGTGATTTCTTCCTCGACTTTGAGGCGCACGCGCTCAGGAGTAACTTTTATTTCGAGAGGATTCAGGACGCTTGCGCTGTCAGAAAGAGTAATGAGAACCGGAAAATCGTAACTTCCCTCTTCGGCAACATAACTGAGGTTGAGATATGCCTTTAAATCTGATTCGCGGACCTGTGCCAGATCCTCTGACCTTCCGCGGGCTGAAACTGCGACGGTGCGCGGGGACGGCTCTACAGAAACAAAGCCGTTTTTTGCCTCGATTCCGAGCGGAACTGAAAAAACGCGCGTGTCTACGCTCTGATTCTGATAAATTACGTACAAAAAAAGTGAGATGACAAAACAGACTGCTTTTACCTGCCAGTTTTCAATCAGTTTATCAAACAGTTGCCTTACTTTCATCGATTGTGTCCTCTATCGTTTTCTGGTTTGCAGTGATTTCAAGAAGATTCTCAAGCATCTTTGTGACCTGGGCAGGTTTTAAGTCGTAATGAAGCTTTGAATCGTAAGCAAGGCTGATAGCTCCTGATTCCTCAGAGACTACGAGAACCACGGCATCTGTTGTCTCGGCAAGACCAAGGGCGGCTCTGTGACGGGTTCCGAAAGTTTTTTTGATGTCATACTGTTCGCTCAAAGGAAGGAAGCAGCCTGCCGCAAGAATTTTGCCGTTCTGAACGATACAGGCGGCATCGTGAAGCGGTGTTTCGTGTCCGAAAATCGTAACAAGCAGGGCAGAGGAAATGTCTGCGTTGAGCTTTGTTCCTGTGTCCATAATGTCATCGAGTCGCGTGTGGCGCACAAAAACCACGAGCATTCCTTTTTTGAGTTTTGAAAGGGTTTCTGCCGCGACTACGGCCGTGTCAACATAGGTGTGACGGGTGCGGTTTCTGATTGAAAAAAAGTCGTTCTGGCCGATTTTGAGGAAAACTTTACGGAGCTCAGGCTGGAAGACTATTGCAAATGCGATTGCGAAACCTGGAGCGAGTTTATTAAGAAGCCAGAAAAGGGTAGAAAGTTTGAGAAGAAAAGCGAACGCGTAAAAGAGTGCGACGACAATGCCGGCCTTGATAATCAGCATTGCGTTTGTTTTTACGATGATTTGGTACGCCTTGTAGAGCAGGAAAGTCATGATTCCCACATCAATAACCGGGCGAATAAAATTCCAGACTGTCAGTAATCCGTTAAAAGCGTTCAATATCTTGCTCCAGTTACAGATTATAAAAAAAAATCCCCGCTAAGACAAGGTGAAGTAACAGGGAGCAATAGACGGCATTTTCAGATTGAAACAAAAGAGGAATCCGAAGAACTTCAGATCTGGGAGTGATAAAAAATCCCCGCATCGTCGTTCAATGCGGGGAAAATATGCTGGAGAAGCGTTTTTTAGCTAGTCTCCCGAAGAACTGTGCTCGTAGGGTAGTCTTATATGCCAACAAAATGTGTATTTACTTTCTCTTGTACATAGCCCACAAATTCTTCGAGCTTCATTGTCTTCTGCTCAAGGCCACTTGACTGTCGGAAGCGGACTGTGACTGTTTTTTCTTTGGCTTCGTTTTCGCCAACAATCAGGATATACGGTGTTTTGTGCTCTTTCGTAATCACTTTGATTTTATTTCGCATATTGTCGGTTGAAAGATAAGCGTTACTTCTGATGTCTGCCGCAAGCAATGCATCGTTAACTTCTTTTGCGTAGTCGTCAAAGTCGTTTGTTACAGGAACAACTGCTGCCTGCTCGAATGCAAGCCATGTCGGGAATGCTCCGGCGAAGTTCTCGATGAGAATTCCCAGAAAACGCTCGAAAGAACCTAAAATTGCCCGGTGGAGCATAACCGGGTGATGCTTCTGGTTGTCAGCTCCGATGTATGTTGCGTCAAGGCGTTCTGCGCTTGGAAGCTGGAAGTCAGCCTGAATTGTACCGCACTGCCATTCTCGTCCCAGACAGTCATAAAGCTTGAACTCAAGTTTCGGGCCGTAGAATGCGCCTTCGCCCGGCTGAATCTCGTATTCAAGACCTGCTTCGTGGCAAGCGTCTGCGAGGGCTTTTTCTGCACGCTCCCAGGTTGCCAAATCGCCTACATGGTCTTCCGGCATCGTAGAGAATTTTACGACCAGGTCATCAAATCCAAAGTCGTGGTAAACATTTTTAAGAAGCTTACAGAATTTTGCAACTTCTGAACCAACCTGCTCTTCTGTACAGAGAATGTGTGCGTCGTCCTGAACGAATCCTCGGACACGCATAACTCCGTGCAAGGTTCCGCTCGCCTCGTTTCGGACATCGTGACCGAATTCTGCAAGTCTCAAAGGAAGGTCTTTATAAGAACGCTGCCTGCTCTTGAAAATCTCAAGTGCACCCGGACAGTTCATAGGTTTGATAGCGAACA
Source organism: Treponema sp. (assembly GCA_017395545.1). Classification (GTDB taxonomy): domain Bacteria; phylum Spirochaetota; class Spirochaetia; order Treponematales; family Treponemataceae; genus Treponema_D. The sequence goes on along the minus strand of JAFPUF010000033.1, from coordinate 3,062 downwards.
GGCGTTTTTCTGATTCAGTGATGAACATGTTGCGCTGATAGTGATCCCAATGACCGCTCCGCTCCCAGAGACTGCGCGGCATGATTGCAGGAGTGTTTACTTCCTGATATCCGTCTCGGCGAACCATCTTTCGCATGTAATCCTGCATTGTGGTGTAGATTGTCCATCCGTTCGGGTGCCAGTAAACCTGACCCGGGTTCTCGCTGTCTACATGGAAGAGGTCCATCTCAGTTCCGAGCTTTCGGTGGTCTCGTTTTTCTGCCTCAGCGAGCATCGTGAGATATTCTTTGAGGTCGTTCGGTTTTTCGAAGCAGAGAGCGTAAACTCGTGTGAGCATCGGGCGGTTTGAGTCACCACGCCAGTAAGCTCCTGCGATTTTGTCAATCTTGAAAGCCTGTGCGTTGATTTCTTTTGTTGTTGCGACATGAGGACCACGGCAAAGGTCGAGGTAGCCGTCCTGCTCGTAAGTTGAGATTGTCTCGCCTTCTGGCAGATCTTTAATAAGTTCGACTTTGTAAGGCTCATCAGCGAAAAGTTTGAGGGCTTCTTCTTTTGAAACTTCCTTTCGGACGAATTCTGCACCAGTCGCAAGAATCTTCCGCATTTCTTTTTCGACTGCCTGAAAATCATCTTCGGTCAATTTTTTGGTAGCGGTGGAAAAGTCAAAGTCATAATAAAATCCATTGTCGATAGCCGGACCGATTGCAATCTTGGTTCCCGGAAACAAATGTTTGATGGCTTCTGCCATAACATGTGCGCAAGAGTGACGCACAATCTGAAGTTTTTCATCAACTGCCATAATTGTACCTTCTGTTTCGGAACTGCCTTCCTGGGCGAGATTCCTTAAAATTTAAAATAGTTCATATAGAATAATGTTTTATAGAAGAAGTTTCAACAGAAAAGTTGTTCATCTCTAAGGAAGTGTTAATCAGCACTTCACTAAAAAAATGGAGATTTCAGGTGTTCCCCTTAAAATAAACTTCCTGTTTCTATTGACCGAAACATTGAATATTCTTACAATGTTGTTACTATGAATAGCAACGGAGCTCTTGAAAGAATTCTTAAATCTTTTGAAAGGTATTATGATATCAAGACTGAAGATGTGGAGTCTCCTTTTGCTGCAGAAGCTGTTTTTAAATCTCATAACGAACAGTATTTCCTGGTTAAAGCCGCAAAACTTGCGGATATCGATTCAAACGAATTTGTCTTTTTTTATTCTCCCCATAATTCTGAAGCAGACGACAGTGAGCTTTCTTCTGGACAAGCCTCTGAACTGGCGAAAATGGCGTGGGAGCGGGGGCTTTCAAGGGTCACTCCGTATTTTGGCCACCGTAATTCTGATGTCACTTTAATTTATCTTTCTGAAAAAATTCCAGACGAATCCTTCAAAACAATCAAAAAATTAAATTTTTACAAATCATATAAATTCAGCCTTTATGGCTGGAGCAGTTTCAGGGCACTGGCTTATGAAACTTCGACAGGCCGCTTCGCGACGAACAGGCGTGGAAGTGACCTCAAGAAAATCGTAAGCTCGCTAATATAAAAAGTTTTCCGAATAGGAGGAAAAAACTAAAATGACAGCATTACTTATCATTATTGCTGCAATCGCTTTGCTTTTCTGCGGCTATGTTTTCTACGGCTCATGGCTTGCAAAGCAGTGGGGAATCGACCCTGCACGAAAAACACCGGCTCAGGAAATGGCTGACGGTGTTGATTATGTTACCGCAAAACCTGCCGTTTTGATGGGACATCACTTTTCTTCAATCGCGGGTGCTGGTCCGATTAACGGCCCGATTCAGGCTGCTGTTTTCGGTTGGGTTCCTGTTTTCTTGTGGTGTGTAATCGGCGGTATTTTCTTCGGCGGCTTGCAGGACTTTGGTTCTCTCTTTGCTTCTGCCCGAAATGAGGGAAAATCTGTGGGTGAAATCATCAAGGCCTCTATGGGCAAAACTTCAAAGAGGCTTTTCATTATTTTCGCACTTCTCGTTTTGATTCTGGTTATCGCTTCATTCGTAAATGTCGTTGCCGGAACATTCCTTACAAAACCGGATGAACTTGGAAATATGGTCACCGGCTTCGTAACAAAGGCTCAGGGACTCACAAACAACCAGACAACAGCAATCATTTCTGTTCTCTTCATTTTCCTTGCTATCGCTTACGGCGTTCTTACAAACCGGTTTGGCGTCAAGACATTGCCGGCAACTCTCATCGGCATCATCGCTATTGCTGCAATCATCGTTCTTGGTCTTAATGTCGGTCTCGCTCTCAGCCGCAACGCATGGATTGTCATCATCGGTCTTTACATCGCAATCGCTTCGCTTATTCCTGTCTGGATTATGCTTCAGCCGCGCGATTATCTTTCATCATATTTGCTCTATGCAATGATGCTCATCGCTCTTGTCGGTATTGTAACTTCTGCATTCCGCGGAAACACAAGCTTCTCAATTCCTGCATTCAACGGCTGGAAGGTCGGAGCAAACTATATTTTCCCGACTTTGTTCATCACTGTTGCCTGTGGCGCCTGCTCAGGCTTCCACTCGCTCATTGCTTCGGGAACTTCTTCAAAGCAGCTTGACAACGAAAAGCACGCAAAGGCAATCGGCTACGGCTCAATGCTCATCGAGTCTGCTCTTGGCATCATTTCTTTGATTGCTGTCGGTGTCGTTTGGGAAGCTTGGGGCAAAAAAGAATTCGGTTCTCCATCTGCTGCATTTGGTGCCGGTATCGCAACGCTTTTCGGCGAAAAGGGAACTCCTGTTTACAACACAATCAGCGCGCTTCTTACACTCGCTGTTTCTGTATTCGCACTCACATCTTTGGACTCTGCAACTCGTTTGAGCCGATTCATGTTCTCAGAACTTTTCCTTAAAGATGATGAGCCTACATGGAAAGACGCAAAAAGCCCTGTCCGCAAGATTCTTGCAAATCCATTCGTTGGAACTGCATTCATGGTAATCGTCGGATGTATTTTGGGCGGCCTCTCACTTTCTCAGATTTGGGGCCTCTTCGGTGCCGCAAACCAACTTCTGGCAGGAATCGCTTTGATGGCAGTCGCAGCATGG
>JAFPUF010000032.1 GCA_017395545.1 Treponema sp. | reverse complement strand
GTAATTAGTAATGAGTAATTAGTAATTACGCAATCGAGATACAATATCGTATCGCGGGAGGGACGCATTAGCGGAACTCCCGCTTTTTTCTTATCGTTTGGATGTACACGGATTATGTTCTTACGGGTACGCCCAATCTTGGGTTGCGAAAAGGGATAAAACTGAGACGATGCCCTGCGTCCTGAAAGGACGCCATTTCTATAACCGTCGACTTTAGTCTACGGATGGCGAAACTCTCTTTATCCCTCCTATCGAGTCAGTCACATTTCTTCCCCTTCCGGCTCCTACGGAGCCGGAAGGGGAAGAAATGGATATTTGTTGATTTTTTATTTTGCTATTCTTTAAGTCCGTGGGTTAAAACCCACGGCTATTAAAAGTGAACCGCTAAAGCGGTTCTAGCGGATGCGCTTCGCGCTAATTAATAATTATCCCTACTCTTAGCGCATTCCCTCTAACCCGTCTTCGATTTCAGAATTCTCGTTTCTTTTTTGTCAAAATAGAGAAACTTACTGGACAGTCTATCGTACTAAATACTAAAACAGTTTGGCATCCTTTTTGGGAAAAAGATCAGAAGAGAAAATGTTTTGCTCGTCTTTCTGACGTTTTGAACAGATAAATTGTCTTAACGGTTTTAGAGTCGCTGGCCTGTTTTCGTGAAAATTCTGAAAAAATTTCAAAAATTTTCAGAAAAACGGTTGCAAAAACTCAATTATTTGGTATGATATAAATACAGCTTGAGATGTTTCTCAAGTCAGAAGCAAATTGACGGCGTCGACCAACGGACGGCTTGCCGGTTTGTTTCCTTTTAATTGTATTTAATTACTAGTTGGAATAGAGCTTTTGTTCTAATTGTGGAAAACCCGCAGACGCTTTTTCCCGGAGGATGTCGAATTCGTATTTGGGATTAATTTTCTGAGATTTTCGTCCTGAAATTAATTGTTGAATTGAATTTTTCCTCAAACCAATAACAGTCAACATGTTTTCATTTTCCCTTGCTGCAGTAACAGTTCTGACCGCTTTCGGCGCAATAGCCGTATTATGGGCGCAGACCTCGTACGCAGCCAGGCGACGCTCAGAAGGCGCTTGTCGAAAATTGTCTTCTGGCTCCTGGTTGAGTAAGATTACCTCTCAACCCGAAAAGAAACCGCCGCTGACTGTTCGAGAAAGGCTTCTTCGGTTGATGATGATTTTTGAACGCACTGTTGTTAATCGTTTCTCGTTTACAAAGCTGTCTTCTTTTATGCTGTACAGTCGCCATGACGCACAAAGCAGTACGCGAACAGGTCTTTTAACTGCTTACCTGTATTACTTTGGGGCTCGGTCTGGCGGTTCGCCGGTATTGAAAACAATTCTGGCGATGTTGTGTACTGCAAGGGGCGTTTTCTCCCCAGGAAAGAAGCTGCTTAATCTCGCTGTTGAACCCGTCCGGGTTCGAGACGAGCGCAACAGGCAAATATAATATCGTCTTATATTTTGTCGTTTTCACAATAGGTTCAAAGTTCAATATTCCAGCGTAAATTTATTTTACGAGGATTATTTTGAATACTATACTGCTCTCAATGGCTGCAACGGAAATTGCCGTAACAGCATCCGTGGCGTTTATCGTCGGGGTTGTTTTGGCTGTCGTTGTAGTTCGAATTCTGGATAACGTCCGCAAGAAAGACGCTGCCACCGAGGCAAAGCGCATTGTTTCTGCGGCGGAAGAAGACGCTCAAAGACAAATCAAGGCGGCGGAGCTGGAAGCGAAGGAAATTCGTCTGACGGCTCAAGCCGAAAAGGAAGAAGAATTCCAGGCTCTCCGCGAGGACATCAAAGAGCGTGAACGAAGCGTTTTAAAACGGGAAAAGGTTCTCGATCAGACTGCTGAAAATCTGACCCAGCAGGAAAAACTTATCGAAAGCACGAAACGCAAGCTGACGGAAAAGATCGGAGACGTCCAGCTCAAACG
>JAFPUF010000031.1 GCA_017395545.1 Treponema sp. | reverse complement strand
TCCACCGCAAAGAGGTCAAGCTCATCAAGGACCACCAGATCCGCGTGGACGAGAAAGAGCTCAAAGAGCTGAAGGACATTGAGTGAGAGTGAAGAGTGAAGAGTGGAGAGGCGCTGAAGCATAAAATAAAGAAGCCATCGGTCAAGTGCCGGTGGCTTTGTTGTTTGGGTTATGCTTTGACTTTTTTATAAGCGTACTTACAGGTGGCACAAACATCGAAGGCGCCGTCTTCAATCTCTATCACGCTATATTTCTGCAGATTTCCGTTTTTGTCATAGCTGAAAGTGTAGCAACCCTCTTCCACATCATAGTCACCATCGTCGGCGTCATACTCCGTAACTTTTTCATTCACCTTTTTCAGAGTTCCGCCGCTGTTATACGCATAGGTCAAGGTCGTCGATTCCCGGCTGCCGCTTTTATCCGTCTTTACACAAACGCTTTTGGCAAGGTTTCCGTTCCGGTCATACGCAAAGGTCGTTGTTTCGCTGCGTCCATCATCAAGGTCAGCTTATATCGCTTTGATCAGCCGGCCGGCGTTGTCATAGGCAAAGGTGTATTTCATGCGAAACTCATTTTCGACCACCGCTTTGGTCAGATTGCCGTTCCCGTCAAAGGCCCAGACGGATTTTTCGATGCGCCTCACCTGACCGTAATCTGATGACGTGACCGTCCGGACCAGCTTGCGCAGCATGCCGGTCGTGTCATACGTCCGCGCATACACCGTCACATCGGTCTGCACTTTTCGATTGTCGGTATCATAACGAACGAACACTTTTTTGGTCAGGTCGCCGGTTTTGCTGTAGGCATAAGCCGTCACTTTCTTATGTGTGTACCCATAGGAATCCGCAGTGCGCAGCACTTTCAGACTGCTGACAAAGTCCACAATAAACCAGTGGACTTTGTTTTTTTGTGGAAAAAGGAAGGAAGAAGTGGTATAATAGAGGCAAGAAAAGGGTGATGAAATGATTCGAGAAAACAAAGGGAAGCAAATGAAAATGGAACTGGTGATGGTGGAGAATCTGGTGCCGGGAAATCACCTGCTGAGAAAAATAGATAAGGTCATAGATTTCAGTTTTATCAATGAAATCTGCAAGCCATATTATTGCGAGAACAACGGACGGCCGGCGATAGAACCGGAGATTCTGTTCCGCATGTTGTTTATCGGATATCTGTATGGAATCCGAAGTGAACGAAGACTTGTGGAAGAAGTGCAGGTCAACGTAGCATACCGATGGTTTTTAGGGTATGATTTGGAAGATAAGATACCGGATGTAAGCGTGATTTGGCAGAATCGACTCAGAAGATTTAACGGAACGGATATACCGCAACAGATATTTGACAACATCGTGCGCCAGGCCATGAAATACGGCTTGGTTGGAGGAAAAGTGCTGTATTCGGACAGCACACATCTGAAAGCAAACGCAAACAAGAAAAAGTTTACGGAACGGGAAGTGCAGAAAGAGACACAGGATTACATAAAAGATCTGAACAAAGCAATCAATGAAGACCGTGCGCTGCATGGGAAGAAACCGTTAAAATTTAACGGAGACGAACAAAAAGAAATCGACGAAGAAGAAAAGGAAAACTACTTCGACGATGACGGCGATGCAGGAAGCGGAAGTGTCACAGGAGAAACAAAAAGAATAAAAGAGAGTACAACAGACCCCGAAAGCGGTTTTATGCATCGGGATGGGAAACCAAAAGGATTCTTTTATCTGGATCACAGGACAGTAGATGCAAAAGCAAACATCATTACAGACGTATATGTAACACCGGGGAATGTGAACGACGTAAAACCGTATATTGGAAGACTGAAAGCGCAGATAGAAAAATTCAAGTTTGAGGTTGAGAAAGTAGGTCTTGACGCCGGATACAATGTATCAAATATTTGCAGACAGCTGCATGATCTCGGAATACAGGCGGCGATGGGAAAACGCCGCGGTGTACAGCAAAAGGGGAAATATGGCAAATACAAGTTTGTTTATCTGAAGGAATGGGACGTGTATATCTGTCCGGAGAGAAACTACCTTGAATATGTAACAACAAATCGGAACGGTTACCGTGAATACAAATGCAAGAATCATCGTTGTGCAACCTGCCCACGAAGGGAACAATGCTTAACAAAGAAGCAAAAAACCAAAAGTCTGAGTAGACATGTGTGGGAGGATTTCAAAGATGAGGCCTATGTATTTACACATACCGAGGAAGGGAAAAAGATTTACGCGAGAAGAAAAGAAACGGTGGAGCGCAGCTTTGCCGATTCCAAAGAATTATTCGGACTACGCTATTGCAAAATGCGTGGTCTTTCCAAGGTTGCAGAACAATGTTTGCTTACCGCCGCCGCACAAAATATGAAGAAAATCGCCATGTGCTGTGGGTAAAACACATGGCTTTTTTCTTGCCCTGAGCAAAAAACAACCCTATGCCTCTTGCAAAACATAGGGTTTGTCAGCAGTCTGAACCACCGGTTTCACCGGTGGTTCATTTTTAAAAACTTTCACCGAAAATCGCTGCACCCTCTTGAAAAATGAGAAAAAATATGATATAGTTAGCTAAGGCTAATTAGCAAAGGATAACCAAGAATGTATGGCATTCCAAGGAGCAGAAAGGATATTCTTTTTTGAAAAGTATATC
>JAFPUF010000030.1 GCA_017395545.1 Treponema sp. | reverse complement strand
TTCCCCGCTTTTCTTAGGAACAGAGAAAACGCCAAGTACAGTTTTTGAGTTGACCTGCACTGATGCTACCGGTTCCTCTTCACTCACAGAAGACTGATTCAGACCGTAAGTGTGGAAAACACCGTCACGATATTTCTTCAGTCTGATTTTTGCGACGCCTGAAACCTTCGGAACCAGATTTATGTGCACGAAAAAATGATTTTCGCCTGTAAAAGAGTATGAAAAAGTCAAATCCTCGTAGCCCGGAGACTCAACTTTTACACGGTGCACGCCAGAGTCTTCGATAATTTTATTCTCAAAAGTTCCGTCCGTTTTTGTAAGCGGGAAAACGACATCATCAACCGTTACTTTCGCAAGCCTGTCAGTACCTTTCGGCTCAATCTCAAATTCAAGAACCACCGGCAGGGCATTAACGATTTTTGAATCAAGGTTGCGGGCAATATTCGCAGCGAGCGGCATTAAATCACTTAAAAGTCCGACTTCCGTAACAGTTCCAAGAACTTTGGCACCGGGATAGATTCTGAGGTTTGCCGTAACGGAGCAGTAATCCCCATAAGTTGTGATTTCGCCCGTAATCAGTCCGTTGATTTTTGCGCTCACAACTTCCTGCTCAAAATCCCAGGAAGTAAAACCGGCCTCCAGCGATTTTTCTGACGGCTTAAAAAGAGCTGTCGAATCGCTTTTGTAAAGGACTACATTTTCGGTAATGATTTTATCATCTTCATCGCGCTGAAAAAAAGGAAATGGAAGACGGAACGGGAAAAACGTCTTTTCTTTCTGACCGGCGGAATTCTGCTCTGAAGATTCTTTTTTCTGCTTATCCTCTGAAATCTGCTCGTCACGCTCGATTTTCGGAGCCGCTTCCTCAATCGCCTTCTGAACATTCTCAAGGTTCTCATCAATCTGAAGCTCAATGTCCTTAATTTTCTTCATCTGCGTTTCTATTGCTTTCTGAAGTTTTTTTGGCTTTATCTCTGTCAGGACAAGCGAGTCCCGAGTCTTATATTCCTTCGAAAGCTGAAGGAAAAGCGCAAGACGCGCAGTCTGAAGTTCCTTGAGTTTTCTGTCGAGCTGTTCTTTATGAGGGATTGTCCTGAGCGCCTCGTTTGAGAACTGCTCGATTATAAGCTGAGGCAGAACCTGAGCCGCCTGAGAAGAGCTCTGGGAACGGGATTTTGTCTGCTTGAAAGAAAATTCCATCACGCCAAGAGTCCAGTTGTCGCAGAACACCGGAAAAATGAGAAAAACAAAAATCAAGGCAAAGATGGACTTTTTCATATTTTTGACGCAGATAAACACAGATCAACGCAGCTTATTTATCTTAATCTGTGTAATCTGTGGTTTAAAATTTAAATCTCATCATCGTCATCGTCGCCACCAACCGGCAAGCCCTTCCACTGAGCCTGAAGGAAGCTGTCGATGAACTGATCGATGTCACCGTCCATTACGGCCTGGATATCGCCGACGGAGAACTTTGTGCGGTGATCCTTTACCATCGTATATGGCTGGAACACATAACTTCGGATCTGGTTACCCCATGAGATGTCTTTTTTTTCGGCACCGAATTTCGCAGTTTCCTTAGCCCGTTCCTCTTCGTAATGAGCATAAAGTTTTGCCCGCAGGAGGTTCATACAGGTCTGGCGGTTCATAATCTGGCTTCGTTCGCTGTCACACTGGACTACGATTCCAGTCGGGATATGAGTGAAGCGGACCGCAGAGTCAGTTTTGTTAACATGCTGACCGCCTTTTCCGCCGGAACGGTAAGTGTCTACGCGCAGATCTTCCGGCCTGATATCGACTTTGATTGTGTCGTCAAGAATCGGGAAAATAAAAACCGAGCTGAAAGATGTATGACGACGGGCATTCGCATCAAAAGGACTGATTCGCACCAGGCGGTGAACGCCCGCTTCGCCCTTCAAGCGGCCGTAAACATAGTCGCCGGTAATCTGGATCGTTGTTGATTTGATTCCACCCTCGTCTTCCTGAAGGTCGACCGTCTCAAGCTTGTAGCCGTGTCGTTCTGCCCAGCGGATGTACATTCGAGAGAGCATGTAAGCCCAGTCACAGGCCTCAGTTCCGCCCGCACCAGCATGAATCGTAAGGAAGCAGCCGTTTTTATCGACTTCTCCGGAAAGAAGGTTAAGGATACTGAGTTCTTCAAATTTTTTCTGAGCGTCTGAAAGTTCCGTGCGGATTTCTTCTTCGAGAGAATCGTCCTCACCATCCACAGCGAGTTCGTACAAAGTTTTTATATCATCGATTTTCTGAAGAAGCTCACGCCATGGCTCGACCCGGCCTTTAAGAAGCTTAAGATCGTTCATAACTTTCTGCGCTTTCTCGGCATCGTTCCAGAAACCTTCAGCTAAAGTTAGTTTCTCAGTCTCAGCAATTTTTTTGTCGATTGAAGGTGCGTCAAAGACGCCCCCATACATTTTTGATATCTTCTTCGAGGGTTGCGATTGGTTCTTTGAGTTCTTCTAACATAATCAGCTCCTTATGGTCAAAAAAAAACACCTAAGAAATATGTCTCTTAGGTGTTTAACGTTTAGGGGCAATAGGACTTGAACCTATGACATACGGAATATGAGTCCGGTGTTCTACCAGCTGGACTATGCCCCCAAGTGATTGCTCTATATTATAGACAAACAGAAAAAGTGTCAATAGATAAAGGCAGATTTTTTTATTTTTTTTAGAAATCAAAATCTTTTTCTATGCACATGATTTCCTTTGTGACGGGGTGAGGAAAAGTAAGACTCTTTGCGTGAAGCATAATTCTTTCGAAAGGCTTTCCTCCGTAAAGAGTATCCCCAAGAATCGGAAGACCGAGAGAGGAAAGATGAACGCGAATCTGATGAGTACGCCCCGTAAGAGGCCGGCACTCAACAAGAACTGGAACAAAATCTTTTTGAAACACATTCCGGTTCTTAGAAAAAAGAGGGAGTTGAACCTGTGAAAGAATTTTAAATTCTGTCCTGGAAGAAAGACCGCCGTTTTTTTCGCTAACTCTTCCCCACTTTGCAGCCTGGCCTTTCGGGCTTATTCTTCCCATCGGAAAATCAACAAGGAATTCTTTTCCGGCAGGATATTTTTTTAATTCTGTTTTGTTTATGCAGACCACAGCATTGTAAACTTTTCTGGCAGTATGGCTTTCAAACATTTCGTGACAAGCAGCGTTCACAGAACGGGACTTCGTAAAC
>JAFPUF010000003.1 GCA_017395545.1 Treponema sp. | reverse complement strand
TGAAGATAAGCCCCGCTATAAATTCCATAACAGTGATGGCAAAAGCCATTAGGATAAAGAGCAGGAGTTTTTGAAGCCATTTACTCTCCACAAAACTCACATCGATAAAAGAAAGGGCGAAGAGCAGACAGAGGCTCAGTCAATAAAGAGGCAGATAAGGTCCAGTCATAAAACCAGGGTTTATCCATTTTTTTTCAGGATTATTCTTAGAAAAAAATCGCCGCCAGAAAAGCTCGATTCCCCAGCCGATAATGCTGCCGGCAAAAAATAAAAAAGTTAAAACCAGTAAAGCAGTCAAAAGAAGTCTCCTTGTTAATTTTCCCCAAATTGCGAACTTTATTGTACACTATCATTAAAAAAAACTCTAATACCTAACATTCTGTTATCTAACAGGAGTTTCTAAATTTTCCGATAATTTAAATATGGCAGAAATGAATCAAAAAAAAATCGGTTTTTTCAAATATCTTTGTTGTTTTTCTCGGGGCGACTCTTTGTTGCTTTTTGTGGGGCAGTGCGACTCCTTCCATAAAAAAAAGATTTTTGGCTGTATAGTCGGCAATGCAAAAATCGCAGAAACAATTAATGCTATAATTTTTTTCATAGAAAACCTGCTTTACTCAGAAACAAGGATTGTCTCATCAGCAAATGCAATCTCATCTGCTGAGCCATAAGTTGTTCCGAAGTCAAAATTTACAGTGAAGTGTTTTCCAGGCATAATTCCAGCGTAGTAAGCGAGTTTTGTCTGAGTTGTTGCATCTGAGCGGCAGCGTAGAAAAGGGAATGTTCTCCTCTCCAATTACGCAGGATTTCAAGTCAAAATATTTCGGTTCGAGCAGAATTGCGGCATCTTAAGGAATGGAAACTTTCGGAGTCGGCAAGTCTTTCCTACAGTTTTTATTTGACTTCAACGGATTTTCAAAACGCAAAATTCACCGTAGGGCAATTTTTGCAGCACTGTACACAAAAAGATTCACCGAAAATTTTCTCAGAGATTTTCATGCGGAAACTAGGGACCGGAATGTAATGCCGGCGGGCAAAAAAAAGACGGAGAACATTGCGTTCTCCGCCAGACAAAAGCGAGTGTTACTTTGCGTCGGTGGTGGATTCAACAGCGGCTGAAACCAGTTCCACCTCATTGTTTTTTACAGACACAACTTTGAACCTCATTTCTGTAGATTCTTTCGCTTTAGGTGTTTTTTTGCCGTAAACAGAAATAACTTCACCTTCCGAAAGGGCATAAGTATAAGAAACCCCGTTTGAAAGAAGTGTCATTTCATAGCCGTTTACCGCAGGGGCAATTTTTGTGACGACAGATTCAAAAACCTTTCCCTCTTTTGCCGGAATATAAGTGATAGTTTCACCAAGTTTAACAGTAAAAGCAAATGAAGGAATTGCAAAAAGTGCAGCCAGCGCCACTGCGAAAATTTTTTTCATAAAAACCTCCTGATAATAAAAAGCGGAGAACACATTGCCCTCCGCATGTTGTGAAGTGAAAAATCCAGGATGGATTATTCACTTAGAATTACTCCTCTACGACTTCGTCAGCTGAGTATGTGTCGAGGTACTTCCAAGAGCCAGTTACTTTACTGCCAGCATAGACATTTGCATAAACAGCTCCCTGTTTCTGGGTTGCTTTTTTAGCAGTATCATAGCCAAGATCAGATGCTGGAATTGTATACGATGTCAATTTTTCAGTAGTTCCAAGGTCTGCTTTTGCTACCGCGCCGTTGTAAATATCAACGACATAGCCACCGGTTGTATTGCCTTCGCCGTCTTTTTCTTCGTAAACATTGACGGTCATGATATAAGCACCATCAACAGCGGTCAAAGTTTTGTTGTCTGAAGATTTGATATATTCAGTTTCAACAGCTGTCTGTTTTGTCCCGTTTACATCAACTCCATCAGTTCCGAAGTTATTAGCCTGAATGTCATAAACATTTGTATAGCGTGAAACATAAGCTTTATATGTACCACTGAAATTAGCGAATCCTACGATACAGAAGTTTCTTGGTTTTGAAGAGACAGCACGAGCGACTTCGTCTGCCGAAGCAGAAGCATCTGTAGATGACAAATCCCAAATATAGCCCATTGCAGCTCCATTGTTTGTGTAATCTTTGTTAAGAGTAATCGTGCACAAAGCTCCCAAATGATTGTTTCTAGTTGCAACGTAACCACGGCTTGTATCAGAACTAGCCGAGTTGTCATAAGACAATGTGTAATTGTTGTTTGAGCCGGAAATCATGCCGTTTTCATCATCATCTTCCTCATCTTTACATCCCACAAAGCAAAGTGAAGAAACCATAAGTGCGACCGCACCGATTTTAAAGAGTTTTGAAACTTTCATAAATTTAACCCCTCGTTTAAATGTGATAATCAGATGTTCTTACAAAGCCGTTCGTGGAGCAAAATTCATTTATTTCTTTTTTCTGATTCCAAATCTTTTCACATATCTTTCGACTGTTTTCCAGGAAACACCGAGTTCAATGGAAATCGCACGAAGACTACGGCCTTTTAAAACCTGCTCGCGGACATACGAATCAAAGGGCGACAGTTTATAATAGCTTGATTTCTGCCCCTTAATGCGCCCGATATGTTTTCCTGCGATTTTTGCCCTCGCAAGACCAAGTTTTGTACGTTCTGAAATCAGTTGGCGTTCAATTTCGGCTGAAATTCCGAACGCAAACGCAAGAACTTTCGACTGTATGTCGTTTCCAAGACGGTAGTTGTCCTTTATTGTCCAGACCTGAATATTTTTCTCAAGAAAATACTGAAGGACATTCATTATCATTATCAAAGATCTCCCGAACCTGGAAATCTCTGTCGAAATCACGATGTCTCCCTCCTTGCATTCCCGCATCAAAACTTTCCCGAGTTTCCGCGATTCCGGATTTTTAGTCCCGCTGATTTTTTCCTCAATCCATCTGTCAATTACAATTCCCTGAGAAAAAGCAAATTTCTCAATTTCAATCTGCTGATTCTCCAGATTCTGATGCAGCGTAGAAACACGAATGTAGCCGTAAACCATAAAAACCTCCATAAGAGCATATTACAACAGAGATAGACAAGAGATTTCTTATTTTTTACTTTTTCATTACCATCCCAATCTGGAAGCGTGAGTACATGGACGCAATGATTGAAGACATCCGCGTCGAAAAAACAAGAATCATAATTTTAAGGCCCATTTAATACTCAACTGCAGTACATTTCGTTAAAAAAAACTTGAAAAGTCTCATTTTATACATTAAACTGAATTCTGAAGTTTTGCTTAAAAAAGCATGCTTCCGGTCTCGCATATGCCAGACCGAAAATTATCACATTTAAACGAGGGGTTTTTATTATGAAACTTTCTAAGAAAATTCTCGCTGCTTTTTCTGTAGCAGCGGCACTTGCAATGGCCGGAACTTTTGTTTCTTGTACAGAAGATGACGACGATACAGAGGGAGCCATCTCTGGTTCTGGAAAAAACTACACTATCAACTACACAAACACAAAGGAAGAGCTTTACCGCTGTCAGAATACAACAACATTTAAACACATGGGTGAACTGGTAAAAATCACATTTAATGACCAGACTACTAATACTCACAATGGTGCAATGGGATTTATCTGGGACTTAGGACAGTCAAAAGACGCTATCAACAATAACTCAGTAACTCTTGGACACACAGACAAAGGCTACCAGAATTTCATGGTTGTCGGTTTCCGAAATCAGTCATCAGGTCTTCAGTACTATGTCTCAAAATTCTTCAACGTAACTGATTTGCAGGCTGACAACTTCGGTGCATCTACAAAAGTAACTACACACGACGCAGGAATTGCCAAAACAGATCCTGTAGAAATCGATGTTACAGGTGGATGGCAATCAGCTGGCATTACTTCAATAGCAACTGACAAAACTATGACTGTCTGGGTAGACATCTATCCGATTTTTGAAAATTCAGAATATGGTGTTAATAAAGATGCTCATTCTAGCGATGCTGCCGGAACTTATTATGTTGATATTTATGACTCAGACCCAACAGCAACAGGTTTCACCGGCTCTCCAGTTAAAACTACAAAAATCGAAACATCTGTTACCGGTTACAACGCAAAACCAAAACAGAACACTCTCGCTGTTTACGCAAACGTCCAGCCGTCTAAAACACTCAGCGGTGCATGGAACCTTGCAAAAGACTATGCAGCTGACGAAGTTGTAGAAGAGTAATTCGAAGTGAAAATTGCGCTGCATCCGTGCAACGCAATTTTCGAAAAAAAACACCGACGCAAAATAATCGCAGGGCGTGCTTTCCTTGTAAAATATTCTCCGGAATTATAAAATAACATGTGCTCAAAGTCTTCTGGAGAATATTTTTTTCTGTTTCAATTCTGTTTCTTCTCTCTGTTACTTCTCTTCCGGCTCAGATTTTTGATTCCTCTTCGGGCTCTAATAAAAATAATTTCCACATTTCTGTTGAGCCTGTAATTTCTTATTCAACCGGGCATCTCGGTGAAATTCTGTATCATTCATCCCCGAGCGATAAAAAAATCTCATATCTTGAATGGGAACGGAATATTTTTCTTTTCGGGGCGAATATCCATGCTGCTTATAAAAATCTTCATTTTGAGGCAGGTTTCGCATCGTCACTTTTTGATCAGAATTCTGGCACAATGGAAGATTCCGACTGGCTCAACGAGAGTGATTATTCAATGAAAACGACTTTTTCCACAGGGGATAACGAAGCTGTCGAAAATTACGAGGCAAAATTTTCACTCTCTTATGATTTTGAAACTACAAAATGGCTCACTTTTTCACCTGTTCTGAATGTCCGCTATTATTATGATTCTTTTGAACGCAGAAATGCGGATGGATGGTATACAGGAACTTCCAGAAATGGGACAAAGTATTCTTCAGACGGACAATATCACTGGTGGTACGATGACGACTCGACTCATTTTCCATATTCTGTCTGGAGTGAAGAAAAAGGTCGCTATGTCACTTATAAACTCGGCGGGATCGATTTTTACAGGCACTCATTTTTCACGCTCTTTGGTTTCAAGACAAAATTTTCACCATTCAAGAGGTTGAATATTGATTTCAGTGTTCTTCTTTCTCCCTTCTCATATTTTTATGCAGTAGATTCTCACACAGCACAAGATTCTGCAACAAAGGAAAAATATAAAAAGCACTATAGGCAGATTCAGTTTTCATATTTCAATGTACTCTCGCTTGGAATCGGGGCAAAATTCTATCTGAATAAGATTTTTGATATTTCACTTCGCACAAATTATCTTTTTAATTTTGATGTTGCCCGTGGTACCTTGTATGCGGACACTTTTAATGATGTTCGTCAGGACTCTTATCATAATACCGGGCAGGATTCGGGAATGGAATTTGAGAATTTTACGGTTTCGTTAGGATGTAAAGTCAAAATATTCTAAAAGAGATTTTACATTCTTCTGTATTGTGATAAAATCTCCCCCTGGAAGGCAAAAAAAAATGAAGCAATATACAAATGAAGAATTAAAAAAAATCTATGCAGCGAGACGTGAAAAACTTCTCGCTTATATGACGGAAAACGAAATCACTGCGGCAGTTTTTGAGGACTGTGAAGAGCGGCGGAATCCAGCTGTGCGCTATTTTACCGGCCACCCGAGCGATGCGCTTTTTATCATTGCGAACAACGGAAAGTGCGCCCTCATTCCGTGGGACGATAATCTTGCAAAGGAACGCTCTGTCGGCGTTGAAATTATTCCGTACAATAAATATGAGCGGCGGAACACAAGGGCTGTCAAAGAAGTTTTAAAATCATTCAGATTAAAATCAAAACGGCTTAAAGTTGAGATTCCTCCTTCTACACCATATCCTCTTTTTTTGCAGTATGTTGACGCTCTTGAAGGCTGGGATGTCCTCTGCCGCGAAAAAAGCACTCACGATTTTGTTGTTGATATGCGCTCTACAAAAGATGAATACGAAATCGAATGTACCCGTGAGGCTTGCCGCGTCGGTGACTGGATTATCTCAGAGATTGAACGCGGAATCCGTGAAAACTGGCTTCAGAAAGAAAGCGATGTCGCACTTCTGATTGAGTCTGAGCTCAGAAAATGCGGCTGTGAAAGAACCGGCTTTGACACTCTTGCGGCAGGCCCTTCCAGAAGTTTTGCAATTCACGCTTTCCCGGGCTACACGAATGCTCCGTGGCCGGCTCAGGGGCTTTCAATACTTGATTTTGGTGTCGTTTACGAAGGATATACGAGCGATACAACGCTTACGGTTGCAAAAGGCCCCCTCAACGCAAAGCAGGAAGAACTTTTAACGCTGGTCGAGAAGGCTGCTGCCGAAGCACTTCCGCTCTACAAAGCCGGCGAACCGATTAAAAAGGCTGCAGAGACGGCAGACTCGGTATTCGCGAAGGCAAAGCGCGTTATGCCTCACACTCTCGGGCATGGAATCGGACTTGAAATTCATGAGTTCCCGCGTGTCACACCGAAACATCCGGACGACCTCCTGTTCAAGGCAGGGATGATTGTCACACTCGAACCGGGGCTCTACGACACAGAACTTGGCGGCGTCCGTCTCGAAAACGATGTGCTTATCACTGAAGACGGAAACGAAGTCCTGACGCACTCAAAGATAATCAGGATTTAAAAGGACTCCAGCCTCCGTCCATTCTGAGCACTTCCCCGTTTATTCCTGCATTTTCCAGCAGAAAAAGCGCTGTTTTTGCGATATTTTCTGCTGAAATAAGCTTACCGCCCGGCATTTTTTTAGCGAGCGCGTCTTTCTGTTCCTCTGAAAGGTATTCTGTCTCGACAAATCCCGGACAGATTGCGTTACAGGTTATGCCGTATTGAGCGTAATTCGCCGCAACTGATGATACAAGCACATTCAGGGCGGATTTCGCTCCGGCATACGCTGCATTTGTTGAAAATTCGGTGCGGTAAGAAGTTCCTGTTCCTCCGAAAAGGAGAATCCTTCCGAAGTGATTTTTCATCATATTCGGGAGGGCGGACGACACTAAAAAGCCCGGGAGCGCGTAGTCATAAAGAGAGACTTTTTCCCAGTCTGAAATGTTTGTCTCGTGAAGAGGTTTTTGAACGAAAGGTCCGAACGAGACGCAGAGAATGTCGGTTTTTCGGGCAGCTTCAAGAAGTTCTGAGTTTTCAAGACCAGAAAAAGAACTTTCAAGTAAATTCTGCGTGATGATTTTTGGTGCAATACCGCATAAACCGGCAATTTCGCTGGCAAGAGAACAGGTTTTATCGCTTTTTTGTGAACCATGTACCGTAAGGTTTGTGCCCGCGCGGGCAAGTGCAAGCGAAACTTCCCGCCCGATTCCGCCTGAACCACCGGCGACGAGAGCGGATTTATTTTTCAAAGAAGAAGTCATAATCAGAATATTATCAGAAAGAAAGAAATACTTCAAAACCGCCGCTCATTTTTCATTCTTTCCGCTTTATGCTATAATCCCCTTATGAATCTTTCAAATGTCGTAATTATTCTTTCACGCCCTGAAGAAAGCCGTAATGTCGGCGCTGTATGCCGTGCAATGGCGAACAACGGACTAAAAAATCTCAGAATTGTCGGAAAAAAAGAAAATTTTGATGAGGAGCGGGTCAGGATACTTGCAATTCACGCCGCAGGTATATGGGAGAACGCCCGGTTTTTTGATTCAATTACCGAAGCTTCCAGGGACTGTGTTCTGTGTGCAGGAACTACACGCCGTCGCGGAAAAAAACGCGGAAAACTTCTCCTGCCTGAAGAATTTGCGGCTGCTTCCTCAGAAATTACTGAGAACGGGAAAATCGCCGTCGTCTTTGGAAACGAACGCACGGGGCTTGAGGAAGAAGAGCTTGACGAATGCACGATGGGAGTCACGATTCCTTCAAGCGAAGAATTCGGCTCGCTGAATCTTTCTCATGCCGTGCAGATTATTTCTTACGAAATTTTTAGGAAGCATCTCGATGAAGAAAAAAAAGTTTCGGCCGGATACACTCCTGTTTCCCTCGAACGCCTCGACAAAACTACGGATGAGATAATTGAAAACCTTCAGAAAATCGGATTCTTCAAGCTTGCCGGAAAAGAAGACATGAAAAAATTCTGGACGGATATTCTTTCAAGGGCGGTTCTGAGCGAAGGCGAGGCAAAATATCTGGAGAAAACCTTCACAAAGATGGGGGGACTTTTCAGTAAGCATTAAGGAAATCGTGTATTTTTTTGCCATCCTTTGAAACTCGACACTAGGCCTTTTATTCTGCTATAATACAAACATGGCTAAAACATTCGACGACAAAAAAATCATTTACACGATGGATCGCGTTAGTCGCGCGTATGGAACAAAAGTTGTCCTTAAAGACATTTCAATTTCTTATTATTACGGGGCAAAAATCGGCGTTATTGGTGAAAACGGTGCCGGTAAATCTTCACTTTTCAAAATTTTTGCAGGGATCGACAAAGATTACACTGGCGAAACAAAACTTCTTCCAGGCTATTCAATGGGATACCTTGAGCAGGAACCGTATCTTGAACCGGGAAAAACCGTCCTTGAAGTCGTAAAAGAGGGCGTAAAGCCAATCACAGATTTGCTGGCTGAATTCGACAAAGTAAACGAAGCTTTTGGCGACCCGGATGCCGATTTTGACAAACTTTGTGCCCGCCAGGCAGAGATTCAGGAAAAACTTGACGCCGCAGACGCATGGAATCTGGACGCAAACCTTGAGCTTGCTATGGACGCTCTCCGCTGTCCCCCAGGTGATCAGGTTGTAGACGTGCTTTCTGGTGGTGAACGCCGCCGAGTCGCTTTGTGCCGTTTGCTTTTGCAGAAGCCGGACATTTTGCTTTTGGACGAGCCGACCAACCACCTCGATGCAGAGACAGTCGCATGGCTTGAACGCCACCTTAAAGACTATCCTGGCACAATCATCGCAATCACCCACGACCGATACTTCCTCGATAATGTTGCGGGCTGGATTCTCGAAATGGATCGTGGTGAAGGCTATCCGTTCAAAGGAAATTACTCAGAATGGCTTGAAGCAAAGGAAAAACGCCTTGCCCTTGAAGAAAAACAGGCTTCAACACGCCGACGAGAGATGCAGGAAGAGCTGGAATGGATTCACGCCGGAGCAAAAGGCCGTCAGGCAAAGCACAAGGAACACATCACAAAGTACGAAGCGTTGCTCGCAGAAGAAAGCAAGCGTGTTCAGCTTAAAGACACTCAGATTTCAATTCCGGCAGGTCCTCGCCTGGGTAGCGTCGTAATTGATGCAGAAAAGCTCACAAAATCATTTGATGACAAGCTCCTCTTTGAAAACCTTGACTTTCACATTCCGGCAGGCTCAGTTGTGGGAATTGTCGGCCCAAACGGTGCGGGTAAAACTACATTGTTCAAGATGATTGCAAGTGCCGCTGGTCAGGAAATCGAACTCCCGGACGGAAAAATGGGCAAGGAAGTGCCTGATTCAGGCTCTATTAAAGTTGGCGACACTGTCAAGCTGGTTTATGTCGATCAGATGCGAAGCAAACTCGACCCGAACAAAACCGTTTACGAAATGCTTTCCGGCGGAAGTGACCTCGTAAAACTTGGTGCGGTTGACGAAAAAGGCCGCCCTGTAAACGGAGCTGTCCGCGAAATCAATGCACACGCTTACTGCTCATGGTTCAACTTTAACTCAGCCGAGCAGAACAAAAAAATCAGCGTGCTTTCTGGTGGTGAAAAGAACCGCCTTAACATGGGTATGATGTTCAAAGAGGCCGGAAATGTCCTTATGCTCGACGAACCTACGAACGACCTCGACATTACGACGACCCGCTCCCTCGAAGAAGCAATCAACAACTTTGCGGGCGTAGTAATGGTAATCAGCCACGACCGCTACTTCCTCGACCGAATCTGTACGCACATCCTTGCATTCGAGAATAACTCAGAAGTTCACTTCGTAGAGGGAAGCTGGAGCGACTATGTTGAATGGCGAAAGAATGTACTCGGAATCGATGACGATGTTCCTCACAAAACAGTGTATCGCAAGCTGACAAGATAAAAATTTAGCTTCTGGAGAAAATAAAATGCTGAATGTTGATACTATCAAAAACGGACTTGTAATTGATCACATAAAAGCGGGTTTCGGTCCACAGATTTTTCATTTTCTGGGACTTGATAAGGCTGATTTTTCCTGCGCACTCATTATGAATGTGTCATCAAAAAAGTCTGGAAAAAAAGACATCATAAAAATTGACAACATAATCAATATCGATTATTCGGTCCTGGGCTTTATTGACCCGAACATCTGTATCAATGTAATCAAAGATGAGCAGATTGTTCGTAAAATAAAGATGGAGCTTCCCGAAAAAGTTGAGAATGTTATCCGCTGTAAGAATCCGCGCTGCATTACCGTTACGGAGCATTATGTCACACCGTCATTCAAGCTCGTCAACCGCAAAAAAAACCAGTATGCCTGCGAGTATTGTGACGCACTATACAGCGCCGGTTCAATAGATTAAAAATTTGACCTTTAAAGCACGCACAGCCCCTTTCCGCGGTATTCCGTGAGAGGGGCATTTTTTTCGGCTGTGTAAAATTCGCCCATATAAAACCATCCGGTTTTTCCGCCTGAAAGGGAAATTTTTTCGCCGCCGAGCCAGAATGTTTTTCCGCTATCAGATTCTGATTCTGAAACAGGCTTTTTGAATTCTTCATCGCGCTTTTTTTCGTATTTTTCGACAAGTTTTTCGATAAAGTCCCGGGGAACAGACGGGCGCACGACTTGAAAATCGAACCATTTATGAACAGGCTTTGAAATGTCTTCTCCGTGCATCCACTGGTTGAGCGCAAAGTCGAGGAATCTTCCGTATTTTTCACTTTTACCTTCGCCTTCAAAATGAAGTCCGTTTTTGGCAAACAGAGGCGCATTTTTCTTTTCCTGCGGGTCAACCGGCTTTAAGTCAGGAATTTTTCCTTCTTTCCATTCTTTGTAGACTCTGGAATGCCGTGTGAGAACGAATTTATGCCAGAAACAGGAGTCGAGAAGTCCGTTTTCGTAGAACTGCCGGAGCGTTTCCATCGAATTGATTAAGTCCTGCTCTTTCTCCCACCAGTAGCCGTAAATCATGTAGGCGTGAACGAGAATACCGGCTTCCTTGAAAGCACAGCAGGCGCCGGTGATGGATTCAAGATCCGTTCCCTTGTGAATTGCGTTGAGCCCGTTTCCTGTCGCAGACTCAAGGCCTGCCGACACTCCTATTAACCCGCCGTAAGCAAGAAAATCCGCTACGTCGCGCGTGAAAGATTTTTCAAAGCGTACGTTTCCCCACCATGTTATCGGCGTTCCGTAAGCGATATTTTCGCGTGCAAAGGCAATCATAAGAGCCGGAGGCATCGCTTCATCCACAAAATGAATTCCGTAAATACTCTTTTTCCTGCACTGCTCAAGGAGACCTTCATAAAGACTGTGAATGTTTGTCGGGCAGTATCCTTTGACATAGTCGAGGGTGACATCGCAGAAAGCGCATTTATGCCAGTAGCAGCCATGTGCCATGTAAGCCTTGAGCCACGCGCCGTCAGACCAGAGACGGTGCATCGGGTTTTTATCGTCAATGAGCCTTGGGTAGACAGAAAAATCGATGTCAGAAAAATCCGGAATCAGAGACGATGTGATTTCTTTTTCATAGGCCAGTGCTTTTTCATATTCCGGGGAATCCTCAGAAAGAGGAGGAACAACCCCGTTTTTTGTGAACTGGCGTAACTTGAAAACCGGAACAACTTCCCCAATTCCGCATTCCGCATTCTGCATTCCGAATTGGTTAACTAATTCCTTGTAACTTGCGTAACCCCGGTCATAGCAGATTGCATCGCAGTATTTTGCAAGAGCCGGCTCATTCGTCTCCCTGAGTTCCGTATTCACAAATCCGCCGCCAAAACAGACATAGACAGAGTCGCCAAAGTTCTCTTTAAAAAATCGCCCGCTGGCCAGAGCGGCCGCAAATGTTCCCGCAAAAGGAATTGAAATCAGGACAAGCATTTTCTGGGGCGTTCTAGGCAGGGAGCGACCCGACAGGGGCAAATCCTGTGAGACAGGATTTGAGCGAGTCTCGGTGAAGGCTGTGCCTGAACCGCTCCCGCTTGCAAAAAATCGTTCCAATAATGGCGTGTAAAATTCTTTGAGAACCGGAGAATCTGCACCTTTTTCAACTTCTGAAAAACTCGATTCGCTCACAGTGAGGCTTTCTGCATATCGGACGAGAGAAAAGTTTTTGTCGAAAGCGACTGTAATAAAATCTGCAAGGTCTGCAAGCGCAAAACTTGCGAGAGAGCGGGCGTCGTCCGTAGAAAGGTCGTGATCCAGGTTTGCGAGGTAGTTTTCCATTCTGGAGCCGCGCGGAACATGAGCGCCGAAAACAAACCTGTGTGCATTTTCATAACCGGAAGAAATATTTTCGTGTGAGCCAGGCCGGAGAATTGCCGTGATAAAATCAATCCACTGAATCCATAAATTTTTCTGGGAAACATAACGGCGGAGATTAAATGCAGTCACCTCATCCCCTGATTTTTCGGCTTTATCAGCGAGTTTCAGTGCGTTTTCTGCGCAGATGGAAAACAATTTTGAAAGACCGTCATGCGAAAAAATCTCATAAAAAAGCGAGATGCTCAGATCGAGCCATTCTGTTTCGTGACCGAGAGA
This sequence comes from Treponema sp., assembly GCA_017395545.1. Taxonomy (GTDB): domain Bacteria; phylum Spirochaetota; class Spirochaetia; order Treponematales; family Treponemataceae; genus Treponema_D. The sequence continues at coordinate 13,914 of JAFPUF010000003.1, read as the reverse complement.
CTTAAAAAAAGAAGAGAGATAAGCTCCGCTCGGATAAGCCGTGTTCAGCTGTACGATAGGCGGCTGGAGAATAAGAACTTTCATTGTTTGAAATTATAATAAAAAATCGTCTTACTGGGCAGAGACATTCTTAAAAAAAAGATGCTTTTCTGCCGAAAATAAAAAAAATGAATATTTTACGAAAACCTTTTACATATACTTTTTTCCGGGCGACGCTTGCCCTTATTCTTGTGAATGCTGCAGCACATATCCTTTTTAATACACTGCCGCTGAATAAGAATTTTTTTGGTCTCAATGTTGTCTGCGTCATCTATAATCATTATTTCTGGCAGCCTTTGACATATATGTTCGTCCATGGAAACTTAATGCATCTGTTCTTTAATATGTTTGCACTGCTTGTTTTCGGAACGGCTGTAGAACGCGTGCTTGGTTCGAAAGAATTTCTTCTGCTGTATTTTTTCATCGGAATTATGAGCGGTCTCTTTTCTTTCGGAGTTTATTATTTCTACGGAAGATTTTTAATTGTGAACGATATTCAGCCGTGGACCTGGGGAATCTCTCTGATTGGTGCGAGCGGGGCTGTTTACGGCATTCTTTTTGCCTATGCGGTTATTTTCCCCCGCTCAACAATTTTTATCTGGGGAATAATTCCGCTTCCTGCTCCGGTAATGGTGCTTGGTTATGCAATTATTGAATTTGTCAGTCAGTTTGTCTCTTCAAGCAATGTCGCTCACATGACGCATCTGGCGGGCTTTGCCTTCGCATACCTTTATTTGTTAGTAAGAATGGGAGTTCACCCGATTCAAGTATGGAAAGACACTTACAGAAACTGATTTTTATTCTGATGATGATGATGATTCTCCCGCTTTTTTCTCAGGATGTTTCCCAGGAGAGAATGGTTCGCTTTGCGCTGTGGGCTTCCACAGAAATCTATCCCGGGGTAGAAGAACCTGAAAAAGACACTTTTTCGCTTCCTGTCAGAAAAATCCGTGAGATTTCGCCTTTTATTCTTTCCGGAATGATTTACGGCTGGAAATTTGAGTATGTACCTTATGACAAAGCGCGCGGAGTGCCGGAATATTTTGAATTTACGCCGCTGAATGTTCTTTCAGATTCCGAAATTTCGAGTATTAAGTATGCGAAACCATGGGTTGAAGATTCCCGTCTTTACTGCTGGGTAGAATTTCGCCGTTCAGACCCGCAGATTCACATTTTTAAGGGCTGGGAGTCAGTCCTCCATCCAAGAATTCAGGGAGAAGGATATGCTCCGCTGGCAGAAGGTTTTGATGGAATTCAAAAGGCGTGCGGAGAGGCTTTGAAATTCGCAGTCAGAAATTACGAGAGAAAATGGATAAAGTCAAAACCTAAAGAAATCAGCGGTACCGTACTGATGAGGGAGCCGCCAAAAATCGGTGTTGCTGCCGGCAGATACAAAATTACGCTTGATTTTTTTATGGAAACTGATAAAATAGTAGAATACAAGACATTTTAAAGGAGAGAATAAACTTTCCTGATTTAATTCAGAATTGTAACTTTCTTATGTCTTGCAGATTTAAACTGTAAATTAACTTGAAGAGGTTTTCCCTCACAAGGAGGAAATTATGAAGAAATTTATCGCTGTTGTTGCAGCACTTTTTTGTTTCGCTGGCTTCACTTTTGCTGATGAACTCGAAGAACTTAAGAAAGACCCGAACTTCGTTGATACTTCAACACGTTTAGTCGTTCCTGAAGATCAGCATACAACCAACAAAACAGCATCTGTTAAAATTGAATATACTCCGCTTACAGACGAGGCACACATCTACTACACCTGTATCGCAGTTTCTTACGATCAGGGTGAGGCAATGAACACTGTTCTCGCCTGTCTTCAGGATTTCCAGAAAGAAAACCAGTATTATTCTTACAAATATCTTCGAAAAGATTCTGTCAAATACTTTAAGGATGATAAAAACATGAAATGGGCAACTTATCATTCTTATGTAAAGTTCAACCGCTAAACGCAATGAGCCAGTTCATAAGAACTGGCTCAAATTATTTATAAAATAAAGAGAAAAAAATGGACATTCAGAACATCGTTAAAAATCTTCATCCGCTTGAAATCAAAGTTCTTCTTAACTACACTGCAAAAGATGAACTCACTTCCGAAAAACTCCAGAAAGAACTGGATTACAAAGAAGGCCATGCAAACCAGGCATTCAGCTGGCTCGGTGGAAAAGAACTTCTTTCAGTTGTAAGCAAAACACCACACACATTCTATGAAATCACAGATCTTGGCCGCGCTTATGTAAAAGACGGAATTCCTGAGCTCAGAATCATCAACTTTGTAAAAGAAAACGGCGCAAAACTTTTGCCTGAAATTGCTTCGGGAACAGGCTTGGAGCAGAAAGATGTAGGTTCTGCTTTCGGTCAGCTTTCAAAGGCTGGCGTTCTCAAAATGAACGCAGAGAAAAAGGCCGAGTACACAGGTGCAGAAGTTCCAGCAAACATAAAAATCGCTACAGAACTGTTTGAGCGTGCCTCAAAAGCAGAGAACGGCCTTCTCGACAACGCATCTTTGAATGCCGAAGAGCAGAAAGTCATCACAAATTATGCTAAAAAGCGAGGCGCAGCCGATTCACCGTTCAAAATCATTGAGCGTGAGACAGTCGTTTATAAACTTGAAGCAGCCGCAGCCGATGTCGTAAAGGCTCTCAAAAATGCCGGAATCACTGGTGAAGAGCTTGGCGCTGTAACACCACAGATGCTTGCTTCTGGCGAATGGAAGAACGGAACTTTCCGTGGCTACAATATCGCTATTCCGCCGGCACGAATTATTCCTGGCCGCACAAATCCTTATGTCCAGTTCCTTGAGCATGTTAAGGACAAACTTTGCTCACTCGGCTTTCAGGAGTTCGACGGTCCTCTCGTAGAGACGGAGTTCTGGAACGGTGACGCACTTTTCATGCCTCAGTTCCACGCTGCCCGCGATATTCACGATGTTTATCGAATCAAAAACCCGACTCATGCAAAAGAAATTGAAGAGCCGTGGCTTTCAAATGTAGCAAAAACTCACAAAAACGGCGGAAACACAGGAAGCCGTGGCTGGAACTACGACTTTGACCACGAGTTTACCCGTCGCCTGGTTTTGCGCTCACAGGGTACAGTTCTTTCGGCTCATCAGCTTCACAAGGCTGAGATTCCTGGAAAATACTTCGGTATTGCCCGCTGTTTCCGCTACGACAAAGTAGACGCAACTCACTTGAGCGACTTCTATCAGACAGAGGGAATCGTTCTTGGTGACGATGTAAACCTTCGCACGCTGCTCGGCTTCCTTGAGATGTTCGCAAAAGAAATCGCAGGAGCAACTGAGGTCAAATATGTTCCGGGCTACTTCCCGTTCACGGAGCCGTCTGTCGAAGTTCATATCAAGCACCCTGTTCTGGGCTGGTTCGAGCTTGGTGGTGCCGGAATCTTCCGACCTGAAGTCACTAAATCAATGGGAGTTGATGTTCCTGTCCTCGCATGGGGTATGGGAATCGACCGAATGGCACTCATGGCACTCGGCTTGAACGATTTGCGTGAGTTGTTCAGCGAGAACATTGAAGAAGTTCGGTTGCGAAAAGCTAAGTTCTAGAAAATGAAAGCCGTCCCCGATTTGGAGACGGCTTATTTTATACCTTGAACTTATTTACCTCGGTTGTGAGGGCGTCTATGCTGTTCTTGGTGTCGGCGGTCAGGTTGTTTACTGTGCTTACGGCCTCGGTGATTTGGTCGGCACCGGCAGCCATTTCGTTCATGCCTCCGTTGATTTCCTGCGTGATTGTCGTCATGTTTTTAGCTTCTTGTGTAATTTGGTTGCTGCCTTCAAGCATTTCTACGGAGCTTTTCTGAACCTTTTGCGTGATATCTCTTAAAGTGTTGATTGACGAAAGAACATTTTTGCTGTTTGCACTCTGCTCTTCCATCGTCATGCGGATTGAATGTTCCTGCTGAGAGACCGTGTTTACTTCTTTTTCGATTAAGACGAATTTTTCTACGACATCTTTTGAGAAATCCGTGACCACTTTGATTGAGCTTGTGATTTTTCGGAGTGCCGCTTCGATTGTCTTTGTCTGTGCTGAAGAAGACTCTGCGAGTTTTCGGACTTCATCTGCAACGACCGCAAAACCTTTTCCTGTTTCGCCAGCGTGTGCCGCTTCGATTGCGGCGTTCATTGCGAGAAGGTTTGTTTCGCTTGCAATGTTCTGAATTACGCCACTGATTTCCATGAGGCTTCTTGATTCATCTGCAACTTCCTGAATTGCGTGCGTGATTTTGTCGAGAGCCGTTTTTCCGGATTCAGAAGTTTCAGTGAGGTGATTGATGTTTTCAGAGTTGCGAATCAATGTGCTTGTTGCCAGTTCCATGTTCTGGATAAGCTCGTTGATTGCTTCGCTTGATTCGCTGATGTTTGATGCCTGTTCGTTGATAAGGGAGTTGAGCCGTGTGATTCCGTGTGAAATCTGCTCCATTGTGCTGCTTGTCTCTGTGACGCTTGCTGCCTGATTTACGGTCTGTCCGTTTATGCTCTTGATGTTCGCAGAAATCTCGTTGATTGCAGATGCGGTTTCGGTCATGTTTGAAGAAAGATTGATGCTGACATCACCAAGTTTTGCAGACTGAGCCTGAACGAGTGCAACAAGGCCTCGGATTTTTGCAAAAGTCTCGTTGAAGTAGCCAGCCATTGCACCAATTTCATCTTTTGAAGAAATCTCGATTGTACGGGTCAAATCACCTTCACCTTCAGAAATGTCCTTGAGGATTTTGGTGAATTCTTTGATTGGTGTGACAATCTTTTTGGCGATTACAATTCCGATTATAGAGAGTACGATTACCGACAGAATTCCGATTATGAGCGAGCGGACTACGAGGGAACTTGCCTCGCTGCTGATTGTCGCTACATTTTCGGTGAGCATTGTTGTCAGATTTTCTACGAAAGAATCAACCATTTCGGAAATTTCTTCGGCATAAGGGTCGAATTTTTCCATGAAATTGTTGCCTTCGTCGGGGCCGTACTCGATATACGCTGCCGCCATCTGTTTGCCCATTTCGTAGTAGCCGTCGAAGGCTTTTGACATGGCTTCAAGCTCGGTAATTTTCTCGTTTTCACCGTGATTTCGGTAGAATGTCGTAAAATCGCTGACTATTGATTTGAATTCCTTGGCGTGCTCGGCGGCTTCTGTGTAACCGTCATCATATCCCTCGGCACCACGAGTTGCAGAAATGTCCGTGAGCCATTGCTGAACTTGAATGTGCGCTGAATTCTCTCGAACTTGTGACGATAATAGCGGAAATGGCTACAATAACCAGGATGGCAATAAGGTATCCGCTAAAAATCTTCTGGAACAGGCTTATGCCTTTTTTTTCTGATTCCATAAGTATACCTCGAGCCTAAATTATAATATAAAAATAAACTTGAATCGAAATTTAATTTTGAATATAACAAAAATTTATAGCGTTATATTTTACCAGTTTTTTATCAAAAGAAGACAGCCTTCCTGTACGGAAACTGTGGCTGTTTTTCCTGGAAGAACCTCATTGCTGATTCCGTACTGGTAGTTTTGCTTGATTTCGGCGTTTTCGAGCGGGTATTTTGCATTTTTGATTGTGATTCCGCTTGCAAGGCCTGTGATATTAAGCAGAGAAAAGTATGAGTATTTATCTGAGACTTGGACTTCGTCTCTGGCGACAATATGCATTTCTGAATAATCGTCGAGCATGAGGGCTTTAAAGCCTTCTTCATGGCATTTTACGAGCATGTAAAGATTTCCTAGTCCGTGATCGAGGCGGGCACCGATCATTCCTATGAAAAGAAAATCTTTGAACCCACGATTGACGGCTGTTTTGAGTGCAAAAACCGAGTCTGTGTCGTCTTTTTCGCGGGGAAGTATGATTGTTTCGATTTTGGAATGAGGTTTTTTGTGAGAGTCGAAGTCGCCGACAATCAGATCCGGTTTGACTTTTAATTTTTTAATATGGTTTAATCCGCCGTCACAGACGATGACAAAATCATCATCACGAAGAAACGAGCGGATCTTTTTATAATTTTTGACGGGAGCCGCCCCGATGATTACACAGCGGTTCATTAAGAATCAGGAACCTCTTAAAAAACTACAGCCTTACAGGAACGCCGAGTCCATTCAAATCGCGCTTGATTCCGTCTACAGTGTAGCCCATGGAGTGAACCATACTGGCAATAAGGGCTGCGTCAGCTTTGCCCTGTGTGAGGACATCTGCAAGATGCTGCGGAGTTCCGCCGCCTCCAGAAGCGATTACAGGAACACTAACATTCTCAGCAATCATTTTTGTGAGAGTAAGCTCGTATCCCTGGCGGACTCCGTCAGCGTCGATTGAGTTGAGTACGATTTCACCTGCTCCGAATGCTACGGCAGTTTTTGCCCATTCGAGTGCATCAAGGTCAGTTTTGACACGACCGCCGTTGATGTAAACGCGGTAGCCTGAAGGCATCTCACTGTCTTTTGCCGCATCCATTCCGAGGACTATGCACTGATTTCCGAAAATACGCGCACCTTCACGGATTAACTCTGGATTTTTGACCGCCTGCGAGTTGAGACTGATTTTTTCAGCTCCGGCAAGAATTGTTGAACGGATATCTTCGATGGAGCCGATTCCACCTCCCACGCAGAAAGGAATGAAAACCTGTTCTGCAACGCGGGAAATCAAGTCCAGAATCGGGCCGCGTCCGCGTGCGCTTGCCATGATGTCATAAAAAACAAGCTCGTCGACGCCCTGCTCGTAATATTTTTTTGCCATTTCGACAGGATCCCCGATATCGATATTGTTCTGAAATTTAACGCCTTTGGTTGTGCGTCCGTCCTTTACATCAAGACAGACAATAATTCGTTTTTTTAACATTTTATGAAGTTCTCCAGAATTTTAAGACCTGCCCTGCCGCTCTTTTCCGGGTGAAATTGAAATGCCGTTATGCTTCCCTGTGAGACGCAGGCAGGAACTTTACAGCCGTAGTCAGCATATGCTTTGACGATACTTTCGTCAGCCGGCTGGATTAAATATGAATGAACGAAGTAAAAATCGGAGTTCCCGTCAACGCCGTCAAAAAGAGGTGAGGAGCCGTTTACGTATTCCAGGTTGTTCCAGCCCATATGAGGAACTTTTAGTGAAATATCATCGAGCGGAGCCGAAGTGTCTTCCCAGACATTTTCAAAGTGGCGGATTGAGCCTTTTAAAAGGCCGAGGCAGTCAACGTCGCCTTCTTCGGAATGTTCGAAAATAATCTGCGAGCCGAGACAGATTCCTAGAAGTGGTTTTTGTGCTTTTGCCCAGTCTTTCAGAAATGCGTCGAAACCTGTTTTTTTAAGCTGTTTCATTGCATATTCTGCTTCGCCGACGCCCGGAAAAATGAGTCTGTCGCAATTTTCCAGATCTTTTGGATTTTTTGAAAGGACATATTCAGCCTTTAAAAATCCCAGTGCACGTTCAACGCTTTTTATGTTGCCAGCGTTGTAATCTACGATTCCAGTCATAATGAGCGAAATTTAACATAAAATTTGGAAAAAATAAAGAGCACGAGAGAAGAAGAAACCTTTTTAAGGTTGCGTCTTCTCTCGTTGGGCATAAAAAAAGGCCGTGTTTTGAAACACGACCTTTGTAAATTAAAAGTTAGCTTTTACTACTCTGATTTAGCGATGCTCGGGTGCTTGATATGTGCAGCACCAAGGATTGAGCCGACAAGAGCAACCAGAATACCGGCAAGAACGAAATATCCGCCGACTGTGTAGTAACCGATAATAGGAGCAACGCTCAATGTGAGCGGAATTGTGAATGTTGCCGTCAAACCGAAAGCGATTGCAATCAGTGTTACGACGATGTCACCGATGATTGATTTTGCGCAGAAGAAGAGGATAATTCCTGCGATTGAAGCAAGCCAGACGATAACAAGGAATGTAGCGTTATATGCTGTTCCCGGAATGTAGTCGAAATCGCCGTAATCGAGGCCGCTCTGGTTAAGAACTTTGACTGCTCCAAACAGGTTGAAATGGTTTGTTTCGATTGTGTAGTCTTTTTCGAGATCTTCCGGCTTAACATGGATAACTTCGCCGTCAGGAATTTTGTTTCCGTCTTTGTCGAAATCGAGGACATAAGTGAGTTTCGGTTTTCCGTTCTCAAGAATGAAAGACTGTTCTCCGTCGTCGTTCTCTTCGACTTCGGCATCAACGACTACGTATTTGTAAGTTGTTGTTGTTGCAGGGATTTTATTTCCGTCTTTGTCAAGGATAAGTTCGAATTTCGGCTCGCCTGTGAGAGGGTCAAGTTCGTAGTTTCCGTAGACATCTTTTTTGAAAAGTTTTTTGAAGTCTTTAGTAACTTCTTTTTTTGATGCGAAATGAACGAATGCGCGGTCAGCATCGTCTTCTTCTGATTCTTCTTCAACTGCAAGTGCCTCAGATTCTTCTGATTCTGCAGTTTCTTCTGTTGATTCTCCTTCTTCTGAAGCCTCTGCATCTAATTCTTCAGTTTCAGATACGGCATCGAGTTCTGATTCAGCTGATTCTGCAACCTCAACAGCTTCAGCCGGTTCTGCAACAGTTAAGTCTGATTTTACTACAATCTGTTTTACATAAATCGTCGGAATCAAAAATCCGATGAAAACAAGTACCATACCTGCAAGAAAGATTACCCGGTCAATCGAGCGTTCTTTTTTGAGTTTGTCTAAATATTGCATAGAATTCTCCTCTAAAAGTGAACAATACTTCGGCCATTATACATTATTTCAACCCATTTATCAAATGGAATTTTTGTATTATAATGACATTTATGAGTACTATTTACGAAAAAGCGCTGGAAAAACATAATGAATGGAAGGGCAAAATTTCTACAGAATTAAAAATGCCCCTTGAAACCCGTGATGATTTGTCTGTGGCTTACACGCCGGGAGTAGCAGAACCTTGCCGTGCGATTCACAAAAATCCTGATGATGTTTATAAATACACATGGAAAGGAAACACAATCGCCGTAGTCAGTGACGGAACTGCCGTTCTTGGTCTGGGTGACATTGGCCCTGCAGCAGGCTTGCCTGTAATGGAAGGAAAATGCGTTCTTTTCAAGAAATTTGCAGGTGTTGACGCTGTTCCTCTTTGTATCGACACCAAAGATCCGCAAAAAATCATTGATTTCTGTAAGCAGATTGCACCGACTTTCGGCGGAATCAACCTTGAGGACATTTCTGCCCCTCGCTGCGTTGAGATTGAGCGCACTCTGATTAAAGAACTCGATATTCCTGTTTTTCATGATGACCAGCACGGAACTGCGATTGTCGTAACTGCTGCAATCATGAACGCCCTCAAAGTTGCCGGCAAAAAGGCTGAGGACTGTACTCTCGTTGTTTCGGGAGCGGGTGCTGCCGGTTCATCAATTATCCGTATGCTTCACAAATTCGGAATCGGAAAGATTTATGCTTTCAACATCAACGGAATCATCATTAAGGAAGATTACGACAAATACGACTTTTTGACAAAAGAACTCACTGAAATCACAAACCCGGACAACCGCCGGATTACAATGAAAGAGGCTATGGTCGGAGCTGATATTTTTGTCGGAGTAAGTGCACCGAACCTTGTCAGCGAAGAAATGGTCAAATCAATGGCACCAAAATCAATTCTTTTTGCGATGGCAAACCCGGAGCCGGAAATTACTTACGAAAAGGCAAAGGCTGCAGGAGCATATATCATCGGAACAGGACGAAGCGATTACCCGAACCAGATTAACAACATCCTCGCTTTCCCAGGCCTTTTCCGCGGTGCACTCGACTGCCGTGCAAGCAAAATCACCGAAGAAATGAAGATTGCCGCAGCCCGTGGACTTGCTTCACTGGTAAGCGAGAGCGAGCTTGGCCCGGATATGATTATCCCTGGCGCATTCGACCCTCGCGTTGCCGAAACCGTTGCAAAAGCCGTTGCTGACGAAGCACGCAAAGCAGGACTTGCGAGAGTGTGATTATGAAAAACGAAAGATGGGTGTTTTATAAAGATGCCGTTCCTGAAAATGCTGGAAACGGCGTAACAAGGCGGGTTCTTGCTTACAGCGAAGATTTGATGTGCGTGGAGAATACATTTGAAAAGGGGGCCGTCGGGTCCCTTCATCATCATCCGCACACTCAGATTACTTACATCGTAAGCGGAAAATTTGAGTTTGAGATTGACGGAGTTAAAAAAATCGTCACGAAGGGCGACACGATGCTCAAAATGAACGACGTCGTTCACGGCTGTGTCTGCCTTGAAGAAGGCGTACTTCTTGATATCTTCAATCCTGCCAGGGAAGATTTTGTGACCGACATTAAAAAGTAGCGTCAAAAATGCAAGCCACCAGAAGCGATTAGAAATCTGCTTACCTTTAACTGAAGTTTTAGAGGTTTCGTTTACTCGAACAGTTTCAGAATTTTTTCTTCAGGAAGAAGGTTTACTGCCGCAGCAAACATTACGCAGCAGTTCACTTCGTATTCTGCCCAGAGAGCGCCTTCTTTTAGTCTGTCGAATGTAATCAGACCGAGCGGAGATTGTGGCGAACCAAGAACGAGCTGTATTGAAGACTTTACGCCGCGCTGATCGAGAATTTTTCCGAAAGATTTAGCATTTTCCCCAAGTTCCGTGATGAAATTTATGCGGATGAATGATTTTTCTCTGAGAGCGTCTTTAAAATCCTGGGAGAAGACATATTCTGCATTTGAAAGATTTTCCGGTTTTTGGCCGATACAGTATCTGCGTTCCATTTTTTTGCCGTAGTAGATGTTAATGGAGTCGAGATTGTAGGTTTTGAGCATATGGGCGAGAACCGTGTCTGCAGCGGGTTTGGGGTTTGCCCCGAGTTCGAGCAGGAAGTCGGCCATACTTTTGAGCTCAAGAACTTCCCGGACGTCGTATTTGATGCCTTCGGTTTTTGCTTCGCTTGCTTTTTTGTAAAGTTCTCCGTGGAGGTCTTCGCGGTAGAAAACGTAGCGGTCGCGGCCCTTGTCTTTTGCACGGTAAAGGCAGAAATCTGCTTTTTTGAAAAGCTCATCGAAAGTTTCCCCGTCCTTTTTGTACATTGACGCTCCGATAGAGGCTGTGACTTTGATGTCAACGAACATATTTTCGAAGGCCGCACGAATGTCGAAATTGATTGTCCTCATGATTGCGCGGAAATCACTTTCTTCGTCCATGTTTTCGAGAATGATAAGAAATTCATCTCCACCGTAACGGCCGACAAGACCTGTGTTTCCGACAATATTTTTGAGGATATCACCTGCTTTTTTAAGGACTTTGTCGCCTGCCAGATGGCCGTAAGCGTCATTTACCGGCTTGAAATGGTCAAGATCAACGATTAAAAGCATGGCATTTTCTTTTGTGCCTTCGGCAAATCTTTTTTTTGCGAATTCCGTGATTGCTTTTTTGTTGTATGTTCCGGTAAGCGCATCAATTTTGAGTTCTTCAAGAAGCTCGGAAGTTTTCATTTGTTCTGCGAAAACTTCGGGCAGGATGCGGCCGAGCATATAAATTTCGCCGTTGTCTTCAAAACGGACGGCTTTTAAGACTACCTTCTCAAAAAGTGAGTGCTCATATCTGAAAGATGCGTTGAGTCTTGCAGAAAAATCTTCGTTGCACTCTTTCAGTTCATTGACTGCGACTTCAAAATCGTCGATGCTTTCTTTTGATATAAGCCCGTCGCTAAGAATCCGGGTTTTCCATGAATCGATATCCTGTTCTGATGAGAATACCTGATTGCTCTGCTGATAACTTCGAATCCGAAAAATATTCGTTGATTTTTGATAAGAAAAAAGATATTCACTCGTGAGTGCAAGCGCACAGTTTATTTTCTTTTCGCTCAGAACCGCGTCGTTGAAAAAATTGACGGCACGGGAAATATCCGTGATATGAACGGCCCTGCATTCCTTGTCGTTGAATTTTGTTTTTACGACGAAAACTATATTGTAAAAATATTCGCCTGTGATTTTTTTGAAGAGATATGAGCGGAATTCATTTTCGTGAATGTCCGCCCTGACGAAGTTCAGGAAATCGTTTTTCTGCTCGGGTACAACTATATCTTCAATGCTTTCGTACAAAAAACCGGCCTTTTCAAAATAGCCGTAAAATTCCTTGTTGCGCTCGATGATTTTAGAATTCTCGTCAAGATAAGCAATTTTAATTTCCAAGCTTTTCATAACATAAAATTATAATGGAGTTCTTAGAATATTTAAAGAAAAAATAAAGAAAAATGATAAAAAAAGCACCGCGTATGCAGTGCTTTATCTTTTCAATTATTAGTAGGCTCCTTTGTAAATAACTCGTACCTGTTTGTACAAGCCTTCGCCTTCGCTCTTTGTCTCGATGTCTGAGAAATCATTGAGCGTTGTGTGAATCAATCGTCTCTCAAACGGATTCATCGGCTCAAGAAGGATTGAAGTTCTCTTTGTGCGAACTTTGTCAGCAGTTGTGTAAGCGAGGTGAACGAGATTTTCCTCACGACGAACACGGTAGTTCTCTGTGTCGAGGATTACGCGGACATCCTCTCGGCCGAGGTGACCTGCGTAAACATTTGCAAGAAGCTGGAGTGCGTCGAGGTTCTTTCCTTTTCGTCCGATAAGGATTGAAGAACTGTCTGAGCTGAGTTTAAGACCGATTTTCTTTTCTTCACGGAACATGATTTCAACAGATGCTTCGTAACCCATTTTTGTGATTACATCTGAAACAAAGGTTGTGAGTTTCTGCTCGAACTCGTCCTGTGGGATTGGGTTTCCCATAACTCGTTTTGCTGTCTCGCTTGGTGAAGAAGATTCATCGTCGTATTTTACGCCCGGAGTTGCCTCGTCTGTGTGAACACGGATTTTAACATAGCCAGATTTGAACAGTGTCTTTTTCTGAACTTCGATGATTTCAACATCAAACTGGTCACTTTCGAGACCAAGCTCGATTGTTGCCTTTTCAATAGCGTCTTTTTCGGTTTTTCCCTCAAATTCGTAAGTCATATATTTCTCCTTGACGGTGACTTCAGTTTAATTCGGTCACCGCAGTGTTTTTTATTTTTGTTTTTTGTTCTGAACGAGCTTTAATTTCGGCTCGTCGTTTTTGTTTTTCATCATTTTGTTGATGACAATCTGCTGTCCGAGCTGGAAGATGTTTGAGACTGTCCAGTAGAGGAGCAGTCCTGCCGGTGCATTGTAGAACAGGAAGAAGAAGAAGATTGGCATACCGTACATCATCATCTTCATCTGACCAGAATTTGCGCCAGCTGTTCCGCCGTTTCCGGTGATTTTTCCGAACAGAAGCTGAGAAATTACATAAATCACAGGCAGAATTCGGAACTGGTTCCAGCCGAGAACTGGAAGACCGTGTTCAAAGACAGGACCAACGCGGTCGCCCTGAGAAAGGTCGTCAATCCATCCGCTGATGAACGAAGCTCCACGGAACTCAAAGTAGTTGTTGAAGAGGTTGTACATTGCGAACAGGATTACGAACTGGAACAGCATCGGGAGACAGCCGCTCATCGGGTTGTAGCCGATTTCCTTGTACATCTTTGCGGTTTCCTGCTGAAGTCTCTGCGGGTCGCCCTTGTATTTTGCCTGAAGTTCCTGCATTTTCGGCTGGAATTTCTGCATTTTCTGAGTACCTTCAAGGCTCTTCTTTGTGATTGGGAAAAGCGCCATCTTCAGGATAATCGTAACGATGATGATTGAAACGCCCCAGTTGTGAACGACCTTGTTAATAGTTTCGAGCAGGAATTTGAGGATGACTTCGAGCCAGTAGAGGAAGCCGGAAGTCTGAAGGCTCTCGTTGAAGTGAACCCCGCTCAAGCCCCATTCGTTTTTGTCTTCAGAGACATAATTCTTAAGCTCTGACTCGTTTCGTGGGCCGGCATAGATGTAGTAGGTGTCGGTCGTTTCTT
>JAFPUF010000029.1 GCA_017395545.1 Treponema sp. | reverse complement strand
CCTGTGCTTACAACGAAAGCAATTGCCATGATAGCAAGAGTTACGCCAAGCACCTTTTTCTTAAAAGTATTGTTCAAATCAATCATTTCTATTTCCTATTTTCCATGTCATTCCGAGTCATACCCGGAATCTCTTTTATAAGAGATGCTGAAATAAATTCAGCATGACACAGTTATTTTTTACTGAACAGAAGCAACTGCCTGTCCGGCTGTTACCTGAGAGCCAGTTGGTGCTGTGAAGTGGATTTTACCTGCAGCACCGGCCTTGATTTCAAGTTCCATCTTCATAGATTCGATGATTACGACTGTTGTATCAGCCTGTACAGCTGCGCCCTCTGCTACTGCATATTTGAGCAAAGTACCAGCAACAGGAGCGTTAACAGGTTTTCCGCCAACTGGAGCAGCTGCAACAGGAGCCGCAGCAGGGGCTGCTGCAGGAGCTGGAGCTGCCGGAGCGGCCTGAACAACGCCACCGATAGAAGCGAGAACCTGACCTGCTGTAATCTGAGTTCCTGTTGGAACAGAATATGTGATTGTGCCCTCGTCAGAAGCCTTAACTTCCAATTCCATCTTCATAGATTCGATGATGATGACAGTCTGGCCTTTTGAAACTTTTGTGCCATTAGCGAAGCACTGTTTGAGAAGAGTACCAGCAACAGGAGCCTTAACGTCTACGCCACCAACTGAAACCGGAGCTGCAGCGGTCGGAGCTGCACTAGCTGCACCGAATGTAACGTTGTATGGAGTTCCGTTAACAGTAACTGTATCGCCGTTTGACTGAACATTGTAGCTCTGTCCGTTGACTGTAACTGTGTATGAACCGCCAGCAGAAGCTGCTTTTGGAGTTTCTTTGAGACCGAATGTTTTTTCTGCGTCTACAGGACCATTTGCACGAGTCTCGAAGAATTTTGTAGCTACTTTTGGGAACATAGCATAAGTGAGGACATCCTCGACTGAGCCATTACCACCGTTAGCCTTAGCCTCTTCAACCATTTTGTCCCATTCCGGCTCGATTTTGTCTGCCGGGCGGCAAGTGATAGCCTCTTCCATTTTGTTCTGTTCGAGAGCTTTTTTAACGAGGTCTTTGTTTGGTTCAGCTGGAACTTTACCATATTTACCTGTGAGGAGGTCACAGAACTCACCAGTCATGCGCTCGTAGCGACCGAAGAGTACGTTGAATACAGCCTGTGTACCAACGATCTGTGATGTAGGTGTAACGAGTGGAACGTATCCAACGTCTTTCTGAACGAGTGGAAGCTCTGCCAAAACCTGGTCGATTTTGTCTGAAGCACCCTGCTGTTTGAGCTGTGACTCAAGGTTAGAAAGCATACCGCCTGGAACCTGTGATTTGAGGATTCGAGTGTCTGCTCCGAGGAATTTTGATTCCAAAGAAGCATAGTGCTTTCGGATGTCGCGGAAGTAAGCTGCGATTTCAAGAAGAGCACCGATGTCGAGGCCTGTGTCGAAGTCTGTGCCTTTGAGCATCTCAACTACAGTCTCTGTTGGTGAGTGAGATGTACCCATAGCCATTGCAGAAATTGCAGTGTCGAGAACATCAGCACCAGCCTCAGCTGCCTTCAACAAAGTAGCAACTGAAAGACCTGTTGTAGCGTGTGAGTGAATCTCAACAGGAAGGTCTACCTTTGATTTGATTGCTTTTACGAGATCATAAGCCTCAAATGGTTTGAGCAAACCTGACATATCTTTGATACAGATAGAGTCTGCACCGAAGTCAGCGTATGTTTTTGCCAAGTCAGCGTAGATTTCTTTTGTGTGATATGGAGTTGTAGCGTATGAAATAGCCATCTGAACATGTTTGCCAGTAGCTTTAGCTGCTTTTGTAGCGCGCTCAAGGTTGCGCGGGTCATTACAAGCATCGAAAATTCGGAATACATCAACGCCGTTCTTTGATGCGTACTCGACGAACTTGTCTACTACATCGTCTGCATAGTGGCGGTAACCGAGGAGGTTCTGACCACGAAGAAGCATCATGATTTTTGTGTTTGGCATTGCAGCGTGCAATTTTCGGAGGCGCTCCCATGGATCTTCGTTAAGGAAGCGGATACAAGAATCGTAAGTAGCTCCACCCCAAGCCTCAGCAGCCCAGTAACCGATTTTGTCAAGTTTTGGAGCGATTGGCAGCATGTCTGCCAAAGTCATTCGTGTAGCGTGAAGAGACTGTGTAGCATCACGCAAAACAAGTTCAGAAATACCAATTTTCTTAGCCATTTTTTATCCCCTAAATTATTGTTTTTCGTGCAAAGCGGTTGCGATAGCGGCAACGATTGCATTTTGGTCAACAGCAGGTGCTGCCGACGGAACATCTGCTTTCGGCTCTTCTTTATCAAGACCTGCAGCATGAACAAAGACACGAAGACCGTTCATACAGACAATCATGATGATAAGGAAGCTGAAAACAACACACATACCAAGCAGAGTAAGGATAATACTCTGGTTAAGCATTGAAGCGATTGTCATAATTCCTCCATAGGATATGATTCGTAAAAAAGATTTGGGCATAATTATAGATGATTTAAGGATTTTACTCAATGTGAGGAGAAGAAAAAAAAGAGAAAAAAAACAGCGCGCAAACATTTTCCATTAAGCAGAAATCTGCACAAGCCATATAAGATTTTTCTTATTTTTTATGATTCTTTACCGAAAACACACTTTCTTCAGCATATATACAGCGGATGAGGAGAAGGAGATTTTATGGCAAGAAGACCGAAACGAATTTACAAGGACACGCTCTTCCGAACGATTTACAGCGGCAAGGACGAGCGCAGCAAACGATGGATTTTATCACTCTACAACGCACTGACCGGCAAAAATTACACTGACACATCTCTCTTAGAAATAACGACACTCGAAGATGTGATTTATATCACGATGAAAAACGATTTGTCGTTCCTAATTGACAGTCAGATGAATCTGTTCGAGCATCAAAGTTCTGTGAATCCCAATATGCCGTTACGAGGACTGATGTACTTTTCAAAACTCTATCAAAAAGAAATCGAGAAGCACGACGCCGATATATACGGAAAAACGCTAGTAAAAATTCCGTCTCCAAGATTCGTGGTATTTTACAACGGGAACGAGGAACAAGAAGATGTTGTAAAATACAAGCTTTCAGATGCCTTCGAGCTTCCAGATGATTCGGGCGAATTCGAATGGACAGCGACAGTAATCAATATCAATAAAAATCATAACGAAGAACTTCAAAAAAAGTGCAAATCGCTGTATCATTATTGTGTGTTCGTCAATCGGGTAAAGGAAAATCTAGAGAAGAAAATGCCCTTAACCGAGGCCGTGGACGAAGCCGTAGACTTTGCCATAAACAGCAAATTTCTTGATGGATTTTTCAAAGAACAGCGAGGTGCAATTATGGGTGATCTTTTGACGGAATTTGACCAGGAAGCATATGACCGTCACAGACGAGCAGAAGGTAGAGCTGAAGGTCTTGCTGAAGGTCTTGTTAAGGGGGAACGCAACGCAAAACTCGAAACTGCCCGGAACCTGCTGGCAATGAATCTTCTCACAATCGAACAAATTGCACAGGCAAGCGGGCTCCCGGTTACGGAAGTGCAGGAAATTGCCAAAGAGGTGTGCACCCCCCAGGCTGTGAACTAAAAAACACCGGGCTGTCCCAGAAGGGGCAACCCGGTTTGCATTATACAAAAATCTGTTTTAGAGATTTCCTAACACACTTACTGTCCAAAAGACGGACAGGCAGATTCAGGCTGCTTGTTTGTCGTGTATGTTTTTCCTGCTTCAAAGCTGTATGACAGATCAACATAGTTATTTTCGCTTGAAGATGGGCGGGAAACATACCAAACCGTATACTCACTTATATCACCCGAAGCAGCTGTATAGATTTTCAAGTCAGTTATCGTTGCTTCGTTCAGCATAACATAGCCTGAAAGTACCGCCGACATTCTTGTCATTGAGCGCAATCTTGATTTTTGTGATTTTATCGTCACGAACAGGAACAACAAGAAAGTTGCCGTTACATCCAGAAGACTAATCTGGGCAGATACAGCATCACTTCCTGAATATTTTGTCGGTACAAATGTCGTTGCACTTTCGGTTCCGAAATCATAGATATATTCCGGGCTTTCAAGATAAACGGTGCTCGTGCCTTTAATCTCAGTTGAGTAACGTTTTGCAGTTTCTGTGTAAGGCTTGCTCCATGAAGTAAAATAACTTCCGGCATGACCATATTACTCTTCTATCCATGAAGGAGCAGAATTTCCGAAGTTTGAGTTTGTCTGAACAAGTCGCCACTGAGTTCCGAAGAATACGATTCCTTTGCCCTCTTCGCCTTTGTCGAAGCCGGGAAGTCTGCAGTTTGTATTTTTTATTGCTTTTTCCGGGATTTTTTTGAAAAAAATAACAGAAATTTATAAAAATTTTTTGCCGGAAACATATTTTTTTATCATTACTTCTTTTAGAAACCGGAAAAAAATGGAGGTAATTATGAAAAAAAATCTTCTCAAAGAAATTTTATGGCGGGCTTGTTTTACGATTGTGCTTACAGCCACTGTCCTTTTTGTCGTTTCACCCGTCTCCTGCAGGCTCACGGAGGAAGGAATTGAAATCATTCTATCAGACACAACTTCTCCAGAAGTGGAATCTTTCAGCGTATCGGGCGCAAATTCGATTCTGCTTGACTGCTCTGAAAAAATCGTGCTCGATAAAATCTCAGTCTTTGAAATTACAGAAGGCTGTGAAGAGGACGAGATTCCCGTTATTTTTGACGAAGAAGCCGCATTTGCGCTTGCCGACTGCGTAACCTACAGCGAAGACGGAAAATCCTGTGAAATTCTGCTTTCTTCTTCCACAACTGTCGGGAAATCCTACATCTTCACGGGAATCGTCTGCGACATCAGCGGAAACAGCCTTGAATTCGCACAGAAATTCTACGGCTACAATGACAACCCCGCAAAACTAATTTTTAATGAAATCCGGACGACTTACAAAAAAGAGAAAGAAGCGGTCGAGTTCATCGAATTTTACTGTCTTTCATCCGGAAACACTTACGGACTCGAATTCGTAAGCGCGGCAAACACGGAGTCGAAAAAATACTCGTTCCCTGCAATCGAAGTAAAACAGGGAGAATACATCACCCTTCACGGGCGCATTCTCGAAGGTCTTGAAGAAACAGCCCTTGACGAGTGCGGAAGTGACCTGGCTCTTTCAACAGCAGCTGACAGCTGTGATACTGCAAGGGATTTATGGAAGAGCGGCACAGACAAAATCGTCTCAAACACCGATGTCGTCATTCTCCGGGACAGCGTCTCAAAAAAGATAAAGGATGCAGTTCTTCTGAGCGTATCCGGAAAAACAGAATGGACAAAAGCACTCATGAAAGAATTTGCCGCCGAAGCATACGAAAGCGGAATCTGGAAAGACGGAGTTCTCCCGGAAAATGCGGTATGCACCGACGGGATGTCAAGTTCAGTTCTGCGCTCAATTTCAAGAAAAAACACGGCCGGACTTATCGAAAAATATGCAGACAGTTCGGAAATTTCTGAGTTCATAAGCTCATCAGCATCAGACTGGTTCGTCACAAACTCATCAAAAGACGAAGAGACAAAAGCGACAGTTTCAGGGGCGACGCCTGGCTATAAAAACTCAACAGTTGCGCTGAATAGTGAGTAGTTTTTTGTATCATGGTAAGACAACAAAAGTCATCGAAATGCTCAAAGATGCAAAACACACCAAACCAGTCTTAAAATAAAGCATTTTCCTCGTCTCTAGCAATTTGCCGGTAGTTGTGTTAATATCGAAGAATGTCTGAATTATTAGCACCTGCCGGCAACATCGAAGCGCTTGATGCTGCCATCGGCGAAGGAGCAGACGCAGTTTATCTCGGTCTTAAAAGTTTCAATGCGCGTCTCCGCTCCTCAAATTTCGCATGGAATCAGTTTGAAGCGGCGGTATCTTCTCTTCACCGTCAGAACAAAAAAATCTATGTTACCGTAAACACTGTAAGCGAAGAACGCGACCTTGAACGCCTTTACCGCTTTCTTTCGTATCTCAACAAAATCGGGCCTGACGGTCTCATCGTACAGGACTTCGGTGTCATCCGCATGTGCCAGGAATTCTTCCCGAAGCTCGAACTTCACGGCTCAACCCAGATGAACGTTGAGAGCGCTGCGGGCGTTAATCTGCTCAGCAAGGCCGGTCTTAAGCGTGTCGTCGTTGCGCGCGAGCTTGGCCTCGAAGAAATCAAATACATCAAATCACATACAAACGCAGAGCTTGAAATTTTCGTTCACGGAGCTCTTTGCGTGAGCGAATCCGGTCTGTGTCTTTTCTCAAGCTACCTCGGCGGAAAATCTGCAAACCGCGGAATGTGTACCCAGGCATGCCGGCGTTTTTACACGGTAGATTCTGCGTCAACCGGCGAAACCCAGGGATATTATTTTTCTCCGTGCGACCTTCAGCTTATCGAGCAGATTCCTGATTTAATGCAGCTTGGCGTTGAGTCTTTCAAAATCGAAGGACGAATGAAAAGCGCAGAATATGTCGGTTCTGTTGTTGCGGCATACCGCTATTTAATGGATAACTGGGAGCAGGACAAAAAAGGCGCCCTTGCTACTGCAAAGCGACTTCTCTCAACAGACTTCGCACGTGCAAAGACATCATACTGGTACAATTTTAAAACCAATGAAGAGGGCGTTCAGAAGGCCGGAAGCCTCATCCTCAATCCGAAACAGGCCGGCGGAACAGGAATTTATCTTGGAAAAATCGATAAATTTGAAAATCCAAGCGACGAAGCAATCGAACGGGCAAAAGAAGCAGCCGGCAAAGACGCAAATCCTGAAGACTATCAGATTGTAATGGCTCATCTTTCAGGCGGGAACTACGATCCTGACGCTGGTGACTCAATCCGCCTTCACAGACAGGATGATACGGGCCGCGTAAGTCACAAAGTCCGCACTGTCGAAACAGACGAAAAAGGAAACAGATTCATTGACATTCCGAAAGGCTTTAAAAGAGGCGACAGCGTTTATCTTCTTCAGACAAAGGCAATGTCAAAACGCTATCCGCGCGTTCTTCCTGCAGACATCGGAAAATACCGTCAGCAGCCGGGAGCCGAAATCCTCCCTGTTCTTGATTTGACCCCTGTGGCTAAAAATGAGCTTTCTTATTTTCCGGAAGGCCTTTACATTCAGGTCTCGACGTTAAAGGATTTGTTCCAGGCAATCTCTAAAAATCCGGTCAGAGTGATTCTTGAGTATAACTCCGAGTCAAAAGAAGACCTGCTTGTCAAAAAATCATCACTGCCGGTCTCAAAAAAGCAGGTTATCATATCGCTTGATCCGTACTGCCCTGCCGCAAAAGAAGAACAGCTGACGGGTGACCTTGACGCTCTCATTGCTGAAGGCTTCAAAACATTCGTTGTGAACAATATCGCCCATATTTCAATGCTCCGCGGAAAGGGAGCAAACCTCATCGCAGGTCCGTATCTGTACACTTTCAACCGCTGGGCTGCCTCATGGTTTGAAAATCAGAATCTCGGCGCATTTATCACACCTCTCGAGAATTCCTGGGACAACCTCAAATCCACATGGGAAGAAAATGTTCGTGCAAGAGTTCTGGTCACAGCGTTTGCATATCCGGCTCTTTTCCGAATGCGCTTCGCACTTCCGGAAGAATATGACTTTTTATACTTTGCCGACAAAGAAGAAAAAGTTTTTAAAGTCAACTCAACGCCTGACGGCTCAATCGTTATGCCGGAAGAACCATTCTCAATCGTTGACAAGGTCGAAATCCTGAATTCAAGCGGATTCAAGCGGATTCTTCTCGACTTTTCACGAACCCGCCTTACAAAGCAGGAACTGAAAATGGTCACGAACGCAATGATTAAAAAACAGCCTGTTCCGGAAAGTTCCCGCTTTAACTGGAAAGACGGTTTCTACAGCCCTGAAAAAATCGAAATTTACAAGGCGATGAACGAAAAGCAGGAAGCCGAAAAAGCTTATAAAGGCTCTCAAAAGAATTACGGAAAAGGCGGAAAATCAGCCCGCCCGGC
The DNA here is from genome assembly GCA_017395545.1 of Treponema sp. Taxonomy (GTDB): domain Bacteria; phylum Spirochaetota; class Spirochaetia; order Treponematales; family Treponemataceae; genus Treponema_D. The sequence goes on along the minus strand of JAFPUF010000029.1, from coordinate 21,565 downwards.
CCGCAATTCATACGGTTCAAAAAAAAGGCGTAAATAGGGCAAAGAAAAGGAGAGAGAGTGAATACAAACAAAAACAAGCCCATTAATGACGGAAATGGAAACTGTTTTCACCCTATTTACGCCATAGGTGTTAATTAGAAAACAGTTTCACCTCCATCATTAAAATCATCTGTCATTGAAGCGGCCGCTTCTGCCCGAAGCCCTTCTGCGGCGCTTTCAGCGTTTGTGACATCTTCATCACGGCCAGCTCCTTCTGAATTTTTTTCCGGCTTAAAGTCGATGTGCTCTGCGACAATAAAAGTCTTTGAAGTTGACTTTCCCTCGGGGGTCTTCCACCGGTCCTGCTTGAGGCGGCCGACAACACGAAGTCCGCGGCCTCTTTTTCCCATTTTTACGGCTGTCTTACAGAAGTTTTCACCCCAGGCCTCGACATCAAAAAATGCTGTTTCTTTCTGAAGACTTCCCTTTGTATCACGGTAATACCGGTTTGTTGCAATCGGGATCAGGCAGACACGGGTTCCGCGCGCAGTTTCTTTTACCTGAGTGTCGCGTACGACATTCCCTTCAATAACGATTTGATTCATCTGATTCATAATTTTTCTCCTGAAATAAAATGTGTTTTTTCAATCCGGCCGCAACAGAAAAAACACCCGAACAGGTCCCTCCCCTGCCCGTTCACTATAAATAATGAGAAAAAAAATCATTTCTGGTAAAAAATTTTTATAATTTTCTGTTATAAGCAATAACATTTTGTTATTTTAAGTACTGCCAATAGCATTCCGCTACAACGAAGAGACTTTTTGAGAATAATCTTATCTTTTTATAATTTTATCTTAATATTATTTAAAACCATCTTTAAATTCGTTATAATATAGGGAAACTTTTTGGAGAATACACCGATGTTCAAATCGCTTAAAATCAAATTCATCTTAGGATTTGCGGCCTTTATTTTCATTTCACTCATCGCAGTTTCCGCACTGGCTACAATCAGTATAATCAACACGGCAGAACAGTTCACGGCAATTCAGGGAGAGCCTGTCGTTGAGAATGTCGTCAGTCACATCGACGGCGATAAATTCGAAGAAGTTGCAAAATCCCTCGACTCATCAGACGAATGGGCAGAAGAAACCAGAGTCTGGATGCTCTCAGTGACCGAATCCGTCGGCTGCCAGTACCTTTTTACGATGGCAAAAAACAGCAGTTCCACTTACCTTTACATAATCGATGGAAGCTGCGACCCGAGCGACGAAGAGAATTTTTCTCCAATGGGTACAGAAGAAGACATTTCATCCTGGGGAAAGGCACCTCAACGGGCAATGGAGACCGGAGAAATTTCAAATTCCGGAATGGTCTACCAGGACGGCTGGGGCTGGAAAGCTTCAACTTACAAGGCAATCAAAAATTCTAACGGAAAAATCGTAGGTTTTGTCGGCTGCGATTTTGACATCTCAAAAATCATTTCAATGATAAAACTCCGTGTCGTTATGATTTCAATCATTGGTCTTGCCTTGCTGATCATAGGGGCTCTAGTCCTTTACTTCTACTCGGATATGATTTTTGGCAGTATGCAGCATATTTCAAATGCAATGAAACAGATTTCTGACGGTACGGCGGACTTAACACACAGAATTCCAGAAAAAGGCAATAATGAAATTTCAGAACTTGCGAGAAACTGCAACAGCGTCATCCAGAGCATGACAAATATCGTTGGAACACTGCAGGAAGAAACCGGGGTTCTCACAGAAACAGGAAACAGGCTCGCAGAAAGAATGGCAGGTTCACTCGCCCAGATTTCAGGGGCTGCAGACGGCGTTGACGAGATAAACAGTCAGATTTCGTCTCAGGCAATGAAAATCGATTCCATTTCCGGAGAAATCAGTTCCGTTGAGCGGGAAATTTCAAATCTTGACGAAAGAATCAGCGTACAGGGCGAAGCAATCTCGGAAAGTTCAAGCGCAATAGAGCAAATTTCACAGAACATTCGCTCAGTCAGCAGGAATGTCGAGACAATCACCGAAGAATACGAAGTTCTGACAAAAGAAGCACACAACGGCGCAAAACTTCAGGAAGAAGTCTCAAGCCAGATTGAAGAAATCTCTAAGCAGTCAGAAAACCTTAACGAAGCAAACCAAGCTATTGCAGCCATTGCAGAGCAGACAAACCTTCTTGTAATGAATGCGGCAATCGAAGCGGCTCATGCAGGTGAAGTCGGAAAAGGTTTCTCGGTTGTCGCAGATGAGATTCGTGCACTGGCCGAAACGAGTGCTACCCAGTCAATGGCAATCAAGGAACTTCTTGACGGAATTTCCGAAGCAATCGGCGGAATTGTTTCTTCATCAAAACAGTCAAGCGAATCCTTCGAACGGGTCGGTGCAAAAATCTCAAAAATGGACGCAATGATGCGCGAAGTAAAGGGAGGAATGGCAGAAGAAACTGCAGGCGTTCAGAATATTCTCCAGACGATGCAGACTCTGGATTCTTCACGAAAAGAAATCAACTCTGCAACTGAAAACATGAAGAATGTGAGCCGCTCCGTTTTCTCTGAAATTTCTGACTTAAAAACAATATCAGAAAATACGCTTTTAAACTCTCAGAGAATCACAGGTGCCATCACAGAAATGAAAACGGCTGCCGAAGAAGCAGCCGAAGCAAGTAAAATCTCAAATGATGCAACCCAGAACGTAGTTCAGATGATAAACGGTTTCAAGGTTAAGTAATTAAGCTGCAGCATACCTGCAAATCTTAATATTTCCGAAAAGGCGGTTCTGATAAATCGAAGCCATCTTAAACTTTACGGCCTCCAGAATCGCCATAAAAGCGCAGATAACATCAAGAACATTGTCCTTTCTGACAAGCAGGTCGGTGAACATAAATTCATTCTGCTTGTCGAGAAGTTCGTTCATCAGCGTGATTTTTTCATTTACAGAAATTTCCTCGTACATATCAAGAATTTTCTGGTCTGTATACTGGCTCATGATATTCTTGAAGATTTTCTGCATCTGCTCAAGCAAATCCCAGGTATCAACTTTATCCCAGACATCCTCGTCATCAAACGGAAGGAATCTCTGAATCTTCTCACGCTCAAAATTCCAGTCATTCTCATCCTGTTTTTCTTCGATGAGGTCAGAAAGTTTCTTAAATTTCTGGTATTCAATCAGGGCGTCAACAAGTTCTTCGCGAGGATCATCAAAATCCAGATCGTCATCGATTTTAACCTCAACCGGAAGCATCATCCTGGATTTAATGTAAATCAGGCGCGCAGCCCACTTGTAAAAATCGGAAAGGTCTCCCAAATCAACTTTTGCAGCATAATCGAGATAAGACAGGAACTGCTCGGTAAGTTCTGCAATCGGAATGTCGTAAATATTGAATTTATTGTCGCGGACAAGTGTCCAGAGAAGATGAAGCGGGCCGTCAAATTCTCCGACCTTGTAGTGCCGTTTTTCTTTTCCGCCAGTTTCTTCTGTTTCAAGTTCAGGCTGATCCTGAGCTACAGTTTGCTCTTCCATAATTCTACCCCTTGATTACCGAGTTTTTCCAATGATTTTACGAAAAACTCCCTGTCTTTAATTTCGGCAGATTCGGGTAAAATTTCAAGGACAGGAATCAAAACAAATGCCCTTTCAGAGATTTTCGGGTGCGGGATTTCAAGATTCTTCATGGGGTCGGAGGAATCCAAAAAATGGATTTCCTCGTTTCCGTAAAGTTCGATATCAATATCGATGGAACGCGGGCCGTTTCTGATTTCTGATTTTCGGTCCCGACCAAGACTCTCTTCAATCTGATGAATTTTTGAAAGAAGTTCGGGAGGCGAAAGTTCTGTGTTTCCGCACACAGCCATATTGTAAAAATCCGGCTGATTTTCATAATACATCGGCTTAGTGCGGTAAACAGAGGAAATTTTAAAATCGGAAAAAAGCCCTTCCAGCAGGGTGCAGGCACGCCTCAAAAGCTCAGGCGAATCAAAAGTGCCGCACGCCCTGTTAGAACCAAGCCCAAGTACGGCGAGCATTAAAACAACGCTTCACTTACACTTGGAACTACAGGCTCAGGAACAACATCGTCCGCTTTCAGTGTTTCCGCTTTTTTTGAGGCCTTTTCTGCTTCTTTTGCAGCCTTTTCAGCTGCTTTTTTTGCGTCGTTCACGGCCTTTTCCTGCTCGGGGTAGACTGCAACGCCCTCACGGGTGCGTAGAACCTGTCCCGGGAAAACCTCGTTACGAATCTGAGCTTCAATCTGCTTTGCATAATCAGGGTTGTCATTGAGGAAGTTGATTGCGTTTTCTTTTCCCTGACCGACTTTTTCTTCGCCGCGGGTATACCAGGCACCGCGCTTGTCGATAATTCCGTGCTTGACGGCAGAATCCAGGAGGGAAGCCGTTGCGGAGATTCCTTTTCCGAAGTAGATGTCGAGTTCAACCTTACGGAATGGAGGCGCAACCTTATTTTTGACAACCTTGACACGGACACGGTTTCCGACAGCATCCTCACCGCCCTTTTCTTCGATTGACTCAATACGACGGATTTCGAGACGGACTGAAGAATAGAATTTAAGCGCATTACCGCCGGTTGTAGTCTCAGGATTTCCAAACATAACTCCGATTTTCATTCGGATCTGGTTGATGAAGATAATCATACACTTGCTCTTTCCGACAATTGCGGTGAGCTTTCGGAGAGCCTGGCTCATAAGGCGGGCCTGCAATCCCATCATTGCATCGCCCATGTCACCTTCGATTTCTTTCTGAGGAGTGAGGGCCGCAACAGAGTCAACAACGATGATGTCAACGGCACCAGAGCGGACGAGATTTTCTGTAATTTCGAGGGCCTGCTCTCCGTTGTCCGGCTGCGATACCCAGAGATTATCGATATCTACGCCGAGATTTTTTGCATAGACAGGATCGAGTGCGTGCTCTGCATCGATGAAGGCCGCAATTCCGCCCATTTTCTGAGCTTCAGCGACTGCGTGTAATGCGAGGGTAGTTTTTCCTGAACTTTCAGGACCGTACATTTCGATGATTCGTCCGCGCGGATAGCCGCCGACACCCAGCGCTTCGTCAAGCAGAATTGAGCCGGACGGAATTACATCAACACCGGTAAAATCAGTCTGAGCGCCGAGCTTGATAAGAGAGCCGGCACCGAACTGTTTTTCGATTTGAAAGCGTGCCGCTTCCAGAGCCTTCAGTTTTTCCGCCATATCCTGTGGCGGCTGCTGTGTTTCTTTTGCCATTTTTTCCACCTTATATTTTTATTTCCCACCCAATATATATAGGGAGAAAAAAAATGATTTTCGGTAAAAAATCCGAAAAAAATTTAAAAATTTACATATTTTTTTAGAGAAAGAAGGAGAAAATCTCCAGAATCTCTATTTTCTTATTTCCTGGTAAACACCCCTGCCCTCGAGCAAAAGGGTTCCGTTCTCAGACTTGATTTTTCCAAGAATATGTACAGGCCGCTCACCGTCAAGTTCCGGATAAGGCGCTTCCTCGAAAAAAACCGGAACAATTCCTTCCATGCGGCTTAGATTCTCGTCTCCGACAAGAAGGTCACAGCGGTAAGATTTTCCGGCCGTTACGGCATTCGTAATTCTTCCGCTCCATGAAACCGTACAGCCAAGATAAAGCTCTGGATTTTTCTCAATATCAGAATACGGAATATTGTCCCTGTTTGAAATCAGTGAGTCAAAAGTCGCATCGCTGAACTTCGAGAGAACAATTTTCATTCTGGCCTTAAGTTCTTCATCTGCATTTGAAAGCAGCAGGCGGTTTATTTCGACACGGGCAGCATTCTCACGATAAGCCGTGCTGTATGCCTTGACCAGTTCGTACGAATGTTTAATCTGCTCCTCAGAAAGAATGAATTTGAACGAAGAGCCGGAAAGGTCTGATTCCTGCACATTTCCGAGTTCGCTCACAGGGAGAAAAAGCCCGCTCAAATCCTCACGCTCTTTCCCAAAATTAACAGGGATTCTGCGGAAGACTTTTGAAATGTTCCCGAGATTCAGAATCAGGACTGCAAGAGCGACACCTGCCAGTACCGACAGAAATATTTTATTTATCCAGTCGGGATTCACTCCTAGAGGAGGATAAAACCTTGCAATTTCTCCGGAATCCACTGCCTTATAAATTTCATCGTCGCTTCCGTTTGTACGGATAAACTCGATTGCAGCAAGCGCAATTTTGTTGTCAGGGTCTTCGTCAATTATCTCAAGGTAATAGCCCAAAGCCTTTACGGTATCCCCCCGGCTCAGGAAAAGGACTGCCTGTGCCGTCAAAAGAGTAATGTCTGAAGGCCGTATCTGCCTTGCCCGCTGAAAATACATGCTCGCACTGCCCTTTTCACCGAGATAAAGGCAGGCAATTCCAGCTGTGAGAAAATAGTCAAAAGTGTCGTGGTAAATTTCAGGATTTTTACCCGATTCGAGAATTGAAATCGCATGTGAGAATTTTCGGCGGCGTAAAAGTATGTGTGCCGTTTCAAGAGGAGTGTGAGCCATTTACCTTTGCCTCAACTTCGCCAGAATGGCGTCCAGTTCAGCATTTAGTCTCTGGATTTCTTTTTTGTTCACGTCCTTTGAAGACTGGAGCGAGTCGATTTTATCAATGAGAGCCTGAATATACTCCGGGTCAAGCTGGTAATCTTTGATCGGGGAAACGATGAAATCTACGTCCGTCCGCTTTTCAGGATTTTCTTTTTTGACAATAACCGGCTTCTCAGGCACTTTTGCATCTTTCGGAGGCTCGTCTTTCTTTACGACTATATCGGTATGATCGATATATGCAATTCCCCTTGGTTTTTCGTCATTTGTTGAGGCCGCAATATAGATTGTATTCTCAACTTTCTGGTCTGGTGAAAGATGGAAAGAAGGCCAGTCAACCATTATCGCAGAATCTTCATAGGCACGGATATTAGTAAATCCGCGTCCCTTCCGGATAGTTGCATCCCAGTCCATTTTGTAGAGCTCGTCGATATTTGCAAAAGAAATCATATCAATCGGCTCAATACCGTTTCCGTCAAAAATAAACTGGAAAGAAGTCGTACCGTTCGTACAAGTTGCGCTCCGCTCAGAGTGAATTTCTTCTTTTATGAAGCGGTTTTCATTTCGTATTTTTGTTCCTTTTTCGGTAACGAAGTGAACGGAAGATGATTCTCCGGGGATTGTGTCAAAGATGCCCTTGATGTCGACTGAATGTGCAAGAAGTCCGAGATTTATTGTGTATGTCCTGAAACGGATAATATCCTGAGGCTGCTCTGCGGTGCTTGAAATAAATGAGAAGTCGATTACAAAGCGGACATTATTATCGATTGTGTAGACAAGCTGAACTCCGGCATCATTTTCGAGACGGCGGACTTCCTTGAGAATGCGGCTCTCAGAATTGAGGCGGCGTATTTTTTCATCGATTTTTAAAAGAAATCCTGTCGAAGTACAGAGATTTGTCTGAGAAAAAAGAGGAACTTCCTTTCCGAGTTCATTAGTACAGTAAATATTGAAAGAACCGGTTTTCCCGAAAAATTCTGCACGGAAAAGTCCTGCCTTAAAATTGAAATAATTTTCGAGTGTGTAATTAACATCAAGATAACCGTCATGCTGGAGAATTTTCTTTTTAGGGGCCTTGACCTCGGGAGAAGTTTTGTCAGACTTCGAATCGTTCTTCTCACTGTTTTTGTCAGATTTTTTTTCAGCAGACTTTTCGTTTGTTTTTTCTTCCGGTGATTTCTGATTCTTTTCGGTTTTTACCGGATTTTCTTTCTTATTCGTGTTTTCAGACTTTTCTGTTTTTTCGCTTTTTACGTCTTTTTCCTGAGTTTCGGTATTTTCCGGATTATCCGCTTTTCCGAATGAAAACACAGAAAAATTTGAGGAAAGAGAAAAGATTAAAAGTAATGCCGCAAGTCTCAAAGTCTTTTTCATTTTATTTTCCCCCGTTTGACTGTGAATCAGTTGATTTTTTTTCCTGATCATCAAGAATATATTTTAGTTGCCGGGCCTTTCGTTTTAAAGCCCTCAGTTCATTGTCCTTTGAATTGCTGTCGGTCTGAGTTTTTGCCGCAGAAGTTCCCGAGCCGTTCTCATTCTGCTTTACGCGCAGTGAAGGCTCCGTTACACTCTGAATAATCTGTGTATTCGGAGAGGCAGGTTTTGAAACACCGGAAGATTTTGGTTCTTCCTGTTTTGATTCTGAAGTTTTCGGCTCTTCTTTTTTTGCTTCTGCCTGAGATTCAGTGCCGTTTTTGTTTTCTTCTTCTGGTTCGGGTTCTGTTATGGCAGGCTGCTCGCCGCCTTCAAGAAGCTCTTCAAGTTCCTGGATACGAGCCTCGGCTTCGATAAGGGATTTTTTGATTCCTTTTTCGTCTTCAAGGGCATAAATCCGAAGCTGACGCTCATATTCCTCTCGGGTAGAAAGATTTTCTTCGCCAATGACTTTTAAAAGATAAAGAAGTTTTTCTTCACGGGCACGTCTCTCAATCAAATCGAGCTTGTACTGAGCCTGGGGAGCTTTCTCACAGCCAGGAAAATCAGAAACAACACGCTCATAAAGTCCGCGCGCACTCTCAAAATTGTATTCGTCGTAAAAACTTTCGGCAATCCAGAACAAAGCTAGAGGATAAAGTTCTGAATCAGAATGTTCGTGACAGAAATCGCTCAGAGAAAGGACAGCGTCTTCATTTCTGGACAGAAGATGAAGCAGTCTTCCGTTCTGATACTGCACATACTCGCCGTAGGGACTGGTTTTAAATTTATTCAGAAACTGCTCACAGTCATTCTGAGCCTGCCGGTATTCTCCGGCGTAAATCTCACTTTTTATGAGCATAAAATAGTTTTCGTCCGTAGCGGCAGGAGACGAAGAATCGGAGACAACCTTACGGAGAAAGAAAATTGCCGTAGTCCAATCACCGTTTTTGTAAGCGTCAGCTCCCTGCTTAAGGTTTGCGTTTTCCACAGAAGAAAGCTTTGCCTTCTCCGGATAAATTTTTCCTGTGCCGGCAACAACAAAGAGAGAGAAAATTACAAGAAGAATTGCGGGCAGGGATTTTTTATGCAACTACAATTTCCCCCCGGGAGAGAAGAGATTTTGTGTCTAATTTTCCGCTAAAGAATGACGAGCCGGAAACCAGAATATCAGCCCCGGAAGAAGCGATTTCTGAAAAATTCTTTTCGTTTACACCACCGTCAACGGAGATTTTGAAATTAAGGCCCCGCTCTTCACGGATTTTCGCAAGAGCCCGGATTTTTTCAAGGCTGTAAGGGATAAAACTCTGTCCACCGAAGCCCGGGTTTACGCTCATAACAAGAACTAAATCAACAAGATGAAGAATTTCGCTCAAAGCGGACACAGGAGTTGAAGGAACTATAGAAATTCCGCATTTTTTTCCGAGGGAATGAATGTGATTTATAAGGCGGTCGATGTGAACCGTTGATTCGTAATGAAAAGTAATCCAGTCAGCACCGGACTCAGCAAAAGAATCGACCATAAGTTCTGGTTTTTCAACCATGAGATGAACATCAAACGGAAGAGACGTGAGGCGGCGGATAGACTTTATAACAGGCTGTCCGTAAGTAATCTGAGGAACAAACTGTCCGTCCATAACATCGATATGAACTACAGTACCACCATTCTGCTCAATTTTATTAATTGCGCTAGCTAAATCTGAAAAATCTGCCGAGAGTAAGGACGGCGCCAGTAAAACACCCATATCTTACTATTATATCAGAAAAAGATGTAAATGTCGAGTTTTTAAAAAACGCTGCAGTGGTCAGTTTTAGAGCTCGTCAGCCATTGTAAGAAGGACTTCTTCTGAAGAGACTACGCAGGGTCTGTTAAGCTCGTTATGGCACAAAGCTTCGCTTATTCTCTCAGGCATTTCAGGTGCATTTCCAAGCGTATGACGGATATACTCTGACTTGAGGGCAGGATGATCGCGCATAACAAGAACAACGCTTGCATCATCTTCGCCAATCATCTCTTTTCTGGCAAGTGAAGCGGCATAAGCCCGGCTTGTAGACTTGTCAGCATAGACATTGTAATCCCTGTAAAGAATTCTGCACGCCTCGTCAATCTGAGAATGGGAAACTTCTGAAGGATAGACAAAATGCTTCATCATAAGGGAGTTGGTCGCAAAGACTTCTTCAAGACGCTCGAGATTCGAAGGGCTCGCCGGATCCGCACTCCGTCTGTTTTCAGGGCTTATGATTGAGTCCATAATCTCGCAGTTTCCGTTGAAATCCACCTTGATTTCGTCGGTTGTAGGACAGATAAAACCATTGACTGGAAGGGAAAGACGCCAGGAGTACAGGGCAGCAACAAGATTCGAGTAGTTTCCGCACGGCATAGCATAGAAAATATCGCCCGAAACCTGATTTTTGAGACGGCTGAACGCATACGGATAAAAGAACATCTGAGGCATAAGCCGGCCGATATTCGCAGTGTTCGCGACCGTAAGATGATATTTTTCGACGGTAGAATGGCGCGCAAAAATGTCACGCACAATCTCATGGCAGGCATGCTCACTTCCTTCGACCTCAACCGGAAGGACATTTCCTCCGTTCCAGACATAATCGGATTCCGAAAGCCCCCGCACAAATCCCCGGGGATAAAGAAGGACAGCCTTTAAATGTTTTTTTCCGCGGATTGCACGGGCAAGGCTTGCTCCAAGTTCTCCGACAGTAGCGTCAAGAAAAACAGCCTCCTCTCCCCTCATGGTGAGAATCGTTTCAAGAAGATTAACAAGGTAGGAAATTCCAAAGTCTTTATGGCTTCCGGTCGGAGTGTGGTAGAGTTCCAGGGTAAAAAGGTTATCTGAAAGCCTGCGGACTTTCGGCTCAAAAGGAAACGCCTTTGTCGCAATCGTTTCACAGATAATCGGGGAGAATTCGTCGTTTATGCAGGCAGAAGTAAGGCTTCCGGCAATGCTCTGAAAGGCAGTGTTTTCGTCCGTATACAGAAGCCACTTTCTTAAGTCAGCAAAACTCTCAGGGATATAAAGTCCCCCGTCGGGAGGCATGCAGTCGAGAACGGCTTTTGCGAAATTGACGGATTTTGAAGGATCTCTTGTACTGGTAAATTTCATTACATTACCTGCTTCATCTGAAATTTTGCATAGATTCCCGCTGAATTTACGAACTGAAAGACATCAGGAACTTTTTTGTAAAAAGCGCGCTTGGTGTAGAATTCATCATATACGCCCAGACGGAGTATTCTGGAAAGAGGAAGTTCAAGGCTTGCATTTGCAACACCAATCCACTCCCAGCCAGCGGAAGCGGCAGGTCTGTCATTTTGAAGCTGACTGTAGAAATCGTACATTCCGTAACCGCGGAATACAAAATTAAAGTTCAGGCCTTTTTCGTTCATCCAGCGGAATTTCAGGACTGTCATCGGGCCTGTAGTCATATTGTAGTTTCTGGTAACGCCCTCATCTCCCGAAAGAACTCCGGTTTTACGGTGATAATAGTAGTAGTCCGTGGTTCCCATAATATTCCAGGCACCGTGAAGCTGCCATTCTATGTTTGATTTTTCCCCGCGGAGCCTCTGTTTTGCAGCAAGCCCGGGTCCCAGCGCTGAAAGCAGATAAAAATGATGCCAGTCAAAATCATATTCCATTACAAGACCGAGCGTAGTGTCAGAATTTTCGGACAGCTGGGGAGCTCTGGAGAAGAGCATTCCGTCGCTCATAATTCTGATGTCGTACATGATTTTTGTATCAAGCTCTTCGTACTGGCAGAACGCGCCTTCTCCGGAACCTTTTCCGATAGTGCCGGAAATATCAAGTTCAAACTGCGAATAGGGATCGTTTGAGTCGTGACCATAAGGATCGTTGTATACGACAGAAAATTTGCCATTAAAAAATGCAGGATAGACTTCAGCCTGCTTATAAGAAAATGCTGACGAATTGAGAATGTCGGTATATCCGCGGGCTGTACCTGCTCCGAACTGAAGGGAAAGTTCATGAATATTTCTGCGGGTTCCAAGAGGCTTCTGTCTGAGCCACAAATCCGTCCACCATCTTGTAGGATCAATCACTTCTGCAAAAATCAAAGAAAGTTCTTCGGCATTGAGGGACAGCCGGTAGAGCATTTCACCCATTGAAAAAGAACCGACTGAAGTGTAGAACATATCGTTCGTGGAAGGAGCATTTTTCTCGCACAGGTATTCCCACATGGCAGAACCAGCCAGAGTGACAGCAAAAGACTCAAGCTGATTCAGGTTAGAGCCGCGGGAGACCTGATAGTAAACACCGCCCTGATAAGGATGAAGGACAAAATTCGTCCAGTACCAGTCGCGGTCATAAGACATTTCACGCTTCCAGAAGCAGCTCCATTCATCTTCCCAGTTGGTCTGAGCCCAGCCGGAGCCAAGAACCCAGCGGTTGTATGAAGAAAGGCCGAGGTTAAAAAAAAGCATTCCGCCGATTGCAGTGAGCCAGTGTTTTTTTCCGTCATTTTCATGGAAAAAGCCCTGGCTGCTCTGTTCGATATTGAAAGAAATTTCAGAAGAACCAGAATCTGATGATGAGTTTTCACCGCTCTGTGAGAAAGCAGATATATTAAAAAGAATCTCAGTTAACAAAAAAAGCGTAAGTAATTTTTTCATGCAAAGTCATTTTTGCAGAATTTTCAATAAATTTCAATATTTTTCAAAGGTTTGAATTACACGCAAATCTGTGGATAAATTCTCTTTTTTCTGATAAAATGCCTCATTCACAAAAATTCGAGGCACAAAATGGCATCAGTAAAATTTCCAAAAGACTACAAATCTCTGCTCGGAGAAAAAGAGACTGAGCACGCAATCGTTATGATTAAAGATTTCTTCCAGACACAGCTTTCAACGGCTCTCAACCTTACACGAGTCACAGCACCGCTTTTTGTTCAGAGCGGAAAAGGCTTGAATGACGATTTGAACGGCGTTGAGCGTGCTGTAAAATTCCCGGTAAAGGATATGGGCGACGCTCAGATGGAAATCGTTCACTCGCTCGCAAAATGGAAGCGTGTTAAGGTCAGCGAGATGAAGCTTCCTGCCGGCTTTGGAATTTACACTGATATGAACGCAATTCGTGCCGACGAGGATTTGGACAACATCCATTCGCTTTATGTCGATCAGTGGGACTGGTGCGAATGTATCAATAAAGAAGACCGCAATCTCGAATATCTTAAGAGCGCAGTCCGAAAGATTTATGCCTGTCTCAAACGCACTGAATTCTACATCTACGACCGCTACGAGGACATCAAGCCGATTCTTCCTGAGAATGTTCAGTTCGTTTTTGCCGACGATCTTCAGAAACGCTACCCGGATTTGACTCCGAAAGAGCGTGAGAACAAGATTTGCGAAGAGTACGGTGCAGTCTTTTTGATTGGTATCGGCGGAAAATTGCCTGACGGAACAATCCACGATGGCCGAGCTCCTGACTACGACGACTGGATCAGCGAGAGCGTTGACGGACACCGCGGTTTGAACGGAGACCTGCTCGTCTGGAATCCGGTCTTGCAGTCTTCATTTGAGCTTTCTTCAATGGGTATCCGAGTTTCGCCTGAAAGCCTTAAACTCCAGCTTGAAGAGCGTGGTTGCCCTGAGCGTGCGAACCTTGAGTTCCACAAGCGCCTTTTGAACGGCGAACTCAGCCTTACGATGGGTGGCGGTATCGGTCAGAGCCGTCTGTGCATGTTCTTCCTTCGAAAAGCCCACATCGGCGAGATTCAGGTCTCAATGTGGCCGGATTCAATGAAGAGCGAGTGTGAAAAGCACGGCATTCATTTGTTGTAAATGGAAAACACTTTTAAATTCACTTCTTCAAATCTGGAATCTTCTCTCTCATCTTTTTCTTCTCGGGGAATAACTGAGTTCACTTTGCAGGATGAGGCGATTCTTTCTCACAAGGGGAAACTGCTTCGTTTTTTGCAGGTTTTCCGTGAAAAGGCGGGCGATGTTTTTCTTACGCTTCCTGTCTCGGCGACTGTTCTTGATATGGATGTCTGCAAGGCTTGTTCTGAGCTTTACTGCACGCTTGAGATTCCATTTTCGGGGCTTAGCAAGGGTGGCTCTTATCTTTTTGACAAGAAGTTTTTCTCGCGCCGGGCGGATATGCTCAACACGCTGGGACTGGTTTTTGGATTTGACATGAACTTTGCCTGTGATGCGGGCGACAGCGTTAAGGCTTTCCGTGACAGGCTTGATTTTGCGCTTTCACTTTATCCGAATCACATTGATTTTCCTCAACTGGAACAGGCCGCTGTTTCGGGCGACAATGGGAAATCTTCTGTCAGACAGCCAAAGCCTAGCGCAACTTTCTCGACTCAGGACATAAAAAACTGTAAGAATGCCGCTTTTGCCGTCTCTTCTTTCTATAGTTATGGCAGGGCGGTCACATGGTTTCTTTCAGTTCTTGCCCCTCTCAAAATGACTCCTTCAAAATTCTTTCAGGATTTTGCGGAATGGCAGAAAATCAATAACTGCTCACCCGAAAGCAACTGGAAGCCAGAGACTGCGAAACATTCAGAAATCGAGAAGATGCAGCTTTCTTTTCTTAAATTCAAGTACGAAGAGAAAAACAAACCCCAGCTTTTTGAGGTCGTTCAGAATATCGTCAGGCTCAACGGGGCAATGGCACGCTGTTACGGCGAGGGCGAGGAGTCAAAAATAGAGCTGAGTTACAATCCTGAGGAGCTTCTTTCTGGAGCGGCGATGGATATTCAGTCTTTCTTTGACAACGCTTTCATCGAGAACAGCACTGTCAAAATCTTCATGGGAAACGACGGCGTGGACTGGCGTTACTGCTGATTAATCGCATCAAGTGTTAATCAGCACTTGCATAAAAACCGGGACAAATCCCCAAAAAGAACACAATTCCGCCACAATTCCGACACATTTTCTTTCTAAAATCTCCTTAACGAAGGGCAGAACTTGCATTCATTCAGTGCGAGCCGCCCCAATCAATCAAAAAGGAGATTTTTATGAAAAAAATTTCACCATTTTCAGTCAAACTTATTTTTATCGGTTTCATCGTCATTATTCTTCTTATCGGGAATGTGCTGATTAATTCTAAACTCGAAGACAGGGAATACAGCTACCGCTCAGCCCTCAAAAGCATCGAAGAATCTGGAGGCGGCCGGTTCGACTCCCGAGGTCCTTTCATCGTGATTCCTTATGAGGAGACGGTCAACGAAAATATTGGCAATAACAAGGTCGAGACAAAGACCGTTACGCGCTACGAACTAATTCACCCGGAAATCCTCAGATACGACTCTGACTTAACAAGTGAGAGGCGGACGCTCGGAATCTATTCTTCGCCGGTTTTCTCAGGAACGATGAGAATTCATGCAGACTTTGAGTTTTCAGAACGGCTCACCTCCCGCTACCGCCCGGAAGATGCCTTCATTCTGCTTGAAATCTCAGACCGTTCCCTTCAGAGTAAGCCGGTTTTCATCATAAACGGAGAAGAGCATTCGACATATCTTTCAGGAACTCAAAGCATACAGGGCCTCGCAAGTCAGATTGACCTAAAAAACGGGAAATACACATTCGATACAGAGCTTAAAATCCAGGGGTCTACGGCGTTTGCTGTTGAAGTCAGTGCGAGTGACACAAGTCTTTCCGTAAAATCAGACTGGGCTTCCCCAGGCTTCACGGGCTTTGACTATCTTCCGAACACACGAAACCTGACAGACGAAGGCTTTACAGCAGAATGGACACTTCCATTTGCGAACGACTACTCAAGGCATCAGATCGGTTTTTATTTCATTGACCCGGTTAATGTCTATCAGAAACTCGACCGCGCCATTTCTTACGGATTTCTGTTCATAATCGTGCCGTTCATAGTTCTTTTCATGTTCGAGGCAATCGCAAAAGTCAACCTTCATCCGGTTCACTACCTTTTGAGTGGAAGCGCCTGCGTTCTTTTCTTCCTTCTTCTTCTCGCCCTTTCAGAACACTGCGCATTCTACCTTTCATATATCACGGGCTCACTCGCATCGGGGCTTCTGGTCTCGGTTTATATCGGGCAGATTGCAAAAAAATGGCGTTTTTCAGTCATTATGGCCGGCTGTTTCGCACTTCTGTACTCATATCTCTATCTTTCGCTCCAGTCTGAAGATTACGCGCTCTTAATCGGCTCGGTTTTCGCATTCGTGGTTGTAGCGGTCTTAATGTTCTTCACGAGAAATGGTATAATCTTCCATCGTGATAACGCAGAACCAGCAGAAACCACAGAAACCGAAAATCGCAATAGTTGATGACGAAAAAAATGTCCGCCTTCCGCTCAGAAAATTCCTTGAGGCCCAGGATTTTGAGGTCACAGAATTTTCTGACGGAAAGGAAGCGCTTGATGATTTGACAGAAAACAAAAATCCGCCCGATGTTTACATCCTCGACATAATGATGCCCGTGATGGACGGAATAATGTTTCTTCAGAAATACAAAGCCCTTTATCCGGAAGTTCCCGCCATTTTTCTTACGAGCCGGGACGAAGAGTTCGACAAAATCTTAGGGCTTGAACTCGGGGCTGACGACTACCTTACAAAGCCTTTTTCGATGAAAGAACTTCTGGCAAGAGTCAAAGTGCTTCTGAGGCGATACAAAAGTTTTTCAAAAGAATATGAAAGGAGTCCGGAAGATGACAAAAATCTTCTCCGCACAAAAAATCTTATTCTGAATACAAAAAGCTGTGTCGCAAAAGTGGAAAATTCAGGTTCTGAAAATGAAATTACGCTCACGGTCACGGAATTCCGCCTTCTTGAGAATTTCATGAAAAATCCGGAAGAAGTCTTCACCCGCGACCAGCTGATTGAAATCGCCTACCCCGAAGACATCTACCTGAACGACCGGGCAATCGACTGCCACATAAAGCGTCTCCGGAAAAAAATCGGTTCAGAGAGAATTGAGACTGTGTACGGACTGGGGTATAAATTCTTAAGGTAAAGGGAAAAAAAAGATGAAACGCCCGAAATTCTTCCTCAGCATATCGCTTCAAATATCAGTTTTCCTTCTTCTCGTGGCCTTCGTTCCGGTCGCGATTATGATGGCATTGAAAACTTACGAAAAGCAGCTTCTGGAACTGACGGAGCGCTCGAATGTCCAGCAGGGAAGAATCGTAGCGGCCTCACTCTCAGAAAATCCGCTCGCAAAAGAAAATGCACAGAACCTGCTATCTAAAATGAACGGTCAGTTCGATGCCAGAATCAGAATCATAGGAAAAGACCGGAAACTTCTTGCAGACTCAGCAACCACACAAAAAGCCGCTGCTAAAGGAGTCTCCAAAACAGCAGGAATTTCATCCAGATATGAAGACAGCATCACAAGTTCCCCCTCTTCCGAAAACAAAAAATCTTCAGAAAAATCATCGCTAAAACCGGCCGAAGATACCTTCGTTTACAGACTTTTTTCCATCCCAGTCAGAATTTACCGTAAATTCTTCCGTCCACCTTCACAAAACCCGTTCGCCCAGGATTATTACACTTCAAAAAGCCTTTACGACGGAAAAGAAATCGGGGCAGCACTTGAAGGATTTTACGGCTCAACCACAAGATTCTCTCAGGGAAGTCCTGCAAGCGTAACGCTCTACTCCGCCCTACCCGTTTTTGACGAAAAAAATGAAGTTTCAGGTGTTGTCCTTGTAAGCCGCTCGACCTACAGAATCTTACAGAACCTTTACGAACTCAGACGGGACCTCGGAAAAGTCTTCCTGGCTTCCCTTATTTTTGTCGCACTCACTGCGCTTTTCTTCACATTCAGAATTTCTCATCCGCTCAAAAAACTTTCAAAAGAAGCTTTTTCCAGAAGTGACAGACAGGGACGGGTTCTCTCCACAGAATTTACAGGCAAAAAACGAATCGACGAAATCGGGCTTCTCTCCCGCTCGCTCACAACTCTCCTCGAAAAGCTCAACGCAAGAATCACGTTCACGGAGCGTTTTGCGGGCGATGTCTCCCACGAGTTCAAAAACCCGCTCGCGGCCATCCGTTCCTGCTCCGAAGCCCTTGAAACGCCGGGTCTCAGCCACGAAGAGCAGAAAGAATTTATCACCGCAATAACTGAGGAAGTCACACACCTTCAGAACCTTCTCACCGGAGTGCGGAACATCACGAAAATCGACGCAGGAATCACGGAGAACGAAAAAATCGAGAATCTTCCGCTGAATCTGCTCACAAAAAACATAATGTCACGGCTTTCAAGAGCATTCCCCGACACAGAGTTTGATTTCGAACCAGATTCTGAAGAAATAAATCTTAGAATTCCGGCTGACTATTTTGACCGCATGGCAGAAAACCTGATTTCAAATGCCGCTGGTTTCGGAACAAAAGTCAAAGTCAGAATTATGAAGACGGAAGACTCAAAAAAGAACGAAAAAGTCATATTTTCGGTGGAAGACAACGGAAAGGGAGTCGCCGAAGAAGAAAAAGAAAAGATTTTCGAGCGCTTTTATTCCTACCGCCCCGATGCCGGAAAAACGAACCATACGGGGCTGGGACTTTCAACAGTAAAAGCAATCGCAGATGCGCTGGAAGCAAAAATCACCGTCGGAAAAAGCGAGTCTCTGGGCGGGGCTAGATTCTGTGTGGAATTTTGAGCCCCAGCCGCAGGGACAGAGCGTTACTGCTAAAAAAATCATTTTTTCTACTTTTTTTTATTGACGATTTTTGATAGATTTTACTATCTTTATTTGTAAGAAAAAGATTTTCAGGAAGTAATCATGAAACACGAAAAACATGAAAATACCGAAGAAAAAGTAAACGAGTCTGAGCAGAAAACTGAGCAGACTCCAGAAACTCAGACGGATTCAGCTGAGGCAAAAGCTTCTGACTCTGCAGAAAACTCTGATTCAAAAGAAGAGTCTAAATCTGAGGAGCCAAAAGAAAAGACTCCGGAAGAGCGAATCGCCGAACTTGAAAAAGAAAATGCCGACCTCAAGGACCAGCTTTTGCGCCGTGCCGCTGATTTCGACAACTACCGAAAGCGCATGATGCAGGAAAAGCAGGACGCTTATGACTACGGAAACGCAAATCTTCTCAAGGACTTGCTTGACTCCCTCGATAACTTTGACCGCACCCTTGATGCTGCAAAAGACGCAAAGGACGCAAAATCAATCGCAGACGGAATCAAGATGATTAACAAATCACTGGTTTCAATGCTTGAGAACAAATACAATCTCGTTGCATTCGGAAAAGAGGGCGACGCCTTCGATCCTGACCTGCACGAGGCTATCGGAATGCAGGAAGGCAAGGTCAAAAAAGAAGAACTTGCCGCTGTCTATCTTAAAGGATACAAACTCAAAGACAGGGTTATCCGCCACGCAAAAGTCATGGTGGTTAAGCCGGCTGAGTAAAAATTGTAAATAATATGGGAGAACATAAAATGGGAAAGATTATTGGTATTGACTTGGGTACAACAAACTCTTGTGTTTCAGTAATGGAAAACGGCGAACCAGTTGTTATTCAGAACTCTGAAGGTTTCCGCACAACTCCATCTATCGTTGGTTTTACTGCAAAAGGCGACCGTGTTGTTGGTCTTCCTGCTAAAAACCAGATGGTAACAAACCCGAAAAACACAGTTTATTCTGTAAAACGACTTATCGGCCACAGATATTCAGAACTTTCTGGCGAAGCTACAAAACTTCCATATACAATCAAAGACAACGGACAGGATGTTCGTGTTGAAGTCACAGAGAACGGCTCTAAAAAAGAATTCAGCCCGCAGGAAATCTCTGCTTTCATCCTTCAGAAAATGAAGAAAACTGCAGAAGACTACCTCGGAACAGCAGTTACAGAGGCTGTCATCACAGTTCCAGCTTACTTCAACGACTCTCAGCGACAGGCTACAAAAGATGCTGGTAAAATCGAAGGTCTCGATGTAAAACGAATCATCAACGAGCCTACAGCAGCAGCCCTCGCTTTCGGTTTCAACAAGGACCAGTCAAAAGAAAAGACAATCGCTGTCTATGACTTGGGTGGCGGTACATTCGATATTTCTATCCTTGAGCTTGCTGACGGCGTATTCGAGGTAAAATCAACAAACGGCGACACTCACCTCGGTGGTGATGACTGGGACCGTGCTATCGTAAACTGGCTCATCGCAGGTTTCAAGGCTGACACTGGTATCGATTTGAGCGGAGATGCAATGGCTTTGCAGCGACTCCGTGACGAAGCAGAAAAGGCAAAAATCGCTCTTTCAAACCAGACAACCGTAGACATTAACCTTCCGTTCATCACAGCAGACGCTACAGGTCCAAAACACTTGCAGAGAAGCCTTTCTCGTGCAGAATTTGAAAAAATGACGGACGACCTCTTCGAGCGCACAAAGGAACCTTGCCGAAAAGCTCTCGCTGATGCAGGCATCTCAACAAGCGACATCGATGAAGTTCTTCTTGTCGGTGGTTCTTCACGAATGCCAAAAGTTCAGGAAATCGTAAAATCAATCTTCGGAAAAGAAGGAAGCCGTGCGGTCAACCCGGATGAAGCTGTTGCAATCGGTGCTGCAGTTCAGGGTGGCGTTCTCCAGGGCGATGTAAAAGACATCCTCTTGCTCGATGTTACACCACTTTCACTTGGTATCGAGACAATGGGCGGCGTTATGACAAAACTCATCTCCCGCAACACGACAATTCCTACAAAGAAGAGTCAGGTCTTCTCAACAGCCGCAGACGGACAGACAGCAGTTTCTATCCATGTCTTGCAGGGTGAACGAGAGATGGCAAGCCAGAACCGAACTTTGGGCAATTTTGACCTGGTGGGTATCCCGGCAGCTCCACGAGGAGTGCCTCAGATTGAAGTCACATTCGATATCGACGCAAACGGTATCGTTCATGTTTCTGCAAAAGATTTGGGTACAGGCAAAGAGCAGCACATTCAGATTACTTCATCAAGCGGCTTGAGCGAAGAAGAAATCAACCGCATGGTAAAAGATGCTGAGGCAAACGCTGAGGCAGACAAAAAACAGCGTGAAGCAATCGATGTCAAGAATGAGGCAGACAGCCTTGTTTACCAGACCGAAAAAAGCATGAAGGAGCTTGGCGACAAAGTAAGCGGTGCAGACAAACAGGCAATCGAAGACGCAGTTGCAGCCCTCAAAAAAGCTCTCGAATCAAACAACACCGATGACATCAAGGCAAAAACTGAGGCTCTCAAAAATGTCTCATACAAAATCGCCGAGGAAGTCTACAAACAGCAGGGTGCACAGGGTGCAGCCGGTGCACAGCCAGGCGCAGAAGGGGCCGCCGGAGCCGACGCTGGTGCAAATGCCGGAAACGCTGACAACAACGGCGGAAGCAAATTCGACAAAGGCAGCGCCGACGACGTAGAGTACGAGGTACATTAATAAATTAGAAATGAGCAGTTAGCAATGAGCAGTGGTAGATTGCACATTGCTGATGCCCATCTTCGAAACAATCACTGGACAATGTTAATGCGTGTCCAAAATTAAAAACCACAGTTTACATTCATTAAACAGATTAAAAGTTATGTTTTATGAAAAATCCTTCAATTTCGTACGAACGGCTTCTTCATATAAAAATTCCTAATCTGTGACATCTGTGTAATCTGTGGTTAAAAATTTAATGGAAAATGATCATGGCTGGGAAAAGAGATT
>JAFPUF010000028.1 GCA_017395545.1 Treponema sp. | reverse complement strand
TTCTAAAAACGGATATGCTCTTTCTTATGACACACTCTCGCGATATGTAGACGAGTTTGAAAAAGCTGTAAATGGACAGGACTGGGAAACAATCTACAGAATCTCTTACGACCTGACAAATCTGAATTTCCACACAGAAGAGTCATGGCTTTGCGAATACAAGTTTGAAGAATACAGAAAATCAATCGCAAAAGAATTTGGCCGCGAATACATGCCGAAAAAAGAAAGCCATGAATCAAAACTGTTATCAGAAGAAGAGCCGAAGAACGAACCTCTCACAAAAGGCGAAATTAAATCTATCCGTGAGCAGTGCCGGGAAATCTTGCGAAAACCTGACGGAGAAATCACAGAAGAGGATAAAGCAATCCTTGCTCAATACGAAGGAGCAGGTGGACTTGATGAAAAAGACCGCTCAAATTCCGGCGTTTTGAATGAGTTTTACACACCTCGAAATCTTGTCGTAAAAGCTTGGGAGATTGCAGATAATTATGCCCCAAATGCAGTCAGCGTTCTTGAACCAAGCAGCGGAACAGGACGATTTGCGGACGGCAGACCCAATAATACATTCACAATGCACGAAAAGGATGAAGTCTCTGCCAGAATCAACAAGATTCTTCACCCAAACGCAAATATCATTGAGGGAGCTTTCCAGCAGCAGTTCTTTGACGAAAACGAACGATTCAAAAAAATCGGCTACCAGCTTCCAAAATATGACCTTGTAATCGGTAATCCACCTTATGGAACTTACAACGACAAATACAAAGGGCTTGGTGAGGGTAAGGATTTTGACCGCTATGAAGAATATTTCATTCAAAAAGGTCTTGAATCGCTCAAAGATGAAAATTCCCTTCTCGTTTTTGTCGTTCCGAGCGGATTTTTACGCACTGTCGCCGACAAACCTAAAACCGCGATTGCCCTCACTGGAGAACTCATAGACGCATACCGTTTGCCGGAAGGAACTTTCCCGACCACACAGGTTGGCACTGATATAATTGTATTAAAAAAATACAATCAGATTGATTATGCAAAGCAGCTCGAAAATGCTGGCGTAGATTCTTTCACCGCCGTAAACCTCGCAATCGAGAAAACTCACAAGAATATGAATCTTCTGCAGGGGGATGAATGGTTCAAGCAGCACCCGGAAAAAGTGCTTGGTGAAATAAAAGAACGCACAAATCGCTTTGGTGACAAGGAAAACTATGTTAGTCCGCATGAAGGCCTTACGATTCAGGACGAGCTTGATAAAATCACCGGGCTTCTCCCAGCGAAAACCGAGTCACAGACTGTCAACGAAGAAGTTTCTAATCTCGAAAGCATAAACAAACAGGCTGAAACTCTCGGTTATTACTTTGAGTATGACAATCGTGAGAATATCGTTGATATTTACGAGAATGAATCTGGTAATCTTATTGGCTCTCTTGATTTAGAAGGGAACTTTGGTTTTACCGATGATTTTGAAGGACAACTTCCAAATGAAGTTAGCCAGCTTGCATCCCGTTTCCTTGAATTGTCAAAGACTTCAAAAACAGAAGAGCATGTAGCCGAAAAAGAAACTCCTGTCGAATCAGAAAACAAAAATCCTCTGTCGATTCCAGAAGATGAAGTCCGAAAGATTTATAAAGAGGCTTACCCGAAGAATCAGGAACGAGCCGCAAAAGAGGCCGCGAAATTCATCGAAGCATGGAAAGCAAAATCATTTAACGGTCTGACTTCAGGTCTTATCTATACATACCCAGAAACACCAAGATTGCGGGAGCTTTTCAACAAGACTGAAAATGTAACTCTTCCAGACGACCACACTGAATCTTTGATTTGGCTTTCAAAATATTCGGATTATGACACAGTTCCCCAGCAATTCAAATTCAAGAACTGGAACGATGCCCTCCGTTATGAAGTTCTAAATGGAACAGGCATTGAAGAGGGAAAGAAGCGTGTTCACGAGTTCTTCAGAAAAAATCTTTCAAATGCTGAGAGAGCGAAATTCCTTAAAGACGAGTATGGAATCGGTGGTTACGGCGAGACAGGATATAATCAGGATCATGATTCAAAAGGTCTCAAACTCAAAGTAATCATCAAGGACAAGGAACAAACAAGGTTTTTCTCCTGGTCTGAAGTCGCAGATGCAATCTCACTTCTTGTGATGGACGGTGAATATTACAAACCAACAACAAAAGAAGAATCAAAACAAAACTCAACTCAATCAGAAACATCAGTCGAATCAGACAAGACTTACAACATTCCGCAGAAAGCAGGTGTTATGACAGCACAAGAATTCTCAAAACTTTACGGCAAGAGTTTTGATGACCTGAGCTACAGTGTCTGGAAACACGCAGATTGGGAAGGCTACATCAAGCAGGAAGAGCTTTCTAGCGATGAAAAAGCCTACATCGGAAAGTCACATGATTATGTGCAGGAAAAGCCGGGAATATGGACGCACAAAGTTCTTTTTGAATCAGGCGACATCTACAAGAAAATCGAGGAGCAGGAGAAACTTCTTTCCTCTGCAAACTTCAACGAGAACAAGGAAGCGGCCGAACTTCACAAAAAGAATATCGAAGCCCTGAAAGCTGCCCGCAAAACTCCTGTAAAGCTAGACGACATACACATTGCGCTGAAC
>JAFPUF010000027.1 GCA_017395545.1 Treponema sp. | reverse complement strand
TAAGCAAGAATTTAACCATGTTTTATTAAATGAAAACTGTAAAAATGTCGATATTACAGTTAAAATAAGTAATTTTATTATTTTTATTGTTTTTACAAGGAAAAACTCACCATGTCCACAAATATATCCAAACAAAAACGCGAAGACTTGCTTTATAAAATTGAAGAAATCAGAAAATACCTGAAAAACAATCTGTACGACGAAAATGCCAGAAATCTCATGGGCTATCTGAACGAACTGACAACGCAAATCAACGGTCAGAAATACGGGCTTGTTTTTGAAGAGCACCGTGAAAAAATTGATGAGATTCTTGAAGGCCATCTTCCTGTTCTGACAGAAGAAAAAGAGCTGTTCGTTGGCAACGGCGGTGAAATGAACTTTTTGCTGGAAGGTGACAACTTGGCGAGTTTGCAGCTTTTGGAGAAGACTCACAAGGGCAAAATCGATGTGATTTATATTGATCCGCCGTACAACACGGGAAAAGAATTTATTTATAACGATGACTTAGTAGATGGCATTGATGAATTTAAGCATTCAAAATGGCTTTCATTTATGTCGGAGAGGTTACAAATTGCAAAAGGACTGTTGAAAGCCACTGGTGTAATATTTATTTCTATTGATGATAATGAACATTGTGATTTAAAAATTTTATGCGATGAAATTTTTTCTGAAAACAATTTTATATCAGATTTTTGTGTTATCCGTGCTGAGGGTGGAGGAATGGCAAAACAAGTAATAAAAGGTCATGATTATTGCCTTGTTTATGCAAGAAATATTAGTCAATTTACTCCTTTGGCAAAGGAAAAAGATATTCGCGGAAAAGTAATAGAAAAAGATGGTATAAAGTATTGGGTTCAAGAAGATTGGCTCAGAAAAGAATTTGGCAAATATGGAAACTGTCACTATGAGGAACTAATTGAATATAAAGGAGAATCATTTAAAAAAGAAATAGATAAAGGAATAGAAAAAGGTGATTATATTTTAATTCCTAAAGATAATGGATTAACTGTCATTGGTAAACTTCGTCGGTTAGATATGGATTCTTCTAAATTCTATTCAGTTTTAAAACATCTGAATAAAAATGGTGTGAATGAATTGAAAGAATTAAATATAAATTTTGATTATCCAAAACCAACATCTTTGATAAAAGAGTTGGTGAGTGGAGCAACTTTTTTTAATAAATCCTCCACCATTCTCGACTTTTTTGCCGGCTCTGGCACAACTGGGCACGCTGTCCTCAAGCTCAATGCGGAAGACGGCGGGCATCGCAAATTCATTCTTTGCACGAACAACGAAAACGGCATTTGTCGCGACATCACCTACGAGCGTCTAAAAACTGTAATCACTGGCGAACGCAAAGACGGCTCAAAATATTCTGACGGACTTTCAGGCTCGCTTAAATACCTCAAAGTGGATTTTGTTGAAATCACGGAAAAAGAATACTACGAATACGCCGACAAACTGCTCTTGCACGTTCGCGAGCTTGTGGAACTTGAAAACGCCGTGGACTTTGAGCATAACACGGCGGTCGCGATTGTCTTGACGGAAGAGGAATTGGAAGCGTTTACGGAAAAGATTGTCGGGTCAAGCCCGACAATGACAAGGACGCTGTATCTTGGGCATGATGTTCTACTTTCTAAAGCGCAGAAGGTTCTTTTTGACCAAAACGGCATTTCTGTAAAAATCATTCCGCAATACTACTATCCGGAATTGAACGGTTAGGAAAGTGCTAGGGATTGTAGGGGCGCGCGCCAGTGGCGGGCGTTCCGATGGAATGGAGCGTGAGCGGAACCCCGATAAGCCCGACCCTGAGTGATGGGATTCCCGCGCCTGCCGCGGGAATGACAGAACGAAGGGGAGCACCCAAATGGAGAAAAATATGAATCTAATGAAATTTCAGCTGAATGCGATGCGCGAACTTTTGATTGCGATGGAAGAAGGCTCTCGCGACATTATCCTCAAAAGCCCGACGGGAAGCGGAAAGACGATTATCCTTACCCATTTTATGAGCGAATATGCCAAAGGGCACGCACACACGGTGTTTATCTGGCTCACACCCGGAAAGGGAAATCTTGAAGAGCAGAGCAAGCGAAAAATGGATTTGTACATTCACAACGCTTCAACAAAACTTCTCGGCGATGTGATGACTGGCGGATTTTGCGAAAACGACTCTTGTTTTATCAACTGGGAAAAACTGACGAAAAAAGGCAACAACGCTCTCAAAGACAGCGAGCGGACGAACTTTCTCGAATGGATAGAAAAAGCTCATGTAGCGGGCTTGAACTTTAAGGTGATTATTGATGAAAGCCACCAAAATTTTACAGAAAAATCTGACGCAATCGTGCAGCTCTTTAAGACCGACAAAATTATCCGCTGTTCGGCAACTCCGCTTGCTGACAAATCTGCCCGCTTGATTGAAGTTAAGGAAGCCGATGTAATCGCAGAAGGGCTGATTAAAAAACTTCTCGTAATAAATCAGGATTTTCCGAATGTAGTTGAGGCGGAAAATCCCACAGAATATCTTTTGGAAAAGGCTCTGAAAAAGCGTGATGAACTTGAGTCAGGTTTTGCTTCCTGTGGCTCTGGCGTGAATCCTCTGATTGTCGTTCAGCTTCCGAACAATTCTGATGCACTTTTGGATTCTGTGATTGGATATTTTGAGGCGCATGGAATTTCTATTGATGGCGGAACTCTTGCGGTATGGCTTTCTAGTCGTCACGACAATCTTGAAAATATCGAAAAGAATGACGGAAAGCAGATTGCGGTGATTATCAAGCAGGCGGTGGCGACAGGCTGGGATTGTCCTCGCGCTCATATTCTCGTAAAACTCCGTGAAGGAATGGACGAAACTTTTGAGATTCAGACAATCGGACGAATCCGACGAATGCCGGAAGCACACCACTACGGAAACGATTTGCTAGACAGCTGCTATCTTTACACTTTTGACAGTAAGTTTACGCAAGGAGCGAAAGCGGCTCTCGGAAAGAATGCATTGCAGGCAAAAATGATTTTCTTGAAAAATGAATATAAAAAATTCTCGCTTGTTAAGGAGCAAAGAACGCAAGTTCTGGACACGCAGGATGATGCGCTGGCTTTGAAGTCGATTACTGAGTATTTTAAGACGAAATATAATCTTGATGGCGATTGCAAGCAAAACAAAATCCGGCTTGAAACGGCAGGCTTTGTTTTTCGTGACAAAATCGAACGCCTTACTTTTTCGGGCGAGGCGATGGTCATTTCCGATGTGTCTGCGGACAAACTGAATCAGGTGCGTTTCCGCGAGAAGATGAACACCCACACGCACGGCCGAGAATTCCACAACCGGGTCGGCAGAATCGGCCTTGAAATCGGTCTGGAATATGCAAGTGCCGTTACGATACTTGGAAAACTCTTTGCAAACGAAGGAAAATTCTTGTACAAACAGAAACTTCTGGAACTTTCGATAAAAGAATGGTATGCCTTCGTCATCAACAATTTTGACGCACTCCGCCACGCCTTCCGCTTTGCAATGTCGGCTCAACAAGAGCCTTCTCTTGAACTTGAAACAGTAAGCGAAAAGCCTTTCTTCATTCCCCAGTCGGCTTTGTTTACTTTTGATTCTTCTAGCAAAGTGCAAAGTGAGTTCAAGAAAAATGTGTACACAGGCTATTTATCTAGCGCAGAATTCCGTTCCGCCCCAGAAAAACTTTTTGAGCGATTCTGCGAAAACTGCCCTTCCGTAGACTGGTGGTACAAAAACGGCGACAAAGGCGACGAATTTTTCTCAATCGTCTATGTAGATAATTCCAACCGGCAAAAACTTTTTTATCCTGATTACATTTTGAGCGTTAAAGGCAAAATTTGGATTTGCGAAACTAAAGGTGGGTTCGACAGAACGGGTGCAAGTGAAGACATCGACATTTTCTCGCCAAAAAAGTGTGGAGTTCTGCAACGCTATGTAAAACACCACAAACTCCACGGTGGATTCGTTCGACAGGACAAGTCGAGCATGGAACTTCTGATTTGCACAGGCGAATACAACGACGATGTTACAAGCGATGCATGGAAAGTGATTGGTGAAGAGTGGAAGTAACTCTTTCTAAAAATATCGTGTTTGCAGTAAAAAAAAATCGCCCCAGTGAGATTTGCTCAAAAGGGCGATTTTTCATTTTAGGATTTTAAACTCTCAACTTTCCGTTTTCAACTTTCAATTTACTTAGTCGGGTTGAAACTCACCGTCCTCATAATATCCCCGAAAACACCTGCTGCCGTAACCCCGGCACCTGCTCCGTATCCTCGGACTGTGAGCGGAATCGGTGTGTAGCGGGCTGTCTGGAATACGAAGGCATTCTCACCGCCTCGGACACCGTAGAGAGGATCATCAGGACCTACTTCAAGCATACCGACAGAGACCTTTCCGTCTTTGATTGAAGCTCCCATTCGCAGAACCTTGTTCTCTTTTTTGAGTTTTGCCATCTTTTCCTCGAAGTATGCGTCTACTTCCGGGAGGCGCTTTAAGAATTCCTCGGTCGTGCCTTCGATTGAGAAGCCTTCCGGGAAGATTGAGTTCATTTTGATGTCGTCAAGCTCGATTGACATGCCGCTTTCACGGGCGATAATCAGTGCCTTTCGCGCCACATCGGTTCCCTTGAGGTCGTCTCGCGGATCCGGCTCTGTGTAGCGAAGCTCTTTTGCCTCAAGAACGGCCTCGCTGAACTTTTTGCCCTCGTCGAGTTTTCCGAAGATGTATGAGAGCGAGCCTGACATGATTCCGTTGAAGCCGGTGAGCTTGTCGCCTGAGTTGAAAAGGTTCTGCAATGTGTCGATGATAGGAAGCCCCGCACCAACATTTGTCTCGTAAAGGAATCGGCAGTGATTTTCGTTCGCAACCTTTCGAAGTTCGTGGTAGAACTCCATGCTCATTGAGTTTGCCCGTTTGTTCGGAGTTGCGATGCTCATTCCCGCCCTGAAAATGTCAAGGTATCGGTTCGGCAAATCATAGCTTGCCGTGCAGTCAACGAAAACCGGGTTGAGAGGTTTTGTATCACGAACGAATTCAAGGATTTCGTCAACGCTTGTTTTTTCTGTAGCGTGCTTGCAAGTCTCACGCCAGTTTGAAAGGTCGATTCCGTTTCCGTCGAGAATCATGCCGTCCAGAGTAGAGATTGCGCAAACCTTGATGTCGATGTTCTGTTCAAGAAGCTTGTCATGCTGGTCCCGAATCTGGTCGAGAAGAGCGCCGCCGATTGTTCCAGCACCAAAAGCGAAGACTTCGATGGGCTGTGCTGTGTTGAAGAAGAAGAGGTGAGCGGCTTTTACGGCTGTGTCACCATATTCACCAGAGATTACGACAGAGATTGAGCGTTCGCTTGAGCCCTGTGCGATTGCGAGAATGTTGATTCCACGCTGAGAAAGAGAGTTCAGGAATTTTCCTGCGACTCCGCAGTTCTGTTTCATTCCATCGCCTACGATTGAGACGATTGCGGTGTGTTCCTGAACCTTAATCTTGTTGATTACGCCCTCACGGATTTCAAGAGCGAATTCCTGATTGAGGACATCTTCTACAGCCTGTGATTCTGTCTGTTTTACGCAGAAAGAAATCGTGTATTCAGAAGAAGACTGTGTAATCAAAAGCATCGAGATTCCGGCTCGGCTTACAGCGGCAAAAATGCGTGAGGCAAAACCAGTTCGGCCTTTCATTCCGCTTCCGCTGACAGAGACAAGAGCCGTATTTTTGAGGCAGGAAATGCCGCGGACAGGACCGACATTCTTTTCTGATTCAAAAGGACCTTTTCCGATTCGAGTTCCCCGTGCTTCCGGGTTGTGAGAGTTCAGGCTCCATGCTTCGATATTTTTTGAAGCGAGTGGGGCGAGAGTCTTCGGGTGAAGGACTTTGCTTCCGAAGAAAGAAAGCTCCATCGCCTCTTCGTAAGTCATGTCCTCGACAAGGATTGCGTCGCTTACGACACGAGGATCGGCAGTGTAGATTCCGTCAACATCAGTCCAGAATTCGCATTTTGTTGATTCGAGGCAGGTTGCGACCACAGCGGCAGAGAAGTCAGAGCCGTTTCTTCCGAGCAGACCCATTTTTGGCTCGTCGTCGTAGTGCTCGCTCCAAGAGCAGACGAATCCCGGCATGAGGATAATTCGGTTTGTGCCGTTCTTTCCGCCGTCTTTGTAAGATTCAAAAGCGATTGAGGTTCGGCCGTAATCGACATCGCCCTCAGCCTGATTTCCTGTCGTGAAGATGAACCGGCGTGAGTCAAGGACGATTACATCCTGGCCTTTTGCCTCTAAAACTGCATTTACGATTGGAACGCAGCAAAGCTCTCCCATTCCCATGATACGGCAGTGGATTGATTTCGGGCACTCACCGAACGAAGCGACACCAGAAAGAAGTTTTTCAAGCTCGACAAAGTTGACTTCGATTTTTTTGAGGACTTCCTTTGACGAAAAGCCCTTTACTTCAGATTCGAGCTGGGAACAGATTTCAGAATGGGTTTTTCTCATGCTCTCTACATAAGTGGATGCTGACCCGCCGGTGATGCAGCCGTCAATTGCGGCCTGTAAGCTGTTTGAAACGCCGGCTACGGCAGATACGATGACGCTGATTCGGTCAGTTTTAGCACGACCAATCATAATTTCCACAGAATCAAGAATTCTTTTGGCACTTCCCATTGATGTGCCACCGAATTTGAGAGTAAGCATAAATTCCTCGTTCTTAAAATAATTTGGGAGACATTATAATGAAAAAACTTGCAATGAGCAATTGGAGGGGAAAAGCCTTTGGAGGGGGAAAGCCTTCCCCCTGGGGTTCAAGCTTCGCTTTCACCCACACCCCCATCTCCTGGAGCTGCCGCCCCAAGCCCTGCTCTATGCTTCGAGCACGAGCCCGTCGTAAGCCGGGGAGACGGAGCCGCCGTTTTTAACGATTTCTGACAGTTTCGGGAATTCCGGAAGTTTTTCGTTGATATAATTCTGAATCTGAATATAGTTCATGTCGTGGGTTATGTGTGTGAAATGAGTATGTTTTGCGCCGATTTTTTCGGCATATGAAAGGGCCTCAAGAAAATTGCAGTGGCTTGAGTGCTGTTTTTCGCGGAGTGCGTCAATCACAAGGTGTTCGAGCTGTCCGCCGGCTTTTTTTACTTCGGAAATGCTTTCTTCGCTGATAAAGTTACAGTCCGTAAGATAGGCGATTCCTTTTTTTGTGTCTGATTCGTCATAACAGCTGAAAACATAGCCGTTAGTGTGATGGTTTCCGTGCAGCATTGGAATCTGGACTACTTCAATCCGGTCTGACAGTTCTGTCTCTTCGTTTTTTTCTCCAAGAATCAGCGGACTTTTTGATGTGTTTTTGTCTACCGGGATTAAGTGAAGTTTTGGAATTCCGCCGCCTTTGTCGTGATCAACGAAAATATAGGGGAAACGTTCGTGTATATAGCCTTTTGTGCGTTCGCTTGTGTAGATTGGAAGCCCGTCTCCGCTTGTTTCCGGGTATTTTTCTGAAATGACTTTGTCCCGGCTCATTGCTGCGGAATTTTTATGGCTGAAAATGCGTAAGTCGTCGATTCCGTGGAGATGGTCGGCGTGCGAATGTGTGATGAAAACTGCATCAAGCCGTGAAATCTTGAACTTTAATGCCTGAAAACGAAAATCCGGACCAACATCGATGAGAAAATGCTGGTTTTTGTGTTCAACAAGGGCGCTGCAGCGAAGACGGGTATCGCGCGGGTCGGTCGATTTGCAGACCGGACAGTCACAGGCTATTACGGGAACGCCGTGACTTGTTCCGGTTCCCATCAAAGTCATTTTCATCGTTTCAGTTGCTCCCCTTTAACTTTGCTTCATGCCAGAAATCCATCATCTCGCGGTGATTTTCGCGCTTCATCTCAAGATTTTTTTGTTTTATGTTTTCCTCAACGTGCTTGAAACGGAATTCGAATTTCTTCATTGCCTTCTGGAGTGCTACATTCGGGTCAACGCCCAGCCATCGGCCGTAATTCAAAAGACAGTGGAGGGAGTCACCGAATTCTTCTTCGAGATGAAGGAAAGCTTTTTTCTGTTCTTCAGTTTCCGGAATCTGGGAGAAAGGACTTTTGCCGTCATAATTGAAAACCTGCTCGACATCGATGATGGCATCGTGCATTTCAGCGAGTTCCTCGCAGAATTTCATTTTGACTTCGGAAAGCGTGTTCCAGTCGAAACCTTCTTTTGCCGCTTTTTTTAATTCTTTGTATGCTTTTAAGATTGGCGGAAAATTTTCAGGAATTGAGTCCAGTGCAGATTCTGACTTCCGGCCCTCGACATTCTCCTTGATACGCTCCCACTGGTTCAACGCTTTTTCCGGACTGCCGGAAACATCCTCGGTAACTTCGGCCTGACCTTCACTTGCAGCAAAGACATGCGGATGGCGGCGGATTAATTTTTCTGCGATTGCGTTGATTGTCTCCTCGACGGTGAACAGGCCTTTTTCTTCAAAAAGATATGCGATTAAGATGACATTTAAAAGAACGTCACCAAGCTCTTCCTTGACATGGGCAGGATCGTCCTGTGTGATTGCATCGATTGCCTCGCAGGTTTCCTCGAAGAAAGTCGAGCGGAGAGAAAGAGGCGTCTGCTTTTGATCCCACGGGCAGCCTTTGCGGACAGCCTTTACGATTTCAAAAAATTTTTCGAATGTGTTGTTTTTCTCTTTCATGTTTATTTCTCCACAATCTTTCTTTTGCTCCAGCCCTGTAAAATTCTGTTCGGGTCTGTTGACAGGAGCAGTTTGCAGAACATCTCGTTTACGGGAACGAATTCCTGTGAAAGGATTATTTTTTCGTCGGCAGTGAAACTTGAAAGCACGTAATCGGCGATATTCACGTTTGCAGGCTTTGAAATGCCGAACCTCAGGCGCCAGAAATCCGCAGTTCCAAGGACAGCTTTTGTGGAGCGAAGACCGTTGTGACCACCAAGTCCGCCACTCCATTTCAGGCTCACAGTACCTATCGGAAGTTCGAGCTCATCGTGTACGACTAAGATTTCGTCATTCTGAATCTTGAAAAAGTGTGCGAGCTCACCGATTGATTCGCCGCTGAGGTTCATATAAGTGAGCGGCTTTAAGAAGTAGATTTTTTCCGGTGCGTTTTCAGGGACTCTCGGTGCACCGCCGTCTTTTGTTGTGTAAACTCCAGTTTCGCCCATCCATTCGGCAAGAGTTCTCGTTTCGACAGCAGCAAAATCGCCCTTGAATTTGTTCTGAAAATAAAATTTACTGTAAAAAGGAAGCTGCGACGCGAACTGCCATGCAACATTGTGCCGGGTGTTTTTGTATTCTTCGCCGTAATTTCCTAAAAAAGCCACAAGCCTTATCATAGCACAATATTATAACGATAAAACTGAAAAATGAAAACGGAAAGTTGAAAAAGTCCTTATTTTTTCCAGTAATCCGGGAACAGGAAGATAATCAGATTATAAAGCTCAAGACGGCCTGCTATCATTGCGAAGCAGTACCAGCATTTCAAAAACGGACATATTGAGCCGAAATTTTCGCTCGGGCCGAGAGTGCCGAAGGCCGGGCCTATGCTTCCGAGCATTGAAAGACCTGCCGTAAAACCTGTGAAAACATCCAGTCCGCAGAAAGTGCTTACCATTGTTGTGAGAATTACAAGCCCGAAATAGACGAATGTGAAAGCCGCGACGTTGAAAACGAGGTCTTTTCTGCCTGCTTTCTGATTTATGCTTACTGTGAAAACTCCGTGCGGGTGAAGCATTCTGAGCATCTCGTTCCATGCCTGCTTTTTGAGGACGACCCATCGGATGATTTTAAAACCGCCCGAAGTTGAGCCTGAACATCCTCCGGTAAAAAAGAGCAGGAAAATGAAAAACTGAGCTGCACTCGGCCAGGTCGTGAAATCTGCGGTGGCATATCCTGTCGTAGTCATTACCGAGGCGACCTGAAAACTTGAATAGCGGAGTGCTTTTGCAAATGAGCCGTAGTGAGGAATCAGAACGATTGCGATGACGACTACGCAGATTGCAAAAAGCGAGACGTATGCCTTTAATTCTGAATTTTTTTTGACCTCTTCAAATTTGCCCGTAATCATATAAAAATACAGGCTGAAGTTGATTCCGGCGAGAAACATAAAGACCGTACAGATGATTTCTACTGAAAGCGAGTTATACGTGCCGATGCTGGCATTTTTTGTTGAGAAGCCGCCTGTCCCGAGTGTTGAAAAAGCGTGACAGACTGAGTCCAGAAAATCGAGGCCTGCGATTTTTAGTGCAATTGCGTGCGCCAGGGTAAGAGCGACATACAAAAGCCACAAAGTTTTTGCCGTGCTTGCCATTTTCGGCGTAATCTGGCCTTTTTCAGGACCGGTACTTTCTGCTTTTATGAGCTGAAAACTTCCGACCCCGAGCAGCGGAAGAAGGGCAACAGTTAGGGCGATGATTCCCATGCCGCCGAGCCAGTGCATCTGACATCTCCATAAATTTATTGAGCGTGGAAGAGATTCAAGGTCGCTTAAAATCGTTGCACCTGTCGTTGAAAAGCCGGAGACACTTTCGAAAAATGCATTGCAGAAGTCTGGAATTGCTCCGGAAAGGAACAGTGGAAACGCCCCGAAAACGCTGATTGAAATCCATGCGAGCGCTACGAAGGCAAAAACTGAGCGCGTTGAAAATTTAATCTTTGTTTTTCTGCCCGCAAAATAAAAAAATGCTCCGGCTGAAACAGAAACGAAAAGAGGAATCGCGAAACTCTGAATTACAGAAAACTCTCCTTCGATAAAGGCTGTAAGAATAGGGAAAGCAAGTGAAAGCCCCACAATTGAAAGAATGATGAAAATAAGCCTTGCAAAAACAAAAATCTGCATAGAATAATTATTAGCCTAAAAGAGAGAATTCTTCAACAGATTTTTCTTACTATACACTTTTTGGTTTTCAGTTTATAATGAGGAAAATTATGGAAAGAGATTCGTTTGAGGTAATGGCGTCCGGCATTTCTGATTATGAAAGACAGAGCATGCTTAGCCGGATTAATGCAAATGACAATCAGGACGATTCAGGTAACGGCCGTTCAGGCGCAGATGATGATTCAGATATTTCAATCGAAGTAAAACTTAAAAACGAGCCTTTTATTCTTCGGCTTCTTGTCTGGCTTAAGGCTGTTCTTTCAAATACAAGCAAAACAGTTATTTACAACGAATTTAAGCTTTCAGAAATCTCACGTTTCGTTCATCACAATTATCCGGGACTCATCGATTATAAGCAGGGGCTTTTCCTTTCTTTTTTCTTTGAAAAGCTTACAGAACTTAAGACCTGCGTTGATTTTTTCAGACCGTATATCATCTCCACAATCGACTGTGAAGGGGCTTTCTATGTTTTCCTCAGTACAATTGTTATGCCGGAGACCGATTCTGAAATCAAGCACGACACTGATCCTTATGCTACGCCGGTAAGTGCGGAACTCCGCCCTGATTTGCGCGTATCTCTGCTCCATAAACTCGAAGATATTTTTGAAAATATCCCTGAGCGTGACAAAGGGACAATGTATATGTGCGCAAAGGCAACGGAGTGGCTCAAACGCCTTATCCGTCTCCCGTTCGGGCGTTTTATCTCTATGTTTTCATCTGCCGGCGGCCGGGACAACACCTGTCCTTTCGGCCAGGTCGATACAGAAGTCGGAGAATTTACTCAGCTTCTGTCAGATCAGATTGAAATTCCCGACGAATTCTGGGAAGCGCTGTATTTCTTTGCAGTCAGAAATTCAAAATTCCTGAATAACGAAGAAAATGGCCGTGATGCCGGAGAATTCATCACAAAAGCAAGAACGAATATCAACCTCATAAACATGTTCATAAATTCTGTTCCGCTCCGTTCGCTGGGCTGTATCGTAAATAATGACGCATACTGGCATGCCCTGCCGTTTTCCGGAGGAGAAGACTGGTTCGTAAAATTCAAAAACGAGTCTAAAAGAACTTTCGAATTGAAATGGTCATCCTGGGAAAATGACTGCAAACGCGAAGCGCTTCTCTCAACATTAAAAGTCACTTTTGAGCTTGAGCAGTTTCCGCTCTTTCCTCAAAGACCATGGGAAGAGGTATGGGGTGGCGTCCCGTTCCTTTACGATCCGACTTTAGGATTCCTTGCCTGGTTCATGAAAGAGAAATTCCCGGAATGTGAGCTCGATTTTAAAACCTTACTTGTGCAGGGTTCTTTCATTAAAAAGGACAACCATGCGCAGTTTGCTGAGAATTTTAACGCAATGATTCAGCTATCTATTTCTCTGCAGGAACTTGGCCGCCGGCTTTCAGAAAATGGTGAGATCGGAAGCACCCTGCATAAAATGCGCGAGGATACGACAAGAACATTACAGGCTCAGAACAAACTCGAACAGACTATGCGCGGAATCGAAAGCGATGTCGCAACGCTTATCCATCGCTTTGAAGATGCCGGCCGTATGCTGAGCCAGCTCTTAAACGGAATCCTCGGATATTCAAAAGACAAGAGATTTGACACCATTTCAAACCTGAACAAAATGAAAGATCAGAACAACGAGCCTTTTATAAACAAAATCGAAAAGGCAAAAGGCATTCTCGAAAGCGCGCTTTCCGTTGTTATTGAACTCGAGAACCTTGACAAAAAGAAAAACAGAAAGTGATAAACTCTATTTCAGTAAAGAATGAACTGGAAAAAAATTCTTCTCAGAAAGAAAAATATATCACCCTTCCTTTTTATTCTGGCGGAAAACCTCTTGAATCACTTCCTGGAGAAAAACACGCCCGCTGGGGAATGACTCTCCTTGCGGCAGGAACAATGCGCTTCCGCTGGAACGAGAAGAACGAAAACAGGAATTTGATACTCAGACAGATTCTGAACGAAATTAAAAAGCCTGTCTGTACCGGGAACTGCTCAAGTGAACGGGAAATCTGTGACTGCAAATTAAAGCCTGTTCCGGTCGAACTTATCCACTCAAAAATTATTTTCGAGGCAAAAAATGAGGGTGACACAAAAAATCTTCAGGGAGATGGAATCGTCACACAAAATCCGCTTTTAGTTCCCGTGGTCACGGTTGCCGACTGCGTTCCGGTCTTTCTGTACGACAGGGAGACAAAAGCAATCGGAGCGTTCCACTCAGGCTGGAAAGGAACAGGAATAGCGGGTGAAGGTGTCGAAAAACTCACCGCCCTCTACGGCTCAAAAAAAGAGAATATCTGTGCCGCAATCGGTCCCCATATCGGAAACTGCTGTTATTTCGTTGACGAAGAGCGTGCGGACTATTTCATGAAGAATTTCGGAGAAAAATGCGTAGAAAAAGCAGTCTCTTTTAAAACTCTGGAAGATGAAGAACTTGCGAAACGATTCCCGTACCGGCTCTCGCTCACAGAAGCAAATCTTTTTGTATTGAAAAACGCCGGAATCCCGGAAGAAAATATTGTAGTTGCAGATGACTGCACCTGCTGTACGGAATTTGCATCAGGGGAAAATGTATTCGGCTCATTCCGGCGGCAGGCCGCATTTTTACCGCAAAGCCTTACCGCAGAAGAAAGAAGCCGCCAGATGTGTGTTCAGGCGGCCTTCGTAACTATTTTTTAAGAAGCTTGTATTCGTTGTAAGCAAGAATGAACGGTCCTACGCCTTTTGCGTCGTCTTTTACGACCGGTTCGCTCAGGTAGTACGCCACCGTTCCGTCACGGCGCTTGTTTTTTTCAGGCCCCAGACCCGCGACAAGACAGATTCCGTCGAGAGAAAGAACTCCGCCTTCTGTTTTGAGGTATTTCTGGCAGATTCCTTCAAAAGCCTTTATGCCTGCATTTTTGTATTTTTCGTCAGTAAGAATTCCTGTTCTGAGGCCTTTCAAAAGAGAATAAGCGAAAATAGCAGTGCCCGAAGTTTCAAGATAGTTACCTTCGACATTCGGTAAAGCCGGAAGCTGGTACCACATTCCGCTCTCGTCCTGAACTTTGAGCATTGCGTCCTGGAGATTGATGAACATCTGTTTAAGGTGATTCCAGTTTTCGCTGCCTTTGTCCGGAGCGTGATTGAGTGTGTCGAGCATTGCCATTGAGAACCAGCCCAATGCACGAAGCCAGTAGTTCTGACAGAGACCGGTTTCTTTATTGCACCAGAAAGCAGATTTTGAACTGTCAAAACAGTGATAGTAAAGACCGTCGGCAGAGTTCTTCATGATTTTTTCGACATTGAAGAACTGTTTGTAGATGTCATCTTTGTTTTTTCCGCCGTTGAAAGTTGCATCGTATTCCATGTAGAACGGAAGTCCCATATAAAGACCGTCAAGCCATACCTGATGCGGGTAAATCGCTTTGTGCCAGAAATTGCCTTCTTTTGTGCGCGGCTGCTCTTTTACCTGCTCGTAAAGTTTTTCGAGGGCAAGGCGATATTTTTCTTTTTTAGTGAGTGCGTAAAGCGGGAAAAGGTTTTTTCCGCCGTTGATTTCGTCGATATTCCAGGCATCTTTTGAGTAGCCGTCGATAGTTCCGTCATCGTGAATTCTGTAGTCTTCGTAGTAATCGGCGAACTTAAGGAATTTTTCGTCTTTGCTTGTGTCATAAAGCTCCAGAAGAGCCATAATCATGCAGCCGTCGATGTAATCCCATCCCG
Organism: Treponema sp.; assembly: GCA_017395545.1. Classification (GTDB taxonomy): domain Bacteria; phylum Spirochaetota; class Spirochaetia; order Treponematales; family Treponemataceae; genus Treponema_D. The sequence continues at coordinate 22,793 of JAFPUF010000027.1, read as the reverse complement.
ATTTTGAGCCAGCACGCGCCTTTTCTATGTTCCAGACTGGAATTTCGGCGGTTGATTTTGTCATCAAATCATCAATGTACTGGTCAATAACTTTTGTGTCCACGGTGGTGCTCCTGCAACTTGTAAGATTAAGGCAAAGAAACATGCAGATAAATGAAAATAAATTAAAAACATGGAATTCAAATCTGCGTTTCAGTGACTGAATCGGGTTTAATATCATTTTTAATTGTTTCAACATAATACTAAAAAAACTATATAAAGTGAAGTAGAAATTTTCCCTTGCCGGCCTTACAGAATGACGGGCCGGTTGACAAAATTTTGAATTTTTGTCTTTTTGGAAGAATTATTCTTTTTTCATTTTTTTGAGTCTGGCTTCTTTTTTGTCGGAAGAAATCATAAACAGAATGGCTGCCATACTGACAAAAGTGAGCACGACGCTGAATGCAGATGCGAGAGGCAGGTTGCGTGCTTTCTGAATCTGATCCATGATAATGTTTCCGAGCATATAGCTTTCAGTTGAGCCGAGAATCTGAGGAACAGTGTAGTTTCCGAAAATCGGAATGAATGTGAAAATAAGCGCGCTGATGATGCCGCTTTTTATGCCGGGAATCATTACGCGGAAAATGGCACCAGACTTCGTTGCCCCTAAATCACGGGCGGCTTCAAGAAGAGTAAAGTCAAAACGGTCTACCGAAGTGAAAATCGGAAGAATGGCGTACGGAAGATACATGTAGATACTGACAAGAACAACCGCAAATTTTGTGAACATGAATTTGTGCGGAACAAAGACGCCGTTCTCATTGCGTGTTACGAAAAAACAGAATTTTGCGAAGAGTTCGCAGATTCCGTTGAGGGTTCCGTTTTCACCGAGAATTGTCATCCATGCGAAAATTCGGATCAAAGAATTTGTAAGGAACGGAACGATTACGAGAATCAGAAGAAAGGTCTGGCGTTTGCTTCTGGCAATTGCATATCCGCAGGGAAGTGCAACAAGAATTGAGATGAATGTCGCGAGAACCGTCATCCAGAGTGTCCGTAAGAAAATTGCTCCGTAGGCCGGCGTGAACATCTGCTTGTAGGCATCGATGGAAAATTCGTGAATGACGCCGCCGAACATATCCCTCTTCATGAAGGAATAGGCAATAATAATTGCGAGTGGGACAATAAAAAATAAAGAGAACCAGATTCCCATCGGATATGAATAAAAAGGACCGGGATTATGTTTTCGCATAAAAACAGTATAAAATTTTTCTTTCTTTTTTGCAAATTTGATTTTATAATTTAGTTATGCCGATGATTTCAAATCAAATGAATGTATTTTGTGAGATTCACTTTATATTTCGGGAGAATTCCATCATTCTTCAGGGAGATTCTTTGCCTGACGAGAGCGTTGTACGCCGTTGTCTTGAGCATAATGTCGCTGAGAACTGGTTCGCCGAAATGGAGTGGGGCTATTCTGCAATGCAGCTCGAAAAGGACAGCCCGAATCCGGCAGGCTGCACCGACATTCCGCTCCGCGAATTTTTCCACAAAATGAAAGGCATAGAGAGAATCAACGATTTCGTGAGCTTTACCGACGAGTCAAAAAAAATATCAGGTGCAGAACTTGCGGGGCTGGCAGCCCGGGCAAAAGGCCTCTTAAACTTCAAAAACGAAAAAAGATTCTGTGCGAAATGCGGCGGGGTTCTGAAAGACGATCCATATTTTACGGCACTTTCCTGTACTGAGTGCGGAAAGCAGTACTTCCCGCAACTGGAGCCTGCCATTATTACCCTTGTGAGCCGTGGAGACGAAATATTACTGGCACGGCACAAAAAAAGCACCGAAGGATTTTTTTCATGTATCGCAGGTTTCGTCGAAATGGGCGAAACAATAGAAAATGCCGTTGTCCGCGAAATCAAAGAAGAAACAAATCTCAAGGTCAAAAATATACGCTATGTCGGAAGCCAGTCCTGGCCTTTCCCTGACCAGCTTATGCTTGCTTTCCGTGCAGAATACGAAAGCGGCGAGCTTAAACTTCAGGAAGATGAGATTATGGAAGCAGGCTGGTTCAAAAGGGATAATCTTCCGAAAATCCCGTCACCGGGTAGCGTGGCGTATAACCTTATCCACGGCGATTTTGACTAAGCGCGGAATTTCTGTCGTTAAAAGCACAAGAAGAATCATAATCAGAGCCCAGGCGTAAATTTCCGAATATTCATTAAAATAAATGCTCGTGTTCACTGCCTTTCCGAGTGAATTCTTTGTCTGAACGAGATATTCTGTCGTTACAATAATTTTAATTCCCATCCCGACTGCATTTGTATATGCCTGCCTGAGGTAGCCTGCCATAAGCGGAATGTAGACCGAAACCAGAATACGGGGCGAAAAGCTGCTGAAAAGACGGTAAGCCTCAATCAGTTCGGACTGCTCTTTTCTGATTCTTCTCAAGCCTTCACTTGTAGCCTCGCTAATCAATGGAACTAAAACCAGAACAGATGCAATGTAAGGAACCTTTTCGTATTCCGTAAGAACCATGATTATCACGACAAGAACAATAATCGGAATCGAGCGGAGAAGGGTCATGAGCGGGCGAAGAAGCCTGTAAATAAAGTCGTACCTGCCTTCAAAAAGCCCGATAAAAGTTCCGAGCAGACTCGAGAAAAAAAGCGAGACAAAAAGATGGGTAAGGGTTGTGAGTATAAGTTGATATGTTCGGGGGATGGAAAGAAGCTGAAAAAACGACTTTAAGATTTCAAAAATGCCGGGAAAAACAAGGGAATCGCCTTTGGCGAAGGACAGAGCCTGTACACCAAAGGCGATGAGAAAGAGACCGGCAATGAATGTTACTGTTGATTTTAGTTTTCCCTTTCTCATTGACTCTTTTTAGAAATAGAATTCGTCTTTTGGAAGTTCTCCGCCGTACTGTTTTAAATCAATGTTTGCGGTTGCTTCGATTTGAGCTTTTGCGTCTTTCGCGCGCACGAATCTGATAGAGCAGTTTGGAATTGCATTTTCGGCAACTTTTTCATTCGGGAGAATCTCAAGCGAGACTGCCGCCTTTGCTATGGATTTCACGTCTTCCGAGCATTTTTTGCATGATTCTTCTGCAAGTTTAAGAAAGCCGGCAGTTTCTTCAGGATGATTTTCGATAGTCTCCGCTTTTACGAAGAGGCCTGCCTGAGCGTAGCCGTCAAAGCCTGCTGCTTTTTTGAACAGTTCGTTTACAGAATATGCGGTGATTTTTGAATTCTTGATTTTTGCTGCGGTTAAGGCTGGTTCTGCCGTAAGAACGATTGCGTTTTCATCGGAAAGGAGAAGTGCCTGAGTCTGTGCTGCGCTTCCGAGGTAAGAAACTTCTTTTGCCTTGATTTTGTTTTTTTCGAGGGCTGAGAGCGCAACAGAAGCGTTGATTGTATTCTCTCCGAAAAGCGTGATTTTTGATTTTTTGATGTCTTTTATTTTAAAATTCTTTTTCTGAGAAGCGAAATAAAGGTTTCCCCAGGTTACGACGGCTGCAAGTTTGTAAGTAGACTTTCCCATTTTGAAAAGTTTGGCACCTGCATTGACAGGAGCGATGATAAAGTCACTTTTTCCGCCCGCGAATTCAGCAGCAATGCTCTCAGCAGCGACATAAGTGTAATTCTGAGGATTTTCTACAGCGAGTGAGGCAAGGGCCAGGGCCGGCGCTCCGTTCGGAGAAGAAACTTTGATTTGATAATCATTCTCCGCAAAAAGCGAAGAAACCAGCATCATAGAAGAGACCAGAAGTGTTAAGATTTTTTTCATAATACGAAAAGAATACCAAAAAAATCAGGAAGAAGGAAGAAGAAAAAAACTCACAGTCTAAAAAAACTGAACGAGGACAGTCATCAGGTCTCAACCCTTAACTTTCCGTTTTCAGTTTTCCCGTTAAATGCCGATATTTAGATTATGAATACTCATGATTATATTCCTGTGATTAAGGCTGTTCTCACTGATAGCCGCGTGATTATTACGGCGGTTCTCGTGTTTATTTTTATGGATATCTGTGCTTTTGTAGTAAAATACCGCAAAAAGCCGAAAGCACCGAAAGCTAAGAAAACAATTGTAGCCCCAGCTCCTGCGCCTGCTGAAACTTCTGACGAAAGCAGTGGAGAAGATGCCGGTGGCGGCGAGGAATAAGCGAAAGAACTGTTTTTTTGCGTTTTTTCTTTACGATGTCAATTTTTCCTTTCCAGAAAGAGCCGCAGAGCCTTATTCTTTGTTCAGAAAAAAGTTGTGACAGAATTTCTGCGGTATCTTTTGCTTCCCATACATTTATCCCGAAAATTTTTGATTTTTGAGAATTGAACTTTTCGGTCAGTTCGTGTGTCAGTTCCTGGCGGTTGTAAAGGCGGCGGTTATTTCTGATAAATTTGAATGCAAAATCTGCATCTGAAGCCAGGTAAGAGATTTTTTTGTTTTTTGCGGCCGCATCACAGATGTCACAGCCTGAGCAGACAGTTTCTTCTCCGCCAAGGTAATCCAGAATCGTTTTTCGCCGGCAGATTTTTGAGAGCGCGAAGTCACCCGGCGCCCGTTCCCGGCTTCCTTCTTTTGCCTGCCTCCAGTGAATATAGTCCGCATGATTCCAGACTAAAAGGGAGTTAACGTCAGCGCCGTTTCTTCCTGCCCGGCCAGCCTCCTGCACGAAATTCTCAAGGTGTTCCGGGGCGTCAAGATGAATAACGCCTGCGATATCGGACTTATCAACGCCCATTCCATACGCACAGGTTGCCGCTAAGATTCCGTCCTTTGAATTGAAAAACCATTCCTCAACGGCATTTTTTTCTTCTTTTGTCATTCCGGCATGATAAAAGCGCGTTTTTTCCCGTCCGAAATATGACGCACAGATGTGAGCCATTTCTTCGGTACGTCGACGGCTCCCGCAGAAAATAATCAGCGGCTTTTTCATTGTGAGGGCTGCCTCAAGAACCGCCTTTTCCTTTGCATAGGCATATTTTACGGCATAGTGAATGTTTGCCCTGTCGCTTGCTCCCCTCACAAGGTGATAATTTCCGTCAAAAAGAATTTCGCCGATTCTGTCAAGAACAGGTTTGCTCGCCGTCGCCGTGAATGCCGTGACGAGTTTGACACCGAGCTTTTTAATGATTCTTCCGAGTTCAAGATATGACGGCCTGAAGCTGTCTCCCCATTCCGACACGCAGTGCGCCTCATCTATTGAAATGTGAGAGATGTTTATTTTTGACAATCTTTCAAGAAGTGCCTCTCCGCTTAAAATTTCTGGATTTGCGATTATTACCCTTGCGGGATTTTCTTTGTCGTAAAGGGCTTTAAAATTTTCTTCCTGTTCTTCTGCGCTCTGTCCGCCCTTAAAAACAACGCATCGTATCCCGGCTTCTTCCATCCTTCGCTTCTGGTCGCTCATAAGGGCGAGAAGGGGATAGATTACGAGGGTTGCTCCCTGTAAAAGCAGTGCCGGAACAAGAAAACACATGGATTTTCCGGCTCCCGTAGGAAGAAGAACGATTTGTCTCCCCCTGTACAGTTCGTCATCGTCTTTATTGTCTGAAAATTTATTATCTTCAAGAAGGGCTTTTTCTCCGTCAAGGATATTCGCGATGACGATTCTCTGCCATGGAAAAAGGTATGACACCCGAAAGCCGTTCCGGGCAACTTTTACTGCAAGGTCTGCGTCGAAAAGTTCGCCTTCAGAAAGCTCCCGGACACCTTCTCCGTCAAAAGATGCTTTTTCTGATTCTGCCATAAGAACTCCCGTAAGTTTTTTTTATTCTTACATAAGGAGTAATGAGAAAAAAGTGAGTTTCCGGCAATAAAAAAGAATAAATATTTGTTATGTAAGAATTTTATAATTCTTCGGTTTATTTATCCAGAATTGTGATTTCTACGCGGCGGTTTTTTGCCATTCCTTCTTTTGTTGCGTTCGAGGCTATCGGGACTCTGGCTCCGAAGCCCTGTGTGTACATGTGATACTTGTCCCGTACACCCTTTTTGATTAGATAGTCCGCTACGGAATCCGCACGCTCTTCACTCAGAACCTGACAGCTTTCGGCTGTTCCGGATAATGCGGTGTGACCTGAAATCAGAAGATCATTGTTAAAGCTTTCGATGATTTTTGAGATTTTGTCGAGTTTCTGCTGCTCTGACTCCAGAAGAACTGCTGAATTCGGCTCAAACTGGATATTCTCAATCGAGATTGTGAGGCCCTTCTCACTTTTTGAGACAGAGACATCCTTAAGGTCTAAATCCTTTACTTTTTCAAGAACTTCGGCCAGATTTTCGTCGGTAGCACTTCTTTCAAAATCCGTGACTTCTGCGTGTGCCGTGCCCTTAAAATCGTACTGATTTCCGAGATACGTCTCCATTATGATTCTGAATTCTTCGGTGTAATGGTCAATCTGTCCTTTTTCGTTGTCCCACCAGATTGTCTGGTTCGAGTAGCCCATTGTTGAGACCGGGAAGTCATCCTGCAGTTCCCAGGGATTTTCCGGAAGCGGTGCGTCAAAAGAAAGTGAATATTTTACTGAAAGAACCTGAAAAGTCTTTTTTTCGTGTTTTGAATCAGAGGAAACTCCTTGTTCATCACGAAGATAGGTGTAAGTTGCGGTGAAAGGCACTTTGAAAGGTTCGTTATTCGCAAAAGTCCGTCTTAAATCATGCGCTTCGTGACCGTTGCCAGTCCAGGTATCTCCGGGCTTTACTTTTTTTTCGGGCAGAGACGGGACATCGCGCACAACGGGCATAAAATATTGATTTCCGATTTCATAAATGCCTTTTTCGTTCCGCCAGTATTTGCTTTCGTATTCTTCACCGTATGTGAGGATTCCTTTTGCTCCGGCTCCCGTGGAATTTTCCGTTGTCATAAAGGTCGCCTCGTTGAAGCCGCGGTTATTTTTGTCTACATCCGTGATGTGAGCGGAGACACGGTTTACGATTTCGGCAGTATGGTTGAGGCGGCCGTTCACTTTTACGGTTTCGTTTACGGTCGAAAGTACGCGGTAATTGTCGCCTTTTTTGTATTTGAAGCGAAGAAGTTTTTCAGAATTTTGAGAGAACAGGGCGGAATTCACAAAAAAAACTGCGGAAAGCAGAATGAAAAATCTAAAAGAGGACTGAGAAAAGTTTGCTTTTGTATTCATAAAATCACATCCTTACTGGTTTACATCAGATGCCTTTAGCCGGTGTTTTTTTGTAGACATCATTATTATCATAAAATATAATTCTGTATCTATCAATCTTAAACAAATCCCCTTTGAAATGGAAACAGCCTATGACACAAGAAGAAGCGTCTTTTTTAGCAGAACAGAATTTTAAATCAGGAATGAACTGCACTCAGTCCGTAACTGCTGTATTTGCAGAACAGTTCGGATATTCTCCAGAAGAACTTGGGGCTCTCGTACAGCCTTTTGGCGGTGGAATGTGCCGTATGCGGGAAGTCTGCGGTACCGTGAGCGGAATGCTCTTTTCTCTCGGCATGTACAACGCCTGTAAAGCAAAATCCGGCCAGAAAATCAACGGCTTTGGCGGGGAGAAAAAACAGAAAGACGAGACTTATGAAAACGGTCAGAAATTAGCCGGAGAATTTAAAAAAATCAACGGTTCGATTATATGCGGAGAACTTCTCGGACTCAAAAAGAAAGAAAGCGAAACACCTGTGAGCGAAGAGAGGACAGAAGAATACTACAAAAAGCGTCCCTGTGCAGAGCTTTGCGGAATTGCGGCAGGAATTTTCCAGAGATTTTTAGATGAAAATCAGTAAAGCGGCCGGAAAACTGCACCTCAGAAAGTCTATAAACTAAAATATCTTCTGAGTCCGATTGTGCCGCCGTTAAAGTCTTTTGAATAGTCGTCGTTTTCGCTGTCGTAAAAATGCAGGTATTTCCATGAGGCGAAAAATTCGTACGGGCCGCGCATAAGTCCGAAATGCAGGTCACTTTCAAAAACTTCAAAATCCCCGGTGTAGTTGTGGCTTCCCATTTTCCATTCGAGCACGAGCGGTTTGACAGGATAGGAGCGGAGAAGAAGCCCGAAATTACAGCCCTTTCTGAAATCTGAAAATCCCTTTCCGCGCCAGGTTGTATACTGAATCAAAAAAGAGGCGCTCAAAATATTTGTCTGAATCAGGGAAATCTGGCCGCCGAGTTTTATATTGTCCCTTAAACCTTTTTCTTCAAAAGAATAATCGCCGTTTGTGAAAGGTTTTCCAAGCACAAGATTTTCGAAGAAAGGCCCGAAGTACGGGAACAAAAGCCCCTCAAAACGGGTCTCATTTCCGAAGCCGAGATTGTGAAGATATACAAGCGAAGTGTCTGCTGAAAAGCGGTTTCTGTTGTAGCCCGGGTCTGTGAAAGCGATTCCGTCCAGAGTTCCGCGGGCAATATATTTTCCGTCGGCAGGGGATACATTTTCTTCCTGATAAGGATAGTCAAAAAAACGCACAGTATTGAGCCAGTAATAGCCGACTGCAGCAACAATAAGGGCGAGGGCAAGAACCTCTGCGAAAAGACTGTCAGCATCCTCATTGCTGTCTTCGTTTGCGTGCGAAGTAAAAGAGAGCGCTGAAAATCTGTTTGTTTCAGAAAGAGAAGATGAGAAGACGGATGGAGAAAAACTTAGTGAAAAGCAGTTGACCCGGAGTGAGAAGAGAATGCAGATAAGGACAATGATTTTTTTCATCAGTTTACGACTTCGTCAAAAAGAGCTTCGTAGAGGGTTGCCATGTCGCTGTTTGCTTTCCTGATTGTGGAATTTAGTCTGTTCGCAAGGCAAAGCATTACGCGGTATCCCAGGACAGGCTCTTTTTCGCACAGTTCCTTGAATTTTTTGCCGGTGATTTCGCAGGTGCGGCAGTCCGTTGAAGCTACGACTGTAGCCCCGCGTGTGTCGGTTCCGAGGAGAGCAGTTTCACCGAAGAAAATTCCCATATCTGCGCTTAAATTTGCAAGGGCTATTCTGTCACCGGCCATTGTGTTCCGAAAAATCTGGACTTTGCCGTCAGAGAGAATGTAAAAATCTTCCCCCCGTTCGCCTTCTTTTATGATTTCTTCTCCGGCCTTGTAACAGTGCACTTTTAGTTCTGTCCAGACCATTTTTAAAATGCGCCTGTCATTTTCGTTGTCTGCCTTAAAATCAGCGAAGAGCTGAAGTTTTAAAAGTTTCGGGAGAACTTCATCAAATATATCTATAACTTCTGCCATATCATTTCTCCTGCTTTCAGCTTATTCTTTTTCCTTTTACGAAGATTGATTTTGTGTTCGGCTGAATTACAAAATCATCGCCAGGAACCAGAAGCGGATCATTGCTTTTGAGGGTTTTGATTTTTTTGAGGTTGCCGACAATCTGTTTGACATCAGGGTTTTTCTGGGCTTCACGGAGCGCATCCTGACGGCGCATGTAAAAGTTTCCGGTGTTCTGCAAAAGTCCGATCAGAACCGAAGTATTTCCGAGTGACTGCTTGAATTCCCCGTAAGTTTTTCCGATGAAAGATGAAGGAATGTCTTCGATAAGGATTCCGGAATCTGCGTCGTCTCCGATAAGTTCGCGGATGACATTTGAATAGCCCATTCCGCTTGAAGCCGTCGCAAGAAGACTGTATTCGTAATCGCTTGTAAGAATGATTTCGTCACAATGCGCCATTTCAAGATGATTCTTGAATTTTGAGTCAAAAAGTTCAGCGGCAACATATAAACGCGGGTTCAGGTTTTTCATTGTGAGGGCTGCCAGAACCGTACGGCTGTCCATTTCCATCTGGGAATATTTCTTTGAATGGTCGGCGATAATCAGAACCCTTTCGGCATCTTTTATGAGGGCACGGTTCAAAGTTTCTTCCTCACTGAAATCACCGGAGACATACTGAATGTCCTTGAAGTGAGGTTGATTTCTGATCTGCTCGATTTCTTCGGAAGGAGCCTCGTTTACAAGGACTATCATATCCGGGGAGATGTCAGGATTCGAGCGCAGGACTGTCTCAAGAATACGCTCGAATCCGTCACGCCAGCCGCAAAGCAAAAAGTGATTTTTCAGATTTTTCAATTTTTTCAGACCCTTATTTTTTTCAAGTTGGATTTGCATGAATATTGATGCGATTTTACCTGTAATCGTACTGAACAGAAGAATTCCGGCAAGCAGTATGATGAAACTGCACGCGCGTCCAATCGGGGTGACTACACATATGTCGTAGTACCCCGCAACGAAAGCGATAAGAAAGTTCCAGACACTGTCGGCGTAATTCTCCATTGTGACTCCGCCTTCGTAGCGGAAGATGACATCGATAAGGATTATCATCAGCGCCACGAATGCAATAGACACAAAGGTGAACGGGTTCTTTACGAGCGAGATAAAAATGCGTTTTAAAGTGCGGAATGAATTTTTTTTCATTTTCGCCTATTTTATCGTATCGAGCATTTTTTGTGTATAGACAGTCCAGTAATCGTCATCACACTGGAATTTTCCTGTGCTGTCGACGGTGAACATGAGCTTCCCGTTTGAATTCTCGCCGATTGTCTTTACCGGGTGAACAATGCTCTTTGCGAGTGACGGAATCTGAACGCGGATTGCGCGCGCAAATTCTCCGGCAATGATGAATGCACCGAGCTTGTTGTTGTGCGTGCTGTCTCCCTCGAACATCAGTTTTTTTGCAACGGAAGCGTCTTTTTTGTCGGCATATGCTTTTTCGTAAAGATTTTTTGTGATTTCAAATCCGTCGATTAAAATCACTTTTTCTTCTTTTGCGAGCTGCCGGACAGCCTCGACGTAAGCGTTGTTTTCGGTTGTCTGAGTGTTTGTGCTTGTGTCTGTTGAGTCATGGTGAGGCCGGATTTTTCCTTCGCTGGTGAAGTACTGCCTTGAAACCGGAGTGACGAGAACCGGCGTTGCTCCGGCTTTTCTGGCCACATCGATGTACTGTTTTAAGAACCACTTGTATGTGCCGCCGCAATCCCAAGAGTAGAATGTTTCGCCGTATTTTGAAGCGTAGCTCTGCGGAGTCTCGACTTTCTTGCCCGGAGTGGTGAGGTAGTTTCCTTTTTTGTCGGCCTTTCCGAGCGGAACATAGCGGTCTTCGAGATAGCCTGAAGCATTTGAGCAGTCGTTGTGACCGAACTGAATGAAAAGATAGTCGCCCTTTGCGATGTTTGCTTCGATTTTTGCAAGGCTGCCCTCGTTGATGAAGTTACGGCTTGAGCGGCCTCCGTTAGCATAATTCTGTACGGCTACGGTTCCATTGAAGTAAGCCTGAAGGAATTCACCCCAGCCGCCTTCGTTACGGATTTGTCCTCCGTTCCACATTCCGAGAACGCTGTAGTCCTTACAGGTTGAGTCAGAAGCAAGGAAGATGTTTACTGCACCGTTTACGCGCGGTCTGTCAGCTGCGGCATTTGCAGGAATTGCGTAGCCTTCGTTGATTTTTTTGTCGAGTTTTGCTTCGACAGGAGATGCTTTGTCACCGCTGCGAATCTGCGGAATTACCCGGCAACGGATCGTAGAGCCGGAATCTTCTTTCTGAATGAGATATGTTTTGTCTGCGAAACCTGTACTCTGTTTTACGAGAGTAGTTTTTCCGTCTTTGTCACGGAACCATTTGATAAGTGAAGTGTCCTCTTCATCCTGTTTTCCGAGAGTGTAGTGAACTGTGATGGTGTGTCCCGGATACGGAGTGTTGATATCGTCGTCAGTTGTGAAAGACGGCTTTTTCGCCTTTACTTTGGACGGTTTCGGCTCCGTGTAGAATGCAGGCTTCCACTGGCCGATATAGTGCTTTATCGTCAAGTCTTTAGTAATCTGAGGAATAGTTTCTTTTGGTCTTTCGGTTACGTCTACCGGGTTTCCGTCCCAGGTTGTGTTGAGTTCGCGGAACCGTGCGTTCTCCGGCTTGTTTCCGCTCATGTCGGTCCAGCCTTCAGGAAGAATTGCTTCGTCTGTACCGAGAACCGTGTTTACCCATGCTACTGATGCTTCTTTTCCCCACGGCCGGCCGAAGAATCCCGGGGCTGTGAGCGCATTTTCTTCGCTTGATATGAGGCAGTTGTAGAAGAGATAGCCCTTGCTTTCCGGGGCAGTGCGGGCCGCAGTAAGGTAGCCGCTCTTTGCGGTGTCTGTGTATCCGGCCCAGTGAATCTCGCAGTTTTCAAAGACAAAGTCGCCGTCACCGAAGATGAAGTCAGTGTTGCCTTCGATGAAGCATTTTTTGAGGTAGCCTTTAATTTTGCTTCCTGTGTAGAATGTGTCCTGGCTTCCTAAGAATTTACAGTCTGAGAATTCAGTTTCGTCTGCTTCGATAAGAATTGCGGCCGAGCGCTCTGTTGAGGCTTTTGAACGCACGTCAGAATTGAGTTTGCGCACGAAATTGAAACTTCCGTCCATTTCAACGCCGTCGGCAATTTCTTCGTCCGTAACGTATTTATTGAAAGATGTCTCAAAAGTGATTCCTTCTGCACGGAAAGCGCGTGCTTCATTTTTGATGTAAGTTGCTCCGCCCCATTTTGCTACGCCTTTCTTTCCGAATTTGTCGTAAGCGCGGTCTTCGTCGTAGAATCCGTCGTCGCCTGCAGAATAGTAGTTGTAACCGATTCCGTAGTACCAGGTGAGTTTTACTTCTTTTCCTGGTTCTGCATTTTTGAGGGTGATGTACGGTACATCAACGATGTGCTGGCATCTGTAAACGCCCGGTGTAATCATGATTGTGATTCGGTCGCGTTCCTGGAGCGGGTTCATCGCTTTTGCTGCAAGAATTGCTTCCTGAACTGTCGGGTACTGGCCGCGTTTCGGGCCGACCCAGAGTTCGCGTTTGAGGGGAAGAGGACGCAAAGTCTTTTCCTTGAGACTCATCTTGATGTCTTTTATGACAGAGTTTTTGTTTACGATGATGTGATTTTTTGAGACTGCGCGGCTTGTTTCGCACAGAACTTCGTAAGTTCCGTCACGGAGCTGGACTGAATAATTGAGGGTTGAGACGGCTCCGTTGTATACATAGCCGTCTTCTAGATTTTTGAATTTGACTTCTTTCGGGAATTCTGAAATCTCACCGAAGAATTTTCCTGAGACGTCATAAACTTTTTTCGTAGAAACCGTTATATCTTTTGAGAATGCGGCTGTTCCTTCAAAGATGTCGTCGCCCGTAACTTCGTAATCTTCTCCGCCTGAAAGAACTGCTTTGTATGAGACCGAAGGTTCGAGAAGGTCTTCGAAAGAATATTCGCCGTTTTCATTTTTGATTTCGGCCTCGACAGGAAGGTAAATTGAACCTTTTGGAGGGGTGAAAACGAGTTTCATCGGGGTCTGAGGCGCGTAGCCGGAAGCAAAACCCGTGATTTTTCCGTTTACGACAAATGTTTTCTGCTCGGAGATTGTGAAGTCTTTTTTGAGGGAAACGCCTGTTTTTGCGTCGATTGAGAAAGTCTTTGAGAGAGGGCTGACTCCGTATCCTTTAACGCCCGTGAAAACAGCGATGTATGTGTAACCTGCGGGAAGGCTTGCCTTGTAAGAGCCGCCGGAAATTTTTGCAGGAAGCTCGATGTCAGTGTCTTTTACCAGAAATTTGAGTTCGCCCTGTCCTGCCGGAAGAGAGGCGAGCGAGCCTGAGACCTGAACTGCCGGAGTTCTGGTGATTCTGAAATAAACCGGCTTTCCGACAGATGCATCGCAGTAGACTTTGTAGCTTCCTGAAAATTTTGCGATGTAAGAATAGCGCACCGCTTCGTTTGTAATTGCTGCGGTTTCGTCCTGTCTGTCATCTTTGAGGCCTTCCGGATCGATAGAAGCAAAGTGAATTGTCTCATCGCCGGAGTTGCTGAGGCGTGCGTAAAAAGTGATTACATCGCCGGCATTTACATTTTTAAGGAGAAGGAAGCGGCGTTTTTCGCCGCCTTTTCCGTTGCAGTACCAGATACCGTGTGAAGTGTAGTCGTCTTCAAATTCAGTAGTGACATAGCCCTGGGAACCGTAATTCTTTTTTCCGGAATTGTAGGCGCGGTCGTTTTTGACGACATTCATCGTTAAGTCGCCGAATTCGATGTCACCGTCAACGCTGAATTTTCCGTCAGCGCCGAGCTGCTCCATTTTGTCCAGTGCATCGACGGTAATGAAGTTGTTTGCGCCTTCATCTTCGACACCACCAAAATCCCAGACGTCGGTTTTACGGGCCTGAGAAGAAACTGCTGAAACTGCCCCGAAAACAAGGACAGTGGCAAAAACTTTTTTAATCAACTTTTTAATCATAGGTAAACCTCGGACAAAGATTATAGCACAGGTTTTCAAAAAAAGACAGAATATAATATTGTGAAAAAAATCACAGTAAAACGAGCGGAAATGCCACTTTCCGTTGACCTTGCCGCTGCGAATCTTTAAAGTTATATCATCAATTCTGTGAAAGATTTCACGGAAAATGTTTTAGGAGATAAAAATGGCTAGAGTCTACAATTTCAGTGCAGGTCCAAGCTGCCTGCCGGAAGAAGTTTTGAAAGAATGTGCAGCAGAAATGCTTGATTATAACGGAACAGGTCAGTCCGTAATGGAAATGAGTCACCGCTCAAAGGCTTATGAGCCAATCATCGAAGACGCAGAGAAAATGGTCCGCAAATTGATGAATGTTCCTGAGAACTACAAGGTTCTCTTTGTTCAGGGCGGCGGTTCTACACAGTTTGCAATGGTCGCTCAGAACCTAGGTATCAAAAACAAAAAGGCAGCTTACATCGAAACTGGCGTTTGGGCAAAAAAAGCTGCGGCTGAGGCTAAAAAACTCGGAATCGCTGTTGATGTAATCGCTTCTTCAAAAGACAAGAATTATTCTTATATTCCAAAAGTTGAGAAAGTAACTGGCGACTACGACTACGTTTACATCTGCTTCAACAACACAATCATGGGAACTCACTACGAGTACATCCCGGACACAGGAAATATCCCTCTCGTAGCAGATATTTCTTCTTGCGTTTTGAGCGAGCCGCTTGATGTTTCAAAATTTGGTCTTCTTTTCGCAGGCGCTCAGAAAAACCTGGCTCCAGCTGGCGTTACTCTCGTAATCGTCCGTGAGGATTTGATTCCAGAACCAGAGGCTTGCTTGCCGGGAACTCCGACAATGCTCGCTTACAAAACACACGCTGACAACGGCTCAATGTACAACACACCGCCATGCTACACAATCTACGTTTTGGGCAAAGTTCTTCACTGGATTGAGAAGAACGGTGGTGCTGAGGGAATGCTCAAACGCAACAAAGAGAAGGCTGATTACCTTTACAACTACCTCGACAACAACGAGGGTAACTTCTATCATGCGACAACTGAGGTCGGAAGCCGTTCATTGATGAATGTTCCTTTCCTCACAAAATACTCAACTGCCGAGACAGCAGCCGCTGGAAAGAAAGACGAGGCTGACCGCTCTGACGCAGAAAAAGCAGCTCTGGCAAAAGAAAAGGAAATCAACGACAAGTTCGTTAAAGAGGCAGCTGCAGCAGGTCTCGTAAACCTCAAAGGAC
Source organism: Treponema sp. (assembly GCA_017395545.1). Classification (GTDB taxonomy): domain Bacteria; phylum Spirochaetota; class Spirochaetia; order Treponematales; family Treponemataceae; genus Treponema_D. The sequence continues at coordinate 7,344 of JAFPUF010000027.1, read as the reverse complement.
ACCGTCTCGTCGGTGGTATGCGAGCTTCAATCTACAACGCAATGACTTTGGATGGCGTTAAAGCTCTCGTTGACTTCATGAAGAAATTCGCTAAGGAGAATGCATAATGTACAAGATTCAGACTTTAAATAAAATCAGTGCTATCGGACTGGAGAACTTCCCTCGTGATGACTATGAGGTTGCTTCTGAAATCAACAATGCGGACGCTATTCTTGTCCGCTCGGCTGATATGCACTCAATGGAACTTCCTGCAAGCGTTAAGGCTGTCGGCCGCGCAGGTGCAGGTGTTAACAACATTCCTTGTGACGAACTGGCTGCAAAGGGCATTGTCGTATTCAACACTCCTGGCGCAAACGCAAACGCTGTAAAAGAGCTTGTTATCCTCGGTCTTTTGCTTTCAAGCCGACCGGCAGTTGCTGCAAACAAATGGGTCGCAGGTCTTGCTGGTAAAGGCGACGAGATTCCTGCCCTCGCAGAAAAAGGCAAGTCTCAGTTCGTAGGACCGGAGCTTAAAGGAAAAACACTTGGCGTTATCGGCCTGGGCGCAATCGGTGCAATGGTCGCAAACACAGCTATCGCTCTGGGAATGAACGTAATCGGCTACGATCCGTTCCTTTCAGTAAAAGCTGCTCTCGCCCTTGACCGCAATGTCAAAATCTCTGACACTCTCGAAGGTGTTTACACAAAATCTGACTATATCACAGTTCATGTTCCACAGACAAACGATACAAAGGGCATGATTAACGCTTCTTCAATCAAAACAATGAAAGACGGCGTTCGTATCGTGAACTTCGCTCGTGGTGGCCTGGTAAACAACGCAGACATTCTTGCAGCCCTCAATTCTGGAAAGGTTGCAGCCCTCATCACAGACTTTGCTGACGAAGAGCTTCTTAAATGCGACAAAGTAATCTGTCTGCCGCATCTTGGCGCTTCTACTCCAGAGGCTGAGGATAACTGTGCTGTAATGGCAGTAAAAGAATTGCGCGACTTCCTCGAATTCGGAGAAATCCGGAATTCAGTGAACTTCCCGAAGACTTTCCTGAACTCAGAAATTCCTGCAAACGGAACACGACTTTGTATCGCACATAAAAATGTTCCGAACATGATTGCTCAGTTTACGGCAGTCCTTGGAAACGCAAAACTCAACATCGCAGGCATGGTCGATCAGAACAAAAATGACCTCGCGTACGCTCTTATCGATGTTGACGGAAAAGTAGAAGGCGACACTTTGAACGCATTCGAAGCAATCGACGGTGTTATCAAAGTAAGACCAATTTATGCATAAATTGAAAACGGAAAATTGAAAATTGAAAGGGGAGGGGAAAAGCCTTTCCCCTGTGCCGCACTTCGTTGCGTCACACCCCATTCTCCTAGGGGCAAGCCCCTAAAACCCCGTAAACGCTGCATGGCTTTTATTGGCCGTGCGGCATTTTTTTTGCATATCGCACGCATTCCATCTTTCCTGTCACCTTTGTTTCTTAGAAAACTCTTATCCTAAAGAATAATTCTCTTATAAAATGTCAAAATCTTGCAAAAAGCGTTGATATTTGGATATTTCTGTTATAGATTGCACGCAGAAAATTTCGGGGGTTAGAGATTTTGGAGATATATGCTTTGAAATCCTCTTTCTTCGGAAAAATCAAAGTCTTTTTATTACAAAAGGAGAAATTAATGAAAAAAAGTATTTTTTCAAAAGGGCTTTTAGCCTTTGCTTTTGCTGCTTCCATGCTTTTTGCAGGATGTTCGGACATTTCGGTTGAGGAAGATTCATCGTCTGCTGCTCTCGAAGCTTCCAGCGACCGCGCAACAATTTCAGGCACTTCTTCGCTGTATGCGACCAGCCTCACAAAAAGCGCGACCCTCACTTCAAACACGACTTCGGGCAACTACACGATTTATGCCACAAGTTCTAAAACCGTAACAATTCCTGCCATTACGGCCGTTACGATTAACAGCACTTCAATTGACCGTAAAATCAATCTCGGCGGGGCCGGCTCTGTTGCAAGCTACCGCTGTGTCGGATTCACTACAAGCGGTTCTGCTACCGTAACCGTTTATGCAGACGGAGCGAGCGGACGCTACCTCGGCCTTTATAACTCAAGCGGAACACTTGTAAGCAAAAACGAAGTCTCTTCATCTGTTGCTGCCTACACTTATTCTATTTCTTCAAGCGGAACTTACTACCTCATGTCTACAGGTTCTGCAATCTCTCTTTACTACATTAAGTGTGCTGTCGGTTCATCTTCAAGTTCTTCTTCATCAAGCTCGTCATCATCATCTTCTTCAAGCGGAATCTCTCTCTCAATTTCTGACACTCCGACCGGATATGCGAGCGTAACAACGCCTTCAAGTACAGTAACAGTTTCTTCACGCTCAGATTTCATCACTTACGCAAAAAAAGGCGGCTACATTATCTATGTGAACGGAATGATTGACCTTTCAAACGGATATATGCCTTCAACTGCGGGCGGAACGACTTCTTCGCTCGATTCACTCGTAAAATCTAACACTTCAAGCGCATACACTTCATATTCTTCATTCAAGACTGCTTATGCAAAATCCTGCTCAACTTCTACCGACGATTCATCATCTTCTTCTCCGGAAAGCTCGCTCGGCTCATACCTCTGGGCATGTAACTCGGCTTACGGCTCAATCATCAAGGTGAATGTCGCTTCAAACACATGGATTATCGGAAAAACTTCTTCTTCTGGACTCAAAGGCGGTATGCTCAATATCTCAAGCGTCTCAAATGTAGTTCTCAGAAACCTCACGATTCAGGACGCTTATGACCCGTTCCCTCATCACGAAGAAGACGACGGCTACAACGCTCAGTGGGACTGTGTCGTAATCCAGGGCTCTTCAAGCAATATCTGGATTGACCACTGTACCCTCAAAGACTCAATGGGATTAAGCTATGTCTCAACAGGCGGCTCAACATCTGAAAAATGGCAGACTTACGACGGTCTTCTCGATATGAAAGGCTCAGTTAAAAACATCACGGTCTCATGGTGTAAGTTCCAGGACCACGACAAGACAATGCTGATCGGTTCAAGCGATTCTGACGGCTCAAATTCAACACGAACGATTTCGCTCCACCACAACTATTTCTACAACTGTGGCCAGCGTCTTCCGATGGTACGAAACTCTAAGCTCCACATGTTTAACAACTACTACCACGCTTCAAGCCCGACATACACTCAGCAGTATGCGGTCGGAGTCCGAAAAAATGCTCTTATCATCGCAGAGAACAATATCTTCTCAAGCGGAATCAAGTACAGCTTCAAGGATTCTTACGGAACCTTGTATTCAAGCGGAAACTCAGATTCTTCTTCAAAGGGCTGCTCGTCAACAACAACTTCATCGAAGCCATTCACGGTAAGCTACTCATATTCCCTTGACTCAACATCAACAGCCAAGAGCAATGTAAGTTCTTACGCAGGAGCCGGATACTCATTCTAATGCGCAATTCATAATTTACAAACGGATTTGTTTGTGACTGACGCTGCTCACATTGAAATCGTGAAGACGGCTGGTCTGAACAAATCCGTATTTTTTTTGTTCCCATTTTCTACTTTCCATTTTTTTGATATAATTCTGTTATGAAACTAGAGCGATTATTCGAAGTTAAAGAAAGTAAATTGTACACAACCGGCGGGGAGAGCGTTTCCCTTGAAAAAAAAGACTTCCCTGTAAAGTGGAGTGACGTGGAGGCCGGAGCCGAAGAGTACAACGAGGATTATCTTGCGAATCTCCGTGAACAGCTGAAGTCTTTTGAAGAAAACGGAAAATTCGTATTTATTAAGCCTGTTTTCGATAAAAATGCCGGCTATGAGCAGTTCACTGCCGCAATGAAACATACAGCCCGCCGGATAAAAGACTGCGTTTCCGTGATTGGTTTTGCTATCCCGGCAGAGATTTTTGAAAACCGTGATTTTTACATGGAAGAACTGTCCGCAAAGCACGCCCACTACTGCTTCTTCTGTGAAAAAGACGCAGGCGCGGATATCGTGCGCTGCTAGAGTTTGAAGGCTGTCGTTACGGCAATTCTACCGGAAGCCAGCCTTTTCTGTCGGCCATATCTGCCGGCATCATTCCTAGCGTCAGTTTTTTTGCCGTGGTTTCTCCGACAAGATATTCTTTTCCGTTCGCACCGTCATCAACTTTGATTGTCTGTCCCTGTTTATCGGGGAAAAAAACTCCCAGAAGCGCATGGCTGTACTGCGCTGAGATGAACATGCAGCTGTCAACCGAACAGTTTTTAAGGATGCACATCAAAAGAAGCGAACGGCCGTCGCAGTCGCTTGAGCCGCCTTCCAGAATCGCGGGAATACTTTCAATATCTGCCTTGTCATAAGTCGAAGATTTTCTTTTGTAATTAAAATCCTGAGACCAGAAAAGAAGACTTTGCGCCAGCGCTGCGTCAGGATTTGCGGAGTCTTTTTTTTCACAGCTTTCACGAAGCGCCGTATAAATATCAAACGAAACTTTTTTTACCCTTTCCATTGAGTCGCGCGCAAGAAGCCGGTAAAAACGCACCCACGCATCGTACATTTCCGGGAGATTGTTCGCCGCATAAAAAGAAAACACTGCGAATTCCCGGTCAATCACGAACTGGCTCGCTTCTTTGTCAGCCGAATCGATTTTTGTGGAAATTTTTTGTCCGTCAATTGTGAGTTCAATCGTTTTCGGCGAATTTCTCGGATAGAAAGCTGAGGTGATGAGCCCCGGCTCCCTGAAACTTCCCGCGTCAATCAGAACGGAATCAACCGGCGAAATCAGGACCTGCGCAAGGTCATCGTAGTTTTTTGAGGGCGCATAGGACAAAAGTGAGAGGTAGCCTTTTTTTTGCGGGAGAGGAATGCACGCTCCCCATCCTTTTGCAGCCCCGTCCGGAAACAGAAGCGGGCTTTCAAAAGATGCGATTGAGCATTTCTGCCTTCTCCAGACAGCCTCGGAATAGTCTGCGGTCGCGTTGAGCCTTTTGAGGGTGTCTTTGAGCGCTTCGTCCGCCGACTTGAATTTTGAGTCCGGCCAGACCCGGATCAGGGCGTGTGCCGCAAGGTATTTGTTCTTGAAAATGACAGTCGTTTCGTCCGTTTCCATGTCGGTGATTTCGTACCCCTCCGGAAAATCGATTGAGTAAGAAAATTTTTCAGAGGTGATAATCTCAGAAAAGACCGGAAAAAAAGTCAGGTACAGAAAAAAAATTATTGAAAATTTGCGCATACAATCAGTATAAACTGAAAAGTGAAAATTGAAAAATAAAAAAATAAACATTGGAATATGGGCGCCTCCCGCCGCTACGCGTCGGGCCGGTTGTTCCGCAGTTCCGCTATCGCTGCATTCCCGCCGGGAACGGCTTCAAAGCCGCTGCTACACCACCTGGCGCTGAAAGCGAAGCAAGGAAGCGGACACATTTTTTGTTGTCAGTTGATGAAAAACGGCTTTTGACCTATTATTTCCCGTATGACTCAAATCCCGATTCTTTATGAAGATGATGAAATTTTTGTGATAAATAAGCCTGCCGGAGTTCCGGTTCAGGGCGGGGAAGGAATTGCACATCCTCTCGACGAGGAATTTTCAAAGCAGGTGGGCTTCCGCGTTCACCTTGTGCACCGGCTCGACAAGGAAACCTGCGGCCTTATGGTGGTGGCGAAAAACTCAAAAGCTGCCTCAAAATGGATTGAACTTATCGCGTCGAAGCAGGTACAGAAAGAATACACCGCAATCTGTTTCGGGGAGCCTGTGATAAACGGAAAAAAGCAGAAGTCCGGCACAATTTCAGGCAGCGTTATCAAAAAAAACGGAAAAAATCAGCGTGAGCAGGCTGCTGTTACGAATTTTGTGGTTGAGGAAGTCGGTTCGACTACGCTCACCGACCAGACTGTGACTGCTGAACAAAAAACTCTGACATTCTCGAAAATTCATCTCAAACTTGGGACGGGGCGTATGCACCAGATAAGGATTCATCTTGCTTCGGCCGGTGCCCCGATTTGCGGAGATGACAGGCACGGCAATTTCAAGTTCAATAAACTGGCAAAAAAATACCTGAAAATCAAGAATCTTCTTTTGTGCTCGTCAAGACTTACGATTCCATTAAAAGACGGAAAAACAAAAACTTTTGAGATTGAACTTCCTGATTATTTTACGGTTCTTGCAAATCTGAACCCAAGATAATTGTAGCATTCGTTCGGGTCGTAGCTGTAGCGGTCACCGGCACAGATGAACGGCGTGTATTCGCTCCAGCTGCCGCCACGGCTGACCCGCTCGCTCCCAGCTTCCGCACCAATGGCGCGTGCTCCAGGCTCCGTGTCGATGTAGCGTCCGTTCCAGTCCCAGTTGAATTCCGAGACGTTTCCGCTCATGTCGAAAATTCCCATGCCGTTCGGATTTCCGCTTCCAGCCTGAAGCGGGGCGTCGTCCCGGAAAGGAGTTCCTGCCGTGCCGACTCTGTGAGTTCCCTGTGCGTTTGCGGCAGTCCAGGCGACTTCTTCTTCGGGGATTGAATCGTCTTCTTTTCCGTATTTATCGACCTGACCTGAGGCGAGAAGCCCTGACTGCATTCCGGAAATCGTTTTTCGGGCGGCGTATTCCCATTCTGCTTCGGTCGGAAGACGGTAGCCGTTTGCCTTCCAGTTGCATGAACACAAATCCAGCGAAACTGTGTCTGTCGCATCCTTGAGGACTTTTCCGTTGAGAGTGTAGCAGGGCGTAAGTCCGTGAATTTCTGAAAAAGCATTGCACCATACAACCGCATCGTACCAGGAAATCATCGTTACCGGCTGGTCGCAGTCGGCTGTCGGCTCTGCCCCGCGTTTTCCTTTGCTTCCTTCTTGTCCGGGGTTGATGAATTTATATCCGATTGCCTCCGCAATCTCGCGGTTTTCGTACCAGAGCTGGTAAGTCGTCTCGTAGCGGTTGATTTCGAATGGGGTTATCCAGCGGGTTGAAGTGTAAGACTGGCTTCCGTCGCCGATTATGTAGACATCGTAAATGGCCGGTTCTTCAGGTCCGAGACGAACCATTGAGAGCGCGTTGAATTCCTGGGAGAAAACGGCAGAAACGGAAAAAAGCAGGGTAAATAATATTGAGATAGATTTTCGCATTGGAAACTCCTTCGGGGGCGTTGAAGTCGAGTTTGCTTTGCAAACTCGCAGGGATCCCCGCAGAGGGGGTAGGCGGAAATGGCGAAGCCATTGTAGCCGAGGGGGAGACTTCCCCCGTTATTAATTCTTCTTCCTTTTTTTTGATTTTTTGACCTTCTTCACAGGCTTGATGTTAATCATGGTGTAGGCAAGGGCGGCAGAAACTACGCACAGACCGCTTATGCAGAAGAAACCTGTC
>JAFPUF010000026.1 GCA_017395545.1 Treponema sp. | reverse complement strand
TTCTAAAAACGGATATGCTCTTTCTTATGACACACTCTCGCGATATGTAGACGAGTTTGAAAAAGCTGTAAATGGACAGGACTGGGAAACAATCTACAGAATCTCTTACGACCTGACAAATCTGAATTTCCACACAGAAGATTCATGGCTTTGCGAATACAAGTTTGAAGAATACAGAAAATCAATCGCAAAAGAATTTGGCCGCGAATACAAGCCGAAAAAAGAAAACCCTGAATCAAAACTGTTACCAGAAGAAGAGCCGAAGAACGAACCTCTCACAAAAGGCGAAATTAAATCTATCCGTGAGCAGTGCCGTGAAATCTTGCGAAAACCTGACGGAGAAATCACAGAAGAGGATAAATCAATACTTGCTAAATACGAAGGAGCAGGTGGACTTGATGAAAAAGACCGCTCAAATTCCGGCGTTTTGAATGAGTTTTACACACCTCGAAATCTTGTCGCAAAAGTTTGGGAGATTGCAGATAATTATGCCCCAAATGCAGTCAGCGTTCTTGAACCAAGCAGCGGAACAGGACGATTTGCAGACGACAGACCTAACAACACATTCACCATGCACGAAAAAGATGAAGTATCTGCACGAATCAACAAGATTCTTCATCCTAACGCAAATATCATTGAGGGAGCATTCCAGAAGCAGTTCTTTGACGAGAACGAACGGTTCAGAAAAATCGGCTACCAGCTTCCAAAGTATGACCTTGTAATCGGAAATCCGCCTTATGGCACATACAACGACAAATACAAAGGTCTTGGCGAAGGTAAGGATTTTGAGCGCTATGAAGAATATTTCATTCAGAAAGGGCTTGAATCTCTCAAAGACGAAAATTCCCTTCTCGCTTTTGTCGTGCCTAGCGGATTTTTAAGAACAGTTGGCGACAAACAAAAAACTGCGATTGCCCTCACAGGGGAACTCATAGATGCATACCGTTTGCCGGAAGGAACTTTCCCGACCACACAGGTTGGCACTGATATAATTGTATTAAAAAAATACAATCAGATTGATTACGCAAAACAGCTCGAAAATGCGGGCGTAGATTCTTTCACCGCCGTAAACCTTGCAATCGAGAAAACTCACAAGAATATGAATCTTCTGCAGGGGGATGAATGGTTCAAGCAGCACCCGGAGAAAGTGCTTGGCGAAATAAAAGAACGCACAAACCGATTTGGTGATAAGGAAAACTATGTTACTCCGCACGATGGTCTTACGATTCAGGACGAGCTTGATAAAATCACCGGGCTTCTCCCAACTAAAACCGAGTCACAGACTATCAACGAAGAAGTTTCTAATCTCGAAAGCATAAATAAGCAGGCTGAAACTCTCGGTTATTACTTTGAGTATGGAAATCATGAGAATATCGTTGATATTTACGAAAATGAGTCTGGTAATCTTATCGGCTCTCTTAATTCAGAAGGGAACTTTGGTTTTACCGATGATTTTGAAGGACAACTTCCAAATGAAGTTAGTCAGCTTGCAACTCGTTTCCTTGAATTGTCAAAGTCTTCAAAAACAGAAGAGCATGAAACCGAAAAAGAAGCGCCTGTCGAATCAGAAAACAAAAAGCCTCTGACGATTCCAGAAGATGAAGTTCGAAAGATTTACAAAGAGGCTTACCCGAAGAACCAGGAACGAGCCGCAAAAGAAGCCAAGAAATTCATCGAAGCATGGAAAGCAAAATCATTTAATGGTCTGACTTCAGGGCTCATCTATACATACCCGGAAACACCAAGATTGCGAGAGCTTTTCAATAAGACTGAAAATGTAACGCTTCCAGACGACCACACAGAATCTTTGATTTGGCTTTCAAAATATGCAGATTATGACACAGTTCCTCAGCAATTCAAATTCAAGAACTGGAACGATGCCCTCCGTTATGAAGTTTCAAATGGAACAGGCATTGAAGAGGGAAAGAAGCGTGTTTTCGAGTTTTTCAGAAAGAATCTTTCAAATGCTGAGAGAGCGAAATTCCTTAAAGACGAGTATGGAATCGGTGGCTATGGCGGGTCAGGCTATAATCAGGATCATGATTCAAAAGGAATCAAACTCAAAGTAATCATCAAGGACAAGGAACAAACAAGGCTTTTCTCCTGGTCTGAAGTCGCAGATGCAATCTCGCTTCTTGTGATGGACGGTGAATATTACAAACCCGCAACAAAAGAAGAAAGCAAACAAAACTCAACACCAACGGAAACAACAGTCGAATCAGACAAGACTTACAACATTCCGCAGAAAGCAGGTGTTATGACTGCACAGGAATTCTCAAAGCTTTACGGCAAAAGTTTTGACGACCTGAGCTACAGTGTCTGGAAACACGCTGACTGGGAAGGTTATATCAAACAGGAAGAGCTTTCCACTGAAGAAAAAACCTACATCGGAAAGTCAAATGATTATGTGCAGGAAAAGCCGGGAATCTGGACGCATAAAGTTCTTTTTGAATCAGGCGACATCTACAAGAAAATCGATGAGCAGGAGAAACTTCTTTCCTCTGCAAACTTCAACGAGGACAAGGAAGCTGCTGAACTTCATAAAAAGAACATCGAAGCCCTGAAAGCTGCCCGCAAAACTCCTGTAAAGCTAGACGACATACACATTGCGCTGAACTCAACTCTGGCAGAAGAGTTTACTATTCCTCACACCTATGAAAGTGGATTGGTTGAAGAGCGCAACCTTGCAGAGAGCTTCATACTCTGGGCGCAAGGTGAAACCGTTGACTCTCAGCGAAGCCGTCATTCAATGGACTACTCCACCGCCCGAATTGCCCGCGAAGACCTGCCTGACAATGTTTCGTGGTGGGACATCGTGGATTTCATTGACGGAAAGAAAGTCGTTGCAGACAAAACTTCAAGCTGGAGCTACGGCAAGACAGAAGATGAAATCAAGCATCTGCGCAAAGAACGCAAAAAGCAGGCGGACGAAAAACGCATGGCCCGTCAGGAAACCGCAAACAAGCTCTTTGACCGCTATATGCACGAAGGTCTTGATGATAAGACAAGAGAGCGGTTCCTTGCCGAATACAACCGCCGTTTTAATTCGTATGTGATTCCGAAGTATGAGAATCTTCCGCTTTACATTGACGGCATGAACGCCTACAAGGGAAAAACTGCCTTCAAACTTTACGACCAACAGCTCAAAGGCGTTGCCCGGCTTTCCGCAAAAGGAAACGGTCTTCTAGCCTACGATGTCGGAGTCGGAAAGACCGCTACAGGAATCGTTGCGAATATCAACCAGATTCAGACAGGAAGAAGCAAGCGGCCTCTTATCATAGTTCCGAACGCCGTCTATTCAAAATGGGTGACTGACATAAAGCAGCTTTTCCCGAACCTGAAGGTGAACGAGCTTTACAATTTCTCTGACGACCACATCAAAAAGTTCCGTGACTCAGAGGACAATCACAAACTCAACATTCCCGCAAGCTCGATTTCAGTCTGCACCTATGAAGCGTTGAAGCACATCACCTTCACAGACAAATCCTGCTGCGGAGAACTGTTTGAAGATTTTTCAAAACTCCTTTCCGCTGACTTTGACGGCTCGGCAAACGAAAACGCCGCAATGGGCGAGAAAATCATGGGAACAATCGGAACGGCAAGCTGCGTGAATGACGCAAACTATGTTTTCTTTGAAAAATGTGGATTCGACAACATCACCGTAGACGAAGCTCACAACTTTAAAAATCTGTGGGTAGCACCAAAACCAAAGAACAAGGGAGATGCAAACGAGTATTCAGGAATCCCAAGCGGTCAGCCTTCAAAACGGGCAATCAAACTGTTCGCAATGACACAGCTCGTGCAGCGTCACAACGATAACCGAAATGTATTCCTGCTCACCGCAACACCGTTCACAAATTCTCCTGTGGAAGTTTATTCAATGCTCACCTACATCGGGCGGGAGCGTCTCGTTGCCAGCGGAATCTATTCCCTGCGAGATTTCATGAATCAGTTCGCGCATACAAAACTGGAACTTGGAGTAAACACTAAAGGTGAAATCGATTACCGCCAGGTTATGAAAGACTGGAAGGAACTGCCCGCATTGCAGAACCTTCTCACAGAGTTCATCGACAAGGTTGACGGAGAAGAAGCCGGAATCATCAGACCGAAAAAGTTCAGCCATGTAAAGGAACTCGATCTTTCCCCGCTCCAAAAGAAAATCATGGAAGCAGAGGAAGAGCGTATGATGAATGTGACGGAAAATTCAGGCGCAATCCTTGAAGCCATGAACAATATGCGTGTTGCCCTCGTCTCCCCTGCCCTTCTGAACAAGTTCAAATATGACGACATCGAAATTCCAGAACTGAAAGATTTAGTTGAATCTTCTCCAAAACTCAAATTCGTATGCGATGCAATCGTGGATATGTACAAGGAACACCCGGACATGGGGCAGTTCATGTATATGCCGCTCGGAAAGGAAGGTCACGGAATCGTTGCTGATTATCTTGAAGAGCATGGAATCCCCGGAAAGGCAATCAAGATTATCAACGGCGAAGTGAACAACACGCCCGAAAAGAAAGAGAAGATTACGGCAGAGTTCAACAATCCGAAAAATCCTCTCAAAATTATCATCGGCGGAAAGAACACGAGTGAAGGAATTGACCTTAACGGTAACTCATTCGTCATGTACAACTGCTCTCTCGGCTGGAATCCAAGCGAGACTATCCAGGCAGAAGGACGAATCTGGCGACAGGGAAATATGCAGGGGCATGTTCACATCGTCTATCCTGTTATGACCGACTCTATCGACTCGCTTTTGTATCAGAAGCACGATGAAAAACGCAGCCGAATAAATGACCTCTGGACCTACAAAGGCAATATGCTCAATGTCGAGGACATAAATCCCGAAGAACTGAAATTCGACCTCATCAAAGACCCGAACAAGCGGGTTAAGCTGATTCTGGACGAAGAGACAAAAGACTTGAAAGCAAAACTCTCAAAAGTAAATCTCCGTCAGGAATCATTTGATGAAATCATCGAGAGACGGAAAGCAGTCCTTGAAGCACTTGAACAGTCAGAAAAAGACTTTGTGGAGCATACCGAGTGGAAGAACGAGGTTATGGCAAAAGGTGAGCGTGTTCCTAATTATATGCTTGAAAGTCTCAGAGACGACAAAAAAAATATCGAAACTTACAGCCGCCAGAGAGATGTAATCGCAGAAAAATTTGCCGGAATGAACCTGCACACTGAGGAAGAAATCTTTGATTATGTGCATGTTCTGAACGAGGAAAAACATGAGGTTGAGGCAGAGATTGAGAAAGCAAAAGAAAAGCTCCCTGCCCTACTCAAAGAAATGAAGACAAAGCTCGCCGAGCAGAAACTTGTCGCACACCCGATTGAACAGCAGCGGCACGAGCTTGAAGCCACCATTCTGGGAAATCTCCGCCCGATGAAAGACATCATAGACGAGATGAAAAAAGACAGCGGCGCAAAAATCGAAAAGGCAGATGAGCCGTATGTAGACGCAAAAGGCGATTATTATCTTTTTGATTTGGATGACCTGGACGGAAAGGTTTCTGATAAGGCTCCAGCGTATGACAACGGCAAGACTGACGATTTGGCAATAACGCCTGCTCAGATTAAGGAATCAGAACTGGAACGCAATAAGATTTGCCGCCCTGTTATGAATGGCGAGAAATCCGGATTATGGACAGCTTTCAACGATTTTGAGGAGAAAGGCGTTTTCGATATACAGGGAAAGAAAGTCTCCCTCACCCCGACAGGCAGAATCTCAAAGACAGGCTGGAACCAGCTTCAAGCAGCAATGAGCATTTACCGAAGCAAGAAGTTTGAAACCTTCCGTTATGTGCTTATTGACCGCTATAACGGCGAAATCCGGGACCAGATTGCAGTCAGTTCTCACATGCCTAACACCACGATAATTTCAGATCCGAATAACCAGACTTTGAAACAGGTTATCAGCAGAGCGGAAGAGAAGGACTGTCTTGTAGTAGCCGTGCATAATCATCCAAGCGGAAACACAACCCCAAGCGATTATGACATCAAATCCACAAAGGCCCTTGAAGAAAGCATGAAACGGAAAGACGGATTCAACAGATTCGCTGGTCACATCATTCTGGATCATAACAGCTTCGCTCTTTACAAGCCACATTCTGGCTGGCTGCAAAAAGAAGTAGAAGGAGCCTCACAGACAAAAGACGAGCTTATTAAGGACACCGTTCCTGAATGGGCAGAAGGCAAAGTCAGAAGTAATGTAGACCTTGTTCTAGTCGCAGAAACGCTCAACGCAAAAGACAACTGGAATGATGATTATGTTCCTGTCCTTTTCACAGATTCGGATTACAACATCAGCGGACTGAATTATGTTCACAAAGATTTTTTCTTAGAAAAATCAGAGCAGGTCAGAAAAGAACTACAGGATACAGCGCATTCTGCAGGAGCTGTTGCAGCGTTCCCGATTTTCACAGAGCCATTTCTGGAAAGCCTGTCGGAAAAAGAACGAAGCAAATTTGAACAAATGCTGAAATCTCATGTCGAGAACAAAGCGTTTACAGATGCCGCAATCGGAACATCTGTCGTTTCATCAAAATTTGGCATAAAGCCGGGCGAAAGCTATTGTGATTCATTTTTCGCAAAAGCGAAGGATTCAGTGGAAGTTAAAGCCACATGGAATCCGACTGTAAACCCGAACATTTTCGTTACAATAACAGATGAAAAGCACAGGAGAGCCGCCGAAAGCGACATCGAGCGATAATTATTATTCCTGTCACCCTGAACCTGGTTCAAAATCTTCAAAGAATCAAGTTCAAGGTGACAAAATCAAACATCAGATAACCGGAGTGTTACATATATGGAAAACGAAAACTTGGAAAATAAAATTACACTAGAACAGAAAAAACTTGAAGAAGCCGCAGAGAACCTAAAAAACATTCAGTTCTCTGGTGATAACTACAAAGAACTTTTGGAAATCATTAACCGCATTTCCGCTATCGCAGGAAGCAAAAAGCACGAAGAGGAAATCGAACGAGGCGAAGTATCTGAAACTATTAAAACAGAAGAAGTTTCTGAGAATAATTCTATTTCTGAAGCCGATGAAATGGCAGACGAAAACTCCCCTACACCACCTATGGATTCTGTAAATCAAGAAGCCGTAGTTTTCGGAAAAACTGTTCTACCATCATTCGCCATTATGACAGGAAAAGGACTTCGCAATTATTCAAACGCAATCGTTGAGCGGTATGCAGAAGAAAGCAACAGTTACATTCTCAATGACGGTAAAGAAAAAATCATTGTTCCGGCAAAAACTTTCGAGTCCATTATGTCACCGAACACAGCTTATACCAAAGACAAAAATATCGACAATCTTACAATCGCTGATGAAACTCCGTCAATCGTAAACGGTCAGACCATTCTTCCTGAATTCGCAATAATCACAACTACAGGACTTCAAACTTTCAAAAATCTCACCGTTCAGAGTTACAATGAAGCTGAGAAATCTTATACTCTCTCAGACGGTAACAAAACTGTTACATTACCAGAGAGTAGCTTTCTTGAACTCACAAAACCTGCACGATTTGAAAGACAGTTTGACGACAAAACGCCAGCCCACAAAAAGCTGCTCGAAACTCAGTATGAGCAATACTTCAAAGCCCGAGACAACACCGCAAACAACTTCCGCCATAACCTTAGCGTACATTGCCGAAAAGAATGCTCTTCTCCTCTCGACGCTCTGAAAGTCGCAAAAGAAATCACAAGCCGCATGAGCCGGGAAGAACAGCAGAAAACCCGCAATCTTTTAAAGCAGCTCGCCCGCGAAGATGAAACAATCAACCAGGTAATTATCCGCACATATTTTGAGGCAATCAAAGAAGTTCCCCTGAACGAAAACTATATCAAGCAGAATTTCCCAGAGAAGAAAATCGCCCGCCCTTTATACGACACCATTTCAAACGAAGGTGCTCTTGTCGATAAAGATTCCACACTCCGTATTGGCGACACATTGCACGACATTGCCTTCAATGTAGACAAAATCCTCGGTCACGGAAAAGAACAACTCTACGAAACGCTTACCGTAGTTTCAGCCAGCAAAGAAGGAAACTCCGTTCTCCTCATGGACAAAAATAAATCCTTTTACGAAGTTCCCCGCGACACTCTTCTGGAAAATTACAACAAGCAGCAGCTCAAAGAACACCGTGCAGAGCGCCACCAGCAGAAGGCAAATAGAATTGAAATAGAGAGATAGTGCGTAACAGTCTCGTTATCTTAGCTAAGACAATTTGTATTGTCACAGTTCTGTTATCAATATATGTATGTAACAATTTGGTTATCATAAAACTGTTCAAAACACAAATGGTCAGTAATGTAACACTTTCGTTATCTCGTAGAAATACTCTTATAGAAATGACAAATTTTTTGATTAAAGAGCCGCAAAGCAAGATTGTAACAGTCTAGTTATCCACGCTGAAACAATCTTGTTTTGTCACACTTCTGTTATCAAAATATATAACAGCTCAAAATATGTGTCTAAAATTTTATATGTAACAATATCGTTATCTGAAATAGAATTAAGAAATCTGAATTGTGACAGTGTATAAATGAAGAAATATGTAACACTCTAGTTATCCAAAAATGTAACACTGTCGTTATAATTATCCACAGAACGCTGTGGATTACTCTCTTTTTATGTAACAGTCTCGTTATAATTGTGGATAACCTTAAATCCTTGTATAATATAGAAAATAAATGCAGAAAAAATTATCATGTAACAATTTCGTTATAAGAATGTCACACCTTGGTTATTTCTTCTATAATATCTAATAATTAACTAATATAAATTTAAAACTAATAGTAGTAATCATAAACTTGTGGAAAACTAAGAAATAGATAACAGAATTGTTACATAGCTTTGATAACAACTCTGTTACATTCCTAAATTTGATGAAATAAGAGCATACCTTACATCATCTTTTAGAACTGGAGCAGGACTTTTGTGTAAAGTAATTCCATTACCAGATTTATCTATTTCAACTTTTAACTCAGGATAATACTTCGCCTTTATTTCTTTTAACTGAGTAACAATTCTTGAATAATTTACATTTGCAATTTTGGGATCTGAATTTTCTCCAACAGGCATAAATTGTTCAACCAACTTATCTCTTGGAATAAAGACAGGTTTTCCTTCAACTAAACCATTATTACGGTAAACAAGCCACGCATAAATATCTTTTCCTACAGGACTTGTTATATCTTTGTAAACAGAATAATTTATTGGAACCCCATGCTGCTGGCAAAATCCTGCAAAGCTTCCTGATAAAACAATTTTGAACTTACCTATTCTTGGATTTTTGGAGTCTTCATCAATAATTTCCTGATATTGAACACCCTCTGTAAAAAGAATTGTTCCTGTTGATGTAGTTCTTACAGTAACATCTCCTTTAGGAAGTTTTTCTCCAGGCTGATACAAATCCTTAAATAAATAAGCTTGCTTTTGTTCTTCAATTTTTTGCTCAAAAGAAAAAGTTGCACGAGTAAAACATTCAAGTTGTTCCTGAATGTCTTTACCACGCTGTCTTGGAAGTTGCATTTCTTTCAAAAGCTGAGACATTGAATCAAATTCAATAATAACAGGCATATTTCTTTCTTTTGAAAGAACTGCATGAGTTGTAAAGACGCTTAAAAGAAGTCTTCCATATTTTCCAAAAGGAACATTTTTAGGGGAATTTAATATAAGAGATATTCCGTTACTTGCCTTTCGTATGAATTCAGTACGATTTATATTTTTGAAAGGAAGGGATGCTGTTGTAAAAAAACTTGGTATATAACTAAGCGACTTTTTTGAATTTTGAGCTTTTATTTCGTTTAATGACTCAAAAAGTTCATTGTCTGAGTTGTCTATAGGGATAAGGTTTGTTTTGTTTTCTATTTTTTTTCCCATTTTTTACTCTACCTTTGAAATTCCGCCTTTAGATATGACTATATGCCCGGCAGCGACTTCTTTTGCGAGAAATTCGAAAGAAGACTCGATATATTGAGTAACAGTTACTCCACAATTTGTACAGAAGCGTTTTATCTCATCTCTACGACCATTTGAAAGTCTAACATTCATTACATCTGCATATTTGCCTTTTTTAGAAGATTCTTTTTGTTGAACAGATGACTGTGAAACGATTGGATTTGTCTCAGCAGTATTTGGGATAACAGAACTGTTACTTTCTTTTTGTTCAATAATCTCATTAGTATTGATAGTGAGATTTGTTTTCATTTGTTCTAAAAAATCTTGTGGTATATTTTTCTTTGCTATTGGCATTGTTTTACTCCCCTTTTTTATTTTACGAGGTCTGCAAGTTTCTTTAAGGCTTCAAGCGTTTCTCTTTTTCCACCGCGCTGCTGAATTGTCTGTCGTGCAACTGTTGCGTATTTGAAATCCTGGTCTACAGGAACATAAACAACTTTAAAATCTCCGGCATTAAGACCTTCCGATATGATGTCTGTGAGTTTTATGGAGCGATTGATTTCGTTCAAAACTATTGTTTCAAATTTTGGATTTTTAACATGCTTTCGTTTTTTGAAACTTTCAAGGTTTTCATTGAATATCTGAAGTCCATCCTGTGAATAAGCATCCGCTTTGATTACGACAATAACTTCGTCAGATGCTGTCATGATATTTTCTTCAAAATCGTCAAAAGCTGGTGAGGTATCAAAAATGCAATAATCAAATCCAATCTTCTCAACTTCTTCACAGAGGTCTGCAAAAATGAAAGGTTCTTTTGATGCCTCGCTCGCACGATAAGTTTTTAATGAGCGACTTCCTTTTCTGTCGATTGAGTTTGTTGGAATAATAAAAAGATTCTCGACCGAAGTTTTTGTAACAACCTGATCGATTGTTACATCTCCGTAAAGTGTTTCTGCAAGGTCGTGGTCGAAAGATTCTAGTAAAGTACCTGTGGAGTTTCCCTGTGGGTCAGCGTCAATTAACAGAACTTTTTTTCCTTGATTTGCGAGTTCGGCTGCAAGTGACAAACTGATTGTTGTTTTTCCTACTCCACCCTTCTGAATGGCAACTGCGATTTTTTTCATTTTTTTTCCACCTAAAAAAAATACTTTTTGTGTATCTATATATATCTAAGCATAATTTTTAGAAAAAAGCAAATGTTTTTTCTAAGTTTTCTAAAGTTTCTAAAAAAATATTTTAGAAACTTTAGAAATACTCTAAACAATATTGTTATATAAAAGATTAGATAAATATTAAACATTCTAATATTATTGTTTAGAAAGATTAGATATTTTCTAAACAATTAAAACACGCACGAGGATTGCCGTAGAAGCATCTGTTTTGAATTTTTGAGTAATTATATGTCCGAGGCGTTTTGAAGCGATTCTGGGGCTTTTTTGAGAAATTTTAAAAATCGGTATTTTCCCCAAAATTTCGGTATTTTTGGTTTTGAAATCGGTAAAAGTTTTTTAAAACTGGATATTATTTTTTTTCTCTACTTACTAACCTTTTATATGCACGGGGCGGAAACGGCGGTTGTTAAAGGCTGTCGGTCAGTTTTTCATCTGGGCAGGTCATCAGTATCGGCAGTCTTTATTTGCGAACCTCTCTCTTTCCGTCCTGTGTATTTTTTTGAAGTGGAGAAAACAAATTGGTTATCACGATTTCCAGTATCAAGGGCGGCGTGGGAAAATCATCAACGGTGATTCTGCTGGTGAACAATCTTGCGGCTCGCGGCTACAAAGTCCTTGTAATCGACATGGATCTGAACAACACAGTGACGATTTATTACACAATCGGTCTTCCGAATGTGCAGGAGCTTTGGGAACGGAAAAATATTGTGATTTCTCTTGTTCAGAATAACGCTTCTGAAAATACCGTTCATTCAAGAATCAAAAATGTTGATGTGATTCCGTCTTCGTTGAATCTTTGTGACATGAGAAGTATGGACTATCACAATCTTCTGAAAGTCATTCAGCCTTTGTTCAAAGAATATGATTACATCGTGATTGATACTTCTCCGACTTTTGACAATCTTGTGAAGTCTGCGATTCATACGGCTGATGTAATCATAAGTCCTGCAGAGGCTACGGAATACAACTGCAACATGACGCTTTATCTTATGACAAAAATCAGGGACGAGCATCCTGAAAAAATCAAAAAGACATACATTCTCTTTAACCGCTGGATTGAACATTACGAAAAATGGGAGAACAACCTGCAAAGTCAGGTTGAACGGATGTTCAGAAAAAATTTTGCGAACATTCTATCTGTAAAAATCCCACAGTCTGGTTCATTTAATAAATATACGCATTTTGATGAAAAGCTCCGGCTTGACGACAGAAACGCTAATGCCGGGCGAATGGTAAAAGCCGTTAATTCTCTTGTGGATATGATTACCGGAAAAGAACAGTCCGTGGAGTCGTTCTGATGAAAACACTGAATTTTCTTTCTGCAGGAGATAATGCGCCTCTGGCAGACGGCGGTCTTCAGTTCTCAAAAACTATGCTTACAGAAAAAATCGAAAAACACGATTTCTTTGAGAGGCTTTTCAAGATTGATGAAGGCGTTCTGGAGCGGATAGTGGCTTCCATGAGGAAAAACGGCTTTGACAACTCTCAGCCGCTTCATATATGGCATACGGCTGTCAAAGACGGAGGCGAGCATTGGTATCTGATTGACGGTTACACTCGGTTTACGGCTTGCAAAAAAGCGGGCATAACCCGGATTCCTGTGACGGTTCATGAAGATTTTGATGATTTTAATGCGGCCTATAAATATGTGCTTTCGCTACAGGTGAATAGGCGGAACCTTACCAGCGATGAGCTTATGAAGAATGTCGCGATTATGCTTGGTTCTGATGAAGTGAGGAACTTTGAGGGCGATAAAGCTCAGATGATAGCAGAGACTCTTGGAGTTTCAAAAAGGACGGCACAGAGAGCAATTTCCCTTGAAAAGAATGCGGATGATAATCTTCTTGAATCCGTTGAGAAAGGTGAGCTTTCTGTGAATCAGGCATACAACAAAATGCAGGGTGAGCGGACGGAAAATGAAAAACGGACTGTGAAGAAATCTGTGCTTTCAGAAAAAGAGACTAAAAAGGAGAAGTCTTACAAATATACGGAAACAGAGCTTCTGAAAATCATTCATATTGCGATTGAAAAGGCGAATGAAGGACTTTCGGAAGCTGAAATCATAGAAAGAATAAAAAAGTTAAACGAGGTAAATGAAAATGGGATTTAAGTCAGAGGTTTCGGATATGCTTTCCGATTTTGCGGTTCTGATTGAAAGACAAGTGACCGGGTATGAGCGTAAAGAACTTCTAGAGA
Organism: Treponema sp.; assembly: GCA_017395545.1. Lineage (GTDB taxonomy): Bacteria > Spirochaetota > Spirochaetia > Treponematales > Treponemataceae > Treponema_D. Next base: position 31,316 of record JAFPUF010000026.1, on the reverse strand, counting down.
TGATTATGTTTCTTGGCACTGACGCAAGAGGGAATCTGCCTGATTTGTTTCTGGGCGAGGATATGAAAACTGTTTATTTCAAGTTTTCAAACGGTGTGAAGGAAAAAATCACCCCGGATAATCTGAAAACCTGCATGGACTACATTATGTTTCTGAAGCATGGCATTGTGGATTCTGACAATGCCGAGATGAGCGCGTAATGGAAACGCTTCATGGGATGTATGTGTTTACGCCTGGCGACAGGCTTACTCTTCGTGAGAAAAATGCAGAAAATTCATTTCTTGTTGTGGCGGTCGGGCAGATAAAGGACAGCGACTGTTGTTTCGGGTGCTGCTTTTATATGAAGTGCCGTGAGTATCCTGGGAACAGTCCGTTTGCCCAAGGCTGTTACAGCACGATTTTTAGAAAAGTTGATGAAGAGAAAAATAGTAGCGTAATGAAGGGGAAAAAATATGAATGCCGATAACATTCCAGACTCAAATTATATTCACATTGAACGCTGGATGTACAAGCTGGACTTGAATCTGAGCGAAATTGCGATTCTGGCTTGCATTCATGGATTTTGTCAGGACGGGGAATCCTTCTTCAAAGGTTCTGTAGAATATCTGCAGGTCTGGAGTAATTCCGGGCGTTCTACGGTCTTTTCTGCTCTGAAGAAACTCGTGGAAAGAAAGCTCATCGTTAAGCAGATTCTGTCCGTGAACGGAAAGTTATACCCGGTTTATTACACGGTAAGAAGCCGCAGGTCTTATCAGGAAAATGCGGAGCGGAATAAGAAAATAAAGTCCAGTTCAGTTAGTCCAAAAAATGGACTTGAGTCCGAAACTCAGACTGAAATAGTCCAGAAATTGGACGAAAGCAGTCCAGAATCTGGACCCAATAATATAGTTTTACATGATTTAAAAAATGCAGCAGGGGAAGAAGCTGATAGCTTGCTTGCGGCTCGCCTTAATTTTATTTCTCAAAAATTACAAAAGACTTTTGGTTGCGATCCGTACTCAAAGAAATTCAGGCAGAAGCTGAACCAGCTTTTTGAATCAAAAGGTTTTGATGACGGGAGGGCAGGGGAGTTCATTCAGTTTGTTGCTGATAAGACGAGGGCGAAAAATCCTGAGAGTATTCCTGCTCTTTTCCGGAGTCTTGTGTTCGCAGAGGATGTCGTAGCTGATTTTATCATGAGAACCTATGAGCCCAAAAAAGACGAGAATCAGGAATCTAACAGTTATGTCGAATGTCCGTGTTGCGGAGAAAAAAACAAGGTAAAGGTTTTTAACTGCAAAAAATGTGACTTTACATTTGCGGACAAAGCTGATTCCCTGAAAGTCTTACAGGCAAAGCAGATTTATGAGCTTTCGCCTGAGAAGAAATCTCAGTTCGAGAGTGAAGTGAACGAAGTGATTTCAAGTTTTGATTTCAGAAAGCTGATGAATCCTGCGGAACGGATTAGGCAGAAAGATATGTTTGATCGTGTCTACAAGAAATATGGAATTGCGGTTGGTAAATAACAATTCTGTATAAGCAATACAAACAGGAGGTGCTGATTTTCTGAAATTATTTTCTTCGCCTTTTATGAATGAGGCTGGGCGAATTTTCCGGAGGGAACTATGGAAGGTCTCAGTCCGCATGAAAGGCATACTTTGTTATCTTTCCAGGCATTATACATGGGTTTCTGTGATAGTGCTTGGACTTGTTGGCACGGTTTTGATTTTAATCTTCTGCAGTTGTTTTCGCTGGAATCATTATGATCCGTGGAACTGGAAGAAGAGGGCAGGAATCAGAATCGTGATGTTTTGGATCACTTTGAGTGTGGCTAGATTACTTTTGCGAGGGTATAAGTGAACAGAATTACTTTGCACGGAACAATCTGTAAGGATGCGGAATTGTTCAATGTTTATGGCGATGATGTGCCTCTGGTGTCATTTGTCGTCAAAGATTACGGAAAACCTGGGGCTTTCAATGACGAGCCTTTGACTTTGCAGGTTCATTTCAAGCGTGAAATTGCGCCGCTTCTTATGCCGGAACTTGTTCATGGCAAGGAAGTTAATCTTTTCGGAAGCATGGTTCAGAAAAACTATGTTACGAGTTCCAACGAGTTCCGAACGAAGATTTATATGATTGCGGACTACATTGAGTTTGTAGGAAAGAACGAAAGGCGGGAGGTTGCGTCATGAAAGAAATACCTGTGACAATAAATGTGACAGCCGAAGATATTGATGCTTTTTCTCATATTCTTGAGATGGAATCTGAGGGCAGCTTCTTAAAGCTTTTTTCCGAGCGTTTTTTAATCAGTGCGCGGAATTCATCAGAGGAAATAAAAACGGTTTTGGAAGCGGTTGATTCGTTCAATCCTTACTGTATGGAAAAAACTTCACGGATAGGGTAGGGGAGGACGGAAATGCAGAGTTTCAGAAGATACCAGAATATGCGTATTATCGACAGGGATATGAATATCGCAGAAGGCGATTATATTCTTGACGGAATTACAATCAGGACAAAGAGAGGCTATCTCAATGATACGAAAGACGAGGAAGGAAATAATCTTCCGGCTCTTGAGACTCATGACGGAAATCATGTGGAGCACTGGAAAAACGGAGTTCTTCATTATGAAGACGGTCCTGCTGTGATTGATGTCCGTGACGGCGTTGAAGAATGGTGGCTTGAAGGAAAACAGGTCGAGGCGGTGAAATCATGACGGAATCAGAATTTTCAGAAAATGAAACTGTAGCAGAAGATATGCCTGAAAACGATGAGGTCGAGATGCTTGTGCATGAAGATGAATCGGACTCGGAATCTTCTGACGAAGATAAAAATATAGAAGAAACTGGATTCAGCTTTCAGACGGTTCCGATGGAAAGCCCGGAAGAGACGGTGGATGAAAAAATTGACAGCCTGTGCCGTTCCGTGAATGAGCTTCTTGAACGAACTGCCGACAGCGAAGACACAAGGGCTATGTATGAGGATATGGTCAGCTTCTATAATTCTTTTGGTACAAAGACCAGGGAACTGACAGATAAACTAGACAAGGAAGTTTCTTATACCCGCTACATCGAGACTCAAATCAGCTCGAAGAGCATTGAAAAAGAATGCCTTATGCTCAAAAAGGCATTGGTTGAAGAACGTGCGCTTATGGGTGTGAAGTTCGATGAAATCAAGTCTGCTTTTGATGAAAAAATGCGGCAGCTTGAAGCGGAATCAAAGTCTGTGCAGGAAAAGCAGATGGCTCTTGTACAGGACATCGTAAAGCAGATTAAGAAATTTGCGGATATAGATTCCAAACTCACAGAAACTCTTGAGCAGTTCAGGAAGGACATGACAAAGGCTTCTGAGAACGAATACAAAATCGTCCAGACACGCTGTAAGGAAAGTCTTACCGCAGCGAACTCAGAATTCGATTCGGTCAAGAAAAGCATAATTGCCTTTCTAAAAAGCTGCGAGAAACAGAACAACACGCTTATCAGTAAGATTCCGGAACAGAAAAGAAAGTTCAGCTGGAAGGATGCCGTGATTTATGCGATGTCTGCCTTGTGCATCACAGGAATGGTTGTGCAGGTAATTCAGATGTTCATTTGAAGCCGATTGAAACAAAAGCGGCAAAGTGTGCTATAATGCGCGTGATGGATTTTTGGAACAGAGTTGAAATCTTACGAAAACAGTGTCACACAACATACCGCCAGCTTGCCGCTGTAATGGGTGTTTCCGAGACGACAGTTTCTTCAATGCGCCGTGCGGGAACAGAACCGAGGGCAGGGGATGCCGTTAAAATTGCCCGTGAGCTTGGCACAACAGTGGAATATCTGGCGACAGGAGTAGCTTCTGAAGTCGGGGATAACTACCGCAAGAAGTATTTTGAATTGAAAGAAAAGATAATAAAACTCGGAAATTCAGATTAATATATCATTTCATTCAGAAATTGAGCATTTCTACTTTGAAAAAAATAGCATTTATGGTAGAGTAAGCTAGAATATGAATAGTGACGTAGCAACATTACAAAGTATTGCAAAAACCTTGGAAGAAGAACCGATGGCAAGTCAGCGTGTGCTTGCTGAAAATGCGGGTATGTCTATCGGGCTTATGAATGCCGTTTTGAAGCGTTTTGTCGAGCGTGGCTGGATTATGTTGACTAATGTAAATCTTCGTAAACTTTCTTATGCCGTTACTCCTGCCGGAATTGCGGAGCTTACCGCTCGAAGCCAGAAATTTGCAAAGCGAACTTTTGCGATTGCAAACAACTATAATGAAACATTTTGTCATCTTGTATCAGAAGCAAAAAAGCAGGGAATAACAAAACTTGTACTTTATGGTAAGAGTTATATTCGCTTCCTGCTTATCTATGCTTGCCAGACTTTGAATGTTACTTTTATTGAAAAAGAAGTCACGGAACCTATTATGGCAAACGCTCTCTGCGTGGTTGGTGAATTAAACGAGGAATCAGAAATTAATCGCCTTGAAAAAGAAGGCTGCGTGAATCTCCTGAACTTGATAGAGGAATATTGATATGAAAAAGTACGCTATTCTTTGTGGCTCTGCTCCTAATGATTACAGACAGAAAAAGCTGGAAAAAAAATATGATTTCCTTGAAACAAAAGAAGGATTCGAGCCTGGAAGTATTGTTTCTTTTCCGAATGGCGTTACTGAGCTTTTCTTAGAGAGCACCCTAAACGAAGCATTTGATAAAGCTACAGATGATGATTCTGATTCCGGCAAAGTATTTTTGTATTTATTTGCGAAAACAGAAGCCGATTTGAACGCTGAGCTTTCTGATTCATGTGTTGAAGGTGTAAAAGTAGTTCGTCTTGGTAATAACGAAATCCGCAAGGAAGTGCTTGCCTATTACGCCGACCTTGCAGAAAAGCAAGAAATTGATTTTCTGGTTGTTTATGATTTTGACTCTGAATTTATTAGTGAAGAAGAGCTTGGATTTGAGAAAGTGTAAATCCTGACATTATAGACTTGATAAATAAGCTTAGAACATTTCATTTGTAATCATACTTAAGACATTTGTGATAAGAATCAGACATTGCAATGCCTAGTAATGTTTAACCGAGTTTACCGAATATGAAATTCGGTAAACTCGGTTAATTTTTTGGGAGAGGCAATTATTTCCCTTCGTATTCTCGCTCATTGCCGGTGAGGTTTTCCGGGAGGGCAGAATCTTTTTTCTGCTGCTGTTGTTTTTTCTCGGCTTTTTCCATTACTTTGAGGGCGGTTGAATTTCCGATGTTTGCACCCTGCTGGCGTTTTTCATCATAGAACTCTTTTCGGGTCATATTTACGCTGCTCTGGGTGGCAGAATCAAATTTTGTCGCATTCTGGAAGTGCGGATTTGAAGTCTGGTTGAGTGTCCTTGAATCGTCTTTGCCAAGCTCGCGGGAAGTGTTCTGTCCACTACGCTGATGAGCCTGATTTCCGCTCATGCCACCGCCTGAACTGGCCATTCCTCGTTTTCCACCATTGCCTCCGTGAAGGAAATTGTTTCCGGCATTTTTGAACTTATCTTTCAAATCACCGCCTACGGTTGCGAACATTCCTTTTACTGCTGCGCTCCTTGCCTGTGAATCTGTTCCACCAAGTTCTTTTGTACTCTGGCTTGCGGATTTTCCTGCAGCACGAACTTTTGAAAGACCGCCACGGGTATCGACATATCCTTGTGCGAGAGTTCTTGCTCCTTCTTTTGCTACATGTGCGGCTGTAGTTGCACCCTTTGTCATGAGTTTTCCGCCTACTACAGCAGAACCGACCGCCTGTACGAACTCGCCCATTGAAAGCTGCGGTTGTCCTGTCAGAAGTGTCATAGCAATTTTCGGTGCATTCTGGCAGAGAACAAGAGCAATCAGACTTGTGAAGCAGATTGTAGCGAAAGACACCCAGTTCATTCCTCCGTTTTCTGCCATGATGTCTACGGTTTCCTGAATGAAAAGGTAAAAGACAAAGAAGAGGCAGATTGTCATTACAATCATCTTGATGAAGAATCCTGTAAAAACGGGGACGAGTTTTTTAGGTAAATCCTTCGTTCCGTCAAATAGAATGAAAGGAATGAAGAAAGCCCCAATCCCCATCACGATTGTATATTCCAGAATCGTCATAACATACTGAATAAGAGCGAAAATACAGCAGGCTATGAGAACCACGCAGCAGAGCATGGTCATAATCATAGTCGGAACATGAGCTATTGTCGCTGACATTTTGTTGAACCCCTTTTTCATGAAGCTGATTTTTTCTTCATCAATTTCATCGAGGTCGAGGGCATAAGCAATCTGGTTTTTTTCCCACATAATCTGGCAGCCCAAAATTGATACGCGCAAAATTGCCGAAGGGGAGAGATAGTAAGAGTTTGATCCGTCTGCATTTTTGAGCCAGATGTCGAGGTCAATGTAAGAGCTTGTGAGTACATCACCATTTGAACCGTCGGGTCGTTTTTCAACAAGAATATCCTTGATTGCCTGTAATGTTCTTGCACCGAATAAACTGTGGAATTTGTTTTTCTCGCGGTATTGGTTCACAAGTTCCAGAGCTTTTTTCTTCTCGCTCTTTGAATTGAATTTTGCTGCTCCGATTTCTTCTGTCAGGGAATCTATGTAGGAATTGTAGTTCTCAGAATTTCCGAAGCTAGTCTCAAAAGTGAAGTTCTCAAAGTTTGAGTTCAGCTCAACTTCAAGCTCATCAGCCCATTTTTCCTGTATGGCTAAATCCTGCTCAATGCTTTGCTTCATCGAAGTGAGGGAGTCGATAATTGCCTGTTTACCTTTTCCTGCCTGAATGCCGATACGGTTCCCTACGGCAGATATTCCCATCGTGACAAGCGGATAAATCGACATGAAGAGAATGAATAAAAGCCATTTATAGAAAGTGTCCCACCAGAAATCACGGACGGTAAAACGGCTGTTTATCAGCTTGAATGCTGACCAGCAAAGTCCGATTGTGCCGATTGCGACTGCGTAGTGAGTTCCCCATTTGTAGAAAGTTGAAAGTACGCCGGAGAAATATTCGATTGCCTGAATGACAGGAATATCAATCCAGCCTGTTACTGTGTGTGTCACGAGCACCCCCTTATTTTCTGAAAGAATCTGGAACTTTGCTGTCAAAGGATTCCTGTCTCTGCTGTTCTGCTGCCAGCTGGTCTGCTTCCACCTGTTTTTCATTTTCCTGAGCGATAAGGCGGCTTGCTTCAAGGCTTGCAAGGTCGTTCACTGATTCCTCAATCGATAGAAGTCCGTCCACAGTTTGCTGGGAAAGATACAGGTTTGCCTCGTTCGCAGCAGAATCGGTCATATTTCCGTCTGAGTCTGTCTGTGAATATGCAGCTTCAATTACGGCATTGCTTCTGGCGACTTTCTCCTCACGGTTCAGCTCGATGGCTTCATCGGTTGCCTTGGCAAGAACTTTTGAGGCTGCGTTTTTTACCTGTGCTACGGACTGCTGGACGAAAAGATAATTCCTAGGTGAGATGCCGTATTTTCGCCAGATTGAAATCCGCTGTTTTTCGGTGAGACCATTTTCGATATTCTTGATTGTATTGCTCATCGAATCGCTCATATAGCGTTCCATCGTTCCGACTGCGGAAAAGAAGTTGTGATTGGAACCGTTCATTCCGCAAAGGTCCGCGAGAGAATAGCGTCCATATCCACAATCAATCGATGGCGTCGTGATTGTGTTCTTGATGATACGAGCCTGGTTCAAAAGTTTGTTCACACGGCGATTTGCGTCCTTTATGTCGTTTCTGAGGTCGAAGTCGCCGTCAAACCTGATGTTATCCCAGTCAATGGATTTTGCCCGCTCAACTGCGTGCTGAATCTGCATGTACTGGTTTTCTATTGTCGTGATTGAGTTAATAACCATATCGTATTGCTGATAAAGCTGGTCGAGAGCGGTAAGCCATCCCGAAACATCGAAGACCGGATAGCCGGAAGCAAAAAGATTTGGTGTGGCGAAAGCAAGGCTTATAATTGCGATGGTGATTTTTTGTTTTAAACTCATGATGTATTCCTCTTGGTTTGTTGATTAACAGGCTGCAAGCATTTTCTTGTATTTCTCGAAGTTCACCTGCTTTGTGTCTTTCCCCAAATCTGCAAACTTCTTTCTTGTCTCTTCAAGAATCTCAAAGGCAAGTGGCTCTGTAGTGTTTCGGCCATGCTCTGCTTCAATCCTGTCGAGCATCTCATGGTCAGGAGAAATAAGTGCGAGCTGGAATGGGTCAAGGTCGAGCGTGAACATACGGCATCCGTTCGGATTTTTGAAATAGTAATCGCGCTTCATAGTTGCGTTTGACAATGCAAGGATTTCAGAATCCGTAAGACCGAAATAACGGTAGCTCTCAACAAGTCCCGGTGTTGTAGCAGATTCGTCTGCAAGGTAAATCTTTGTAAGACACTGCTGAGCAATCGTGTCAGAGAGCGAGCTTTTTGCGGCAGCGGCGACTTCCTGTGTTGCGAAAATGCAGAAGACCTTTTTCTTTCTGAGCGTTCTGAGCCATTCCTGCAGGAAGCCCGCGAAAATCGGGTGCTGAAGGTAAAGCCACGCTTCGTCAAGGAAAAGGAATGTGAGCGGCTGTTTTGAGCCTGTCGGCAGGTTCCACAGTTTTTCAAGATAGCGGAAGATGTACATGAGGGCAGGGGCAACGGCTTTTTCTGAAAGTCGCATGAGGCTTCCCATTTCGATTGTAATCAGCTTTGAGAGCGGAAGAGTTGTTTCCTCTGCGTCAAAAATCGAGCCGAACTGACCGCCAGAGCAATAAGGGTCAAGTCCGATTCTGATGGTGTTCGAACCATTTTCCGGGTCAGAATAAGTCGCATACTGCTGGAAAGTAGTGAGAGTTCTGCGGCTTTTGTCTTTCTGCGAGATAAGTCGCAGTGTCTCAGAAATCACTTTGCTTATTTCTGGGGTGATTTCTATATTCTGTTGAGCGAGCAGTCCTTCGATGAACTGCTGGCACCACATGAGGCTTTCCGTGTATTCAGACGGTGTACATTCATCGGGAGATTTAAGTTCCGAAAGCGGCTGGAACGCGACTTCATCTTTTCCTGGCTCAATGTAGATTCCGCCTCCACCGACCATAAGCGCACGGCTTGAAAGCTGCTTGTCGATACAAACGATGTTCGCGTCTTTGTATTTTGTCGCAGAAGCCATGAGGAGAGCGAGCAGGGTGGATTTTCCGGCTCCTGTCGGACCAAAGACAAAAGTGTGGCCGACATCACGGACATTAAGGTTCAGAAAGAATGGAGTTCCGTAGCTTGTTGAACAGGTGCAGAGCGGGATTGAAGAGCCACAGGTTTCTTCTGTGAAGTCATTGTGAAGAAGCCCCTGCCATGCGGAGCTGAGAGGAATAATGTTTGAGAAATTCTTTGTCGAGATGAGTGGGCGACGTATGTTGGCGTACACATTTCCCGGCATCATTCCAAGCCATGCCTGAGTATTGTTGAAAGTCTCTTCTTTTACAGAGAATCCGCATGAGCGCACAACCTGCTGGAGTTTCCGTGCCTTCAGCTTTGCATTTTCAAGCTTCTTATCCCAAACCATTAGGTTTGATGTGTAATAGCCGAGGACATATTCTCCCAGTGCGATGTCGCCCTGAATGTCAGAAGCCTGGGCTTCCATTTCAAGTGCGCCCTTGTTCTCCTTGTCAATTTCGACATTCATCGCCATTTCGGTGAAGAGCGTCATTCCTGACTTGCGGGCAGAGTAAAAACGGTTCTGATATTTTTCCGCTTCCTTCGTGGATTTTTCCTTTGAGAGCGGAATGAACCTTGTGGTCCAGCGGAACTCAGTCATTGTGCGGTTCAGAGCGTCAAAGATTGCGGGATAAGTCTTGTTGGGAAAATCCATGATTCCCATGACAGGAGCATAGTAATCCCCGATTTTGAGAGGCTGTGAGTTCTGAACATCCATGTCGCAGAGATAGTTATCAAGAAAGAAGAATGTATCTTCGGGATAAAAAAGGTTCTGTCTGTTCAGAGAAACAGTGCTTTTGATGTAAGAGAAAAGTTCGGAGTCGGTGAGACGGTGAATCCACAGCTTTACCGCAAGCGTTCCCATGACTTTCTCACATTCATCAAGAAAATCCTCTGCTTCCTTCTGTATCTTAGGAAAATTGTTACCTTTTACAACCTTGTTTATGACTTTTTGATTCTTTGTCTTATTCTTGAAGAAAAAGCCTGTGGTTTTCGAATCAATGTCGCTCGGAAGCTGATAGACAAATGTGATGTAATATTCGGTTGTGAAGTGCTCCCCGAACTTGTGATAGTTTTCCGCCCGTCTCTGGTCGATGAGCCAGCCCGCAAGGTTTGAGAAGTCTCCTGCAGGATAGTCTTTTGTCTTGTACCTCTTCACATCGAAGAACAAAGCCCAGCCTTCGTTCTGGGCAAGTGTCATTGCGCTCCTGTTGAAAAGGGATGCCATGCTTGCAATCTCTGGGGCGGACGAGGCTTCCAAATCAGGATATTCAACCTGATAGGTCGTCATGAGCGCTCCATTTTTAAGAAGGCAAATGCCCGGGCTAATGATAAAAGACCACGGAAGCACATATTTGAGTTGGTTCTGTGGTTCTTTGAATTTGAGTAAATCTAATGATGGTATTTTCAATCTGCCCTCCAGACATCAGGAGCCAGAAGCCTATCAAAAAGCACGGTGAGTGCGTACGGGTCATTCTTGCAGACCATTCTGGCTATTACATATAGAAAGATTCCGATAATTACACACCATATGCTTACGATGTTCATAAGTACGATGGTGAGTACCATGATGAGCATTGCCGGAGTCAGCCCGATTCCAAGAAGCAGGTTCGGCTCAAGCAATACTTTGTGGACGGGAGTTGAATAATCGAATACGGAGATTTCTTCCATTGTTATTCAACTCCTTAGTGTCAAACTGCTGCGACTGGCAATAAGGCAGGGGAGGGCAGAGCCTGTGACGGAAGAGAGGAAACAGCTTCTGTATGAGGTGTGTCCGCCATTGCGATTTCAAAAGAAAGTCCGTCAAGGAAGTAAGAGCAGATGCTTGAGGCCGAAAGAAGGATGATTGTTCCAATAATCCACGGAGCGAATTTCTTAATCATCTGACCGCCGCCACCCTGCTGACCGGCGAGAACCATTCCGATGGCCTCAACGATGAGGGCGACAAGAAGGATTGCCTTTACCCAACTTGACTGGAAAAGCTCAAGAATTTTGTCTGCCCATGTGTCGAGTTCTGCGATTGACTCTCCGGAACCTGCGGCAAAAGTCGGTACGATGCACGCTGCAAAAATGAACGCACATGCAATAAAGTGTTTTGATGTAAGAGCCGATTTTACGGTTTTAGAAAGATTGTTTTTCATACTAAGTTGTACTCCTCGTGTTGTTTTGCGGAGCGTGTTGCTCTCACTCCGCTATTTCAAGTTTTTTGTTTCCAGGATTTCATCCAGTACAGGCCCGTTCTCAGTGGGCTTCATGTGAACCAGAAGCTGAACGCTTTGCGAGACATTGGGAAGTTCCCCTGGAATCACCTCGCGAAGCAAATCTTCAATTCGCTTAATCATTGAAAGGCAGCTGTCAGCGTGGATTGTGCTTGCGTTTCCTGTATGTCCTGTGTTCCATGCTTTTAGAACTTCATTCGTTACATCTCCGTAGCGAAGTTCTCCGAAAATGATTCTTGAGACATTACAGCGAAGTGCAATTCCTACCGCTTTGAGCGTGTCTTTTCCTGCCGCCCAGATTGGTACTCTGTCACGGGCTTTGCACTGGATTTCTCCTGCGTCTTCTACGATGTAGAAGCGGTCGTTAGGGGTGAACTCTCGCATTTTGTCTATGATTGCGTTCAGCAAAGTCGTTTTACCTGAGCCTGTTTCCCCTCCGATGATGATGTTGCTCCGTTTCTGGATATGCTCTACCAGAAGGTCAAACTGTTCCTGTGTCATCTGTCCTCTTTCCACATAACTTTCGAGCGGAAAGACTTCTGCAGGTGGGCGACGGATAAAGAACATCGGGTTTTCAGTTGCTCGTGGCGGAAGGATTCCTTCAATTCGGATCTTCCAGTTCGGAAGAACACCCTCAACAATCGGGTTGTTCGGGTCAATGGTAACTCCCAGTACGGCTGCCGAAGCATAGATGATTCTGGTTGTCGTGGCATCATCAAAGAAAATGCCCGTGAATTGTTTTCCGATTCCCATGCTCTCAACGATGAGTTCACCGCCAATTCCAATGGCAATATCTGTTACTCTTTTGTCTTCGATGAAGGGGATGACCAGATTCATATCATCTTCCAGGTTGCGTATCCATTTGTCTTGTTTAACCTGCTGTTGGAACCCGTCAATCGAAGCCATTAGTTTTCCTCCCCGGACTTCTGGTATATGTCCAAAACCATTGCTTCCAGTAATCCGCCGTGCTGCTTTTTGAGCGAGAGTGTGCTGTCGTCTAAGAATTTCTGGAATTCAAGTTCAGCGACTTCATCGCTCACGCTCTGACGGTTCGGAAGCGTCTTAATCATCCTTCTTGCCATTTCCATGATGAAAACCGCAAGAAGCTCCGTCTTATTTTCCAGGAAACGCAGTTTCTGCTTGCTGTCGTTCAGCGAAGCGTAGATAAGCTGTGCGTCCGAGATTTCGTTGTTAAGGTAGTCCATACAGGCAATGCGGACGATTTCAGAAAATGTCGTGTTCTTTTCCGTTGCCTTCATTTCGATAAGCTCCACAAGTCGAGGAGTGAAGCGGACATTTTTCGTATGGTCGTGTTTTGCAAATTCGTCTTTTTCCATTTGTTTTCCTTATGCTGTTTCTGTTCCGAATGGGTCATAATTCGCCGGGACAAGGCGTGATATGCTCACGCTCTCGACTTCTTTGATTGTCTTTGCAATCGGGCTTTCGTCCTTGTGTTTGATTTTGTTGCTCGGAAGAGACTTCATCTGACGGCGAATCCAGTCCATGCTTGGGACTTCGAGGAACGCCTTGTTTTTAAAACGCGGGTCTTCGTAGTAAACGACCTTCTTTCCCTTGTACGGCGGCATTCCCTGATTCATGATTATTGCCCTGCTGAATTCCAGCTTCATAAGCTCGTCAGGATTTATGAGTGTTGTGCTTGTCTCCTGGCTTGAGCGGGAATAGCTTGAGAATCCTGCCTGAAACTTCGAGCCGCTTGCGCTGATGTTATCCAGAAGGACGGAGCGGTTTCCGATTGATTCAGAGAAAGTCCGTGCGTCTTTGATTGAGCCTGGTGCGTAAAGGATGATAGTCTTACAGTGGTCGAGGAATGGATGGTTTTCGCCGTAAACATCGACAATCTGATTTAGTGCCTGACAGACAATGAAGAATGTGACCCCATAACCTGCCAAAATTCCAGCATTTAATGCGATGTCAGGAAAAAATCCTAGGACGGGGAATTCGTCGAGAAGGAAGAGGCAAGGAATCTTGAGTTTTACTTCATTTGCGTTTGTTTCGCCCGCGCTGAACTTTTTGATCATGAAAGTGATAATCATTCTGAATACCGGGCTGATTCGCTTGATATGGTTGTAAGGCACGATGAGGTACAGGCTGATTCCGTTCTTTGAGTTGATGAAATCATCTACGCTGAAATCCGAGTATGCTGTTGCCTGAGCAAGAAGCGGATCCTGGAAAAGCGAGATTTTGCTGAATACAGTAGAGTAGGTGGAAGCCCGCTCCTTCGGAGTCTGAATCTTGCTTCTGTTCGCAGCCTCCACAATCAGCTGATGAATCTTTTCGTTTCCGTGGTCAGATTTGATAAGCTCTTCGAGCATCTTTGCTCCTGGGCCGCCGTTCTCTTCGTTCTGATTCTGCGGATTTGCGTTCGGTGCTCCGGCTTTTTTCTCATCATCGTTTGTCGCGCTTGAGAAAATATGAAGGACTGTCGCAAGGTTCTTTTCTTTCCACGGAATTGATTTACAGAAACGGACATGAAGCACGACCCCGGAGAAAATATCGCGTGCCGTGTTGTTGAAATACTGGGTTGCTCCGTCAGCGGCGGCCTTCGCAGTGTCTCCGCCGAAGAAGATTTCTCCGATACTGTCCGCCCAGCTAAAAGCCTCGCTCGGGGAATCAGGGATTTCCCAAATCGGATTGTAATGGGCTGTATTGTCGTTCGGGTCGAGAGGACGGAACGGAATTACCTTGCTGAACTTTGAGCGGTAGCCCGCAGTCGCAGCCCAGTTCTCTCCTTTTGGATCAAATATAACCATTGAACCTCGGCCTTTTATGACTTTCTTGTGGGATTTCTTGTCATAAGCCTTGTACGGAACGCCGTAGTTCAGGCAGGTCGGAATTACGGTTGAAACGCCTTTTCCGCTTCTTGTAGGAGCAATCATCAGCGTGTTTGTTCTTCCTGAATGACAGATAAGAGGAGCCGGCTTTTTGCAGTGTAGGGTGAGGGATGCCTTCTCGACATCAATCTTGTACGGAATCTTAGCCTCTGCAAGTTCCCCGCAGACAACACCATGACGCTGGAGCATTCCGTAGTTCTTCAAGTCCTTTCGTGTCGCATAGCGGGCTGTTCCGTGAATGTGCTGGTTTTTCTGATGACAGCTCAGGAGAATGCTTGTGATTACGAAAGTCAGTGCTGCAAGGGAAAGACAGATGAAAGTCGCTGGAATTGCCTGAAAAAAGTAGTACGAGTATGCGTCATTAAAAGCGAATTTCATCATTCCAATCAGGAAGACGAGAGGATTGTATAGCCTGTAGCCGTTCTTGAAAATGAGGAAAGGCTTTCCGACCACTCGCGGGTCGTAGTTCATGAGAGGTGCAAATTTTTGTGTCGTGATTATAAGCCCTGTGATTACAAGGCAGATTGGAATAACCCAGTTGAGCAGCGCAAGCCATCTGAATGTGTGCGAACTGTCCGGGTCAAGTCTAGAAAATTCTTCCTTTTCTTTCAAAACAAATCCTTACCTGGGCAGGCAAGATTTTTGTTTATGAAAGGAGTATATGAGATTTTGAAAAATATTTCAATTAGTACATAATCTATCTTAGAACTAAGAAAAAACGACTATTTTTGAGTCAGACTCCAAAATAGTCGGAAAGAATTAGATGTATTCAATCGGTAGGGAAACTACATCATCGCTTAAATACATTGGTTTATCACATTGGCATATAATACAGCCTTGACCTACAGAAGTGCCAGCAATTTTTGAGAGTACTGGAAAATGCTTTGCCATTTCAATTCCTGGGCGAGCCGATTTTTTTATTTCAATAGGGTAAAGGGTATTATCTTTTTCAATGAC
Source organism: Treponema sp. (assembly GCA_017395545.1). Classification (GTDB taxonomy): domain Bacteria; phylum Spirochaetota; class Spirochaetia; order Treponematales; family Treponemataceae; genus Treponema_D. The sequence continues at coordinate 16,124 of JAFPUF010000026.1, read as the reverse complement.
TAAATCTATTTCTCTTTTGTCCTTGTCGCGGTAAAAATAAATTTTTTCTGTTTCATGCCCGGCATTGTAGTATGATTTGATTATTTCGCTGACAACGAAGTTTTCAAAAAGCCCGCCAGCCATAGCTCCATTCATTGCGACTTGTGCAGAGGTCCATCCTACAAGGAAGCAAACTAAGCCTGTGTCCATGAAATATATCTTTGGAGTTTTTACTGCCCTATTTGAAACATTCTTTTCATAAGGCTGTAAAAGTCTGATTACGCCGGAAGATTCCAGTATGCTTGTCCATTCTGCAATAGTTTTACTTGTGACCCCAACATCACGGGCAAGACTATCCGCATTAAACAGTTCCCCGACACGAGCGGCTATGCATTGCATGAAGTTGTGGAATTTAACGAGATTTTTTGCGGTTATAATGTCAGCCACATCCCGGTCAAGATAAGTGCGGATATAAGACCGATAAAACGGTTCCCATTCGATTGAATCATCAGCTAATTCCGGCATACTTCCCCGCCAGATATGATTCCACAGGTTTTCGTATGGTATTACTGATTTCTTTCGCATTTCTATATAGTCTGTTGTTGGGAGGAATTCAGTATTAAAGTTAATGTTGAATTTTTCCCGAAGCGAAAGAGAAGCCATATTTATGATGCAGACTCGTCCTGCCAAAGAATCAGCAGCTTTGCTCAACAACTTGTAGCTTTGTGAGCCTGTAAGAATAATTTGTCCTTTTTCTTTTGAATTATCAGCAAGGAGTTTTATCTGAAGAAATAAATCAGGGGCACGTTGCACTTCATCAACAATGACAGGAAGAGGATGGTTCTTAAAAAATAGTGCAGGATCATTTTGAGCGAGCGATAGCTCCGTTAAATCATCAAGGGTTACATATTCATATTCGGGGAGTAGTTTTTCTTTCAATAATGTTGATTTTCCAACCTGTCGAGAACCAGTAACCAGAAGCACTCGGAATTGATTTTTCATTCTGCTCAGATATGGCAGTATATGACGATTGATATACATATAGCCCCCTTTAAGTATTTCGACTAATTTGGAGTCTAACTCCAAATTAGTCGAAAGTCAATTGTTTTTGAATTCACTGTCTCGAATATATCGTTGGTCAAATCAAGTTTTTTGAGGTATTATTTAAATATGAATGAACATAACTGGGGCGGAGCCAGAAAAGGGGCCGGGCGAAAAGTTACTGGCAAAAATTCAACAACGATTACAATTACTCTTACGAAAGAACAGGCAGATATGTTACGGCTGTTTGCATCTGAGGATAATAAGACTGTAAGTAAATTCATAGTCGATAAATTACATCTTCCCAAGACTCAGATAAATAAATACGAGAAAAAAACTCCAGAAGAAAAATCAAAATCAAAATAAATGTAAAGGTGTCTTTCCGAATTATCTTGAATATCTCGTTGACTTATTCAAAAACCGACATTATATTATAGGCATAAACACATAAAAATCCCTAAGGGTAAGGAGTGCCTATGACAATGGTCGAATTCAAAAAGGATTATCCGAATCTCGCGTTTGTAAAATCGAAGATACGGATAGAAGAGCAGGGCGGAATGAAAGATGAGAACTTCATCTTTGATGATGATACGCCGACTCTCGTGAAAAATGCCACAACGGTAATGCCACTGAGCATTACGGACTTTCCCGGTGTCCTTAAATCAATGAGTGCGATGGAAGCAGGTGTTTGGGCGGTGACTAAATGCCAGGAACAAGGATGGGAAATTACCAGAGACAACATAGAATCTTGTCTTTCAAATCTTGAAATGGATTTTTAGGGAAGGGGAGAGAAGCGTATGAAAAAATCATTTGAGGCAGCTTTTGTGATTGTGCTGGTTTCACTGACTTCCTGTGCAACGGCGAAAGGAATTTTCGGCAGAGATTACACAGTTCCGGTAACAGAATCTCTTGAAACAGTGGAGAGAAGGGCAGAGTCGGAAATCAGAGACGGCTCATATCTCAGAAAGTTCAGCACGGTGGATAAGATGAACAGACATCATGAGGTAGTATTCCTTGATGAGCAGTACATTTCGATTGATGGTGAGCTTTATGCTTTCAAGTTCAATAATCTGATGTACTACGGTCTTGCACTTAATTTAGGATCAGACAGAACCGTGACTTTGGATGGAACAGACAAGGTTCTTGGAATCCAGGGCTATGCGACTTCTGTGAAAAATCCTGATCTGACAATCGGATTTATCTTTGCACGGAAACTTTTTGCGCAGCCAGGCTACAGCAGTATGTATGAAGCAACTAGAATTGGCGGAGTTTCGTTCTATGCACCGAATGTAGATGATGGATATGTGGACGATTTCGGCAAATGGCACAGATATACATACTTTGATTACTTTGACAGCATCTTCAAGACTACAAAACAGGATGTTCGGACTGAAATGTACCAGGCAATCCAGCTTGAAAGGTCGTAGCTTATGATTGTTACAATAATTTCAGCGATTGTTGCAATTCCTGTATTATGCTTGCTTGCCAGGTACTGGTGGGTGCTGATTGTTCTTGGAATCTTAGCAATGGCAAGTCCGCTCGGAGCTTTGTTCCTGTAATTCCAATTCAAAAGAAGTCAGCAGAATTTGGATAAATGACTTCTTTCCTTTTCAAATCTTTCAAAAAATTTTGCCTTGATTTAAAATCTGCGATAGGTTATACTGAAATTATAAGAAGTATAAATCTTTATAATATAACTATTTAGGTAGACAGAAGGTATATTATAGTAAGTAAAGTCTAGACCTTGTGGACTGAATATCTTACACGCCCGATTACGATAAAATCATCACTTTCTGAACTTTCAAACATTGGCTCATAAATCTTATTGTCACTGATTATGTTTACGCCGTTTTTGGTTGGCTGGAGTCGCTTTACAAATCCTTTTCCGTTGTAGATGATTGCATATATACCTTCATTTCCATCATAACCATTGGTGTCGTAGATAATTATGTCTTCATTAAAAAAGGTAGGCTCCATTGAATCGCCTCGAACATAGGCAGCACGGATATTTTCACCCAGATATTTTAACGAATTCGGAACAGCAACATAATCCTTTGTTTCCACATAATCATCAGGAACATACTGTCCGTGACCTGCAGAAAAATACTGTTCGCTAACCGGGATATTCCGAATTCCGTCTTTTGAAGTTAGATTTGGATAATGCTCGAATTCTTCCCATGTAAGATTTAATGTTTTTAAGATAGAAAGTGTGTCTTTTAATGAAGGAAGTCTGTCGTTATGAATATTATTTCGGAGAGTTTGCACAAGTAGCCCGGAATTAGAAGCAAGCCAGTCCTGCTTTTTATCCAGTTCTTTGAGTCGCTTTTTAACTTTTGTCCAAAATTCTGCACCTTCCATTCAAGCTACCGGATTGCATTATATAAACTGGGGAAAAAATAATCAATAAAGTTATAAGAAATACTAAAAAAAGTATATTTATTGACTAGATATTTAATTTAAATTACTATTACCTTTCACACTTTTATTGATTCATATAGGTTAGGACAAAGATGGTTGTTGGAAATTCTGTAAAAATACTTGCACAGGGTTATACATCAAAAATTAATAGCTTTAAGGATATCGATTTTGACATTTCATTTCTTGAAAAAAAGTCAGAAGAACAGAGAGTAAACGAATTTCATTTAGAACAGGAAACTTTCAACAGTGCGGAACTTTATAATAAATCGCTTCGTGATATGTCTGGTACTTTGCCCTGCTATAGCTTTCTTGATGTAAAATCCATATTTTCTACGACTACATTTATTACATATAAATTTTCGGAAATTCGATCTGTAAGTGAATATCTGTTAAAAGTGCTTTCTGTAATCGACTCTGTTTTGACAGGTTTTGTTCAGGTTAAGAAATCATCAATGCTTTCGCTGACGAGTGAACAGCACATTTCTGAAGCAATGCGTGAATTTGAAAGGTCAAAGAATATGATTCATGGACTTATGTCGCTTTTCTCAGATGTGCTTTGTACAGCTTCGGATTTGGAGTATGACAAAAACAATATTAGGATTGATAAAATTATTTATGAGGTAAAAGAATTTCTCAGACTTTCTGTTGCTGTCCGATACATTCCGGACGAGGCTGTTCCTGATATAAATTCCATCTTTCCGGCAGTTTCTCTTTTTCGGGCAAGTGAAATTCCGTGTAGTGGATATATTAATGATTTGAGCCTTCTTTACACTGATTTTCGTAGAATAGAAGAACGACTTATGCAGGTCCTGACTTTTTTTGTAAAAGGTCTCCTAAACCAGTTTTCGTTTTATGTCACACCAGAATCTTTCCTGAATAACCCGATGGGAAGGACTATTTTTGTGGTGCCTATGAGTTTATACAAACAGTTTGGATTTCAGAACAGCGGTCTTTATAAAATGGAGTGCCCGCAATATGAAGGATTTTCTCTGGATTACATTATACGCAAGCAGAGTTCATTTCTGAACGAATTGAAAACAATTTTTGGAGATATATATGAACAATCCGAAAAACTTCTCTTCGAATCTCATGGAATTACCAACGAATTTTGTATTTGTGATTTTATAAATATGTATCTGAAAAAACATCCATCTGAAAGATTTGACAGGATACAGACATTTGTAAAATCACCTGTTGTTTTTGAAAAACTGACAGAGGTTCTGTTAAAAAATTATTCGGACGTGATAATGGAAGCAAAGTCTGGAAATAATCCTTGGGCTCCAAAATATCACAATACAGACAAACATAGGGATAAAGACATGGTTTACTTTCTGCTTCGTTTGTATGACTTAAATCCGTGCGGTCTTAAACGGTTCCCTCAGTCAGAATTACTAAGGCTCTTTAATTTATTCAGCTATTCCAACCAGCCTGTTAAGTGCATGAACGCACATGTACGGAAATACTATGAAGGGAAATACAAGGTTTCAAAGAATTACGAGAAGAACTTCGGAGTAATTTTGAAAAGATAGAATTGCAAGGCAAGGGAACAAAAAATTGCTCCCCTGCTTTTTTTCGGCTTGATTTATCGTTTAAGGTTCACCGACAATATCATTCACGCTTTTGAGCGATTTTCTGATGTAGCGTTTACCTTTTCCGGTAACAATGTAATAAGTCGTGCCAAGAACTTTGAGTTTCCGAACTTCGTAGCCGTTCCGCGAAAAAAAGAAAAGTGATTCGTTCAAGCTACTGCCTCCGAAACTGCATTCTTGATGTAGGACTTGATTTCTTCGAGGAAAGAATCTGGATTTTCGGAAAGTTCTTCTTCCCATCTGGTGGTTTCCGATATATCTGAAAGATTTTTGAAGGGTGTTTTCGAGAGCATTTCAAGCAGCTGTTCGCCCTGTTTAGTAACCTGAAGATTCTTGTTTTCTGCGGTGATGAACTTATTGCGGATTAACTTCGGAATGAAGGTATGGCGGGTAGCGGAAGTTCCAAGACCTGCGAGCTTCTGATTGTCGCTATTCTTAGGGTTTTCCATGAACGCAAGAAGGCTTGCCTCGTTGTAATGTTTCGGCGGCTTTGTGAATTTTTCCTTTATTTCGATTGATTTCACCGCAAGATTTTCAAGGTCGATTTCGCTCAAATCCTGTGCGTCCGACATTTCAGTTTTGTTACCAAGATTTCTGGTGAATCTGCGGTAATCTTTCCAGCCGGCATTTATTACTTTCGTTCCTCTTGCGACAAAGATATTCTCGTTTACGGAAAGATGTACGGTCATGTTCTCCATTTCACAAGCTGGGGCAAAAGCAAGCATGAAGCGTTCAAGAATCAGCGAGTAGATGTTGTCATCTTCAACTGTTGCATTTTCAGGTAATGTGCTGAGAGGAATAAGTGCGTGATGTGCTTCCAGTTTTGAATCATCAAAAATCCGTTTGTTGCTTTCATTGATTTCAGCAACTGAGTGAAGCTCAAAGTATTCAGGCGAAGCACGGAGCATTTTGTCGAAAAGTTCACGGCAAAGTTCAACATTGTGACTTCCCATTACTCGGCTAGGAGTGCGGGGGTAAGAAACGCATTTGTAATTCTCGTAAAGCCTCTGGACGACTGAAAGAGTCATTTCTGCAGAGTAGCCGAAGTATGCGAATGCATCTTTCTGAAGGTCATTCAGGTTGTAAAGCTGCGGCGGATTCACAGTGCGCTTGTCGTGTTTTACGAAAACAAGTTTTGCAGTTTTGTTTTCGAGAGAGTCCAGTTTCTGGACTGTGGATTTATCGGAAAATTGCGTAGAACCGTCTTTCTCAAAAGTTGCAGTTACGCATGATGTGTCATCTGGCGCAAGCAAGGTTGCTTCTGCTTCGTAGTATTTTTCGTGCTTGAAGCTGGAAATTTCCTCGCAGCGTCTGGCGATTTCTGAAAGGATTGCTGTCTGAACCCGGCCAACAGCAAGCACTCCCCCGCCGTTTATCCTGTTTGATACATAACGAGTTGCGTTCATTCCGATGAGCCAGTCAGCTTTCTGTCGTGCGAAGCCTTGTTTGGCAAGAAAGTCATAATCGGAAATCGGTCGGGCATTTTTGATTCCGTCCAGAATCACATCTTTTGTGAGAGCCTGAGAAACCCAAAACCTTCGGATATTGTCGGAATCGGTAATTCCGGCAGCATTCAAACATTCCCGCGCGATAATCTCCCCTTCTCTGTCAGCGTCAGTTGCAATCAGGATTTCATCCGTTTTGTGTTGTTTCAAAAGCGAAACGACATTCTTTGCGACATCTTTCAGATTTTCGCTTGGTTCATATATGAACTTTTCGGGAATGACAGGAAGATTTTTCCAGCTTTTGAAGGAAGGATTGTAGGCGGCAGGTTCTGCCAGGTTGAACAGATGCCCCACGCAGTTTGCGATCGTAGTTTTTCCGTCAGAACTTTTGTAGCATCTGTCTTTTGCGGAATAACTACAGCCCAGTGCCGAAGCGAAGTCTTTTGCAACGCTCGGTTTTTCGGTAAGTATAATCATTAAACCTCTTCCTGGGCAGGTCGAAGTATGATTGGATTAAGATAGTGATTTTGAGGAAGAGAATCAAGCAATTTGTGATGTGCCAGATGGCGCAAAGTGACTAAAGTGATGAAAGTTTCTTGAACCAACTGATCACAAGATAAAAAAATGTGGCACGGAAGTATTTAATTTCTTGTAATACCTACGAAGATTTGTGGCACGGGGCATTTTCGTGTGGCACAACCCTGTTTTTGCTGGTTTCTGCTGTCTTGACCTTTTGCTTCTTGCTTCGATACATTTAATCCGACCTGTCCATATATCAATCTGATGTGCCAAGTGGCGCATTAAAAACGGAGCGTATATGGCGAATATCAAATTAATTTTTAATCATCTCAAAAAAGAAAATCCTGAGAAAGACACCGGGCTTTATGACTGGCGAAGACCAGCGTATAGAAAAGACGATGTTGGGAACCTGAACAGGATTTTGAAAAATCTCACTAAAACAAAAAGTGCCAGATGGCACAAATTACAGAATGCCGTTTATGGAAACAGCGGTTTTCATGCAAAGTCGGAAGGTTCGGATAACTCACGCCAGCAGAGAGTCACTTTTAAGATGTCGATTGGCCACTCAAAAGAATCTCATTTGAAATACCTGAAAACCTATATGCCGCAGACTGAGAAATCAGAAGTCGAGGAAAAACCGGAATTGTTTGGAACTGACCTTTCGGAATATGAAGCGAACATGGACAAAGACCATTTCAAATGCATCATCTCGCCGGAAAGTCAGAATGTGGACTTGAAGCTTTTGACAGGGAAGTTCATTGAACGATTGGAAAATCTTACGGGCTACAAGCTTTACTGGGAAAGTTGCATCCACAATAATACCTCTCATCGTCATGCACATCTTGCAATCAACGGAACAGACAAGAACGGACGAAGAGTATTTTTTGCAAAAGAGATGGTTAAGACGACCATGCGGGAAGTGCTTTCTGAAATGACAACAGCAATGATAGGTGAGCGAAGTTATGAAGAAATCCAGGCGTCAAAGGAACGGCTTCCTCTAGCGGCCAGATGGACGAGTCTTGACGAGAGGTTGTTGCAATATGACGGAAAGATTTTTGCAAATAACCTGGATCAGAGTTTACAGAACAGGCTTGCATATCTGACAACAATAAAACTTGCACAGAAAGAAGATGCTTTTTTCACGCTGAATCCAGAATGGCAGGAAGTATTACAGGCAAGCGGACGATACAATTTGTTTCTTGATGAATTTCTCAAATCATCTACTCTACCCCTGCGTTTGTTTGAAGGTGGAAGCGTTTACGGTGTAGTTGAGAAGACAATCAATTTTGATAAAGACGAAAGCTGGAATGACGCGATTATTATCAGAACGGATAAAGAAAGAATCTATGTCCCGGTTTATCAGCTTCACAAGGAAAATCTTGAAGGAAAGACTGTATCAATTTCCGCTCCTGCAGGTGGATTGAAGAAGCAGATTTCAGAACGAAATATCCGTGTCGTTAATGATAAATCATACGGATTTGAAAGATAAATGAAATGTCAATATTGGCGGAGATTTCAAGTCTGAGTTGAAATCTCCGCCTGATATGTACTAAATGAAATATTGACCAAAAGCCCGCTTTTAGATATTCTGAAATTGTACTGACCTGCCCAGGGAGGTACATTGAGTTCAAAAAATTTCTTGCCAAAGGGAACCAACGCAACCCCTTTCAACCCGCAGCTCCAGCATTTTGACTATATTTGCGGTCAGGTGCAGCAGGAGAACCGGATTCTGAAATTCGTGGTTATTGTGGCTACCCTTTCTTTTTTTCTTTCCATCGGAATCACCATTTTTGCAGTTAGCCGCCCGGATTCAATTCCCGTACTTGTTACGATGAATGATTTTGGCGAAACGCAGTATATCGGACCTGTTTCCCGCAGAAACTATCAGAACTTCAATGTTCCCGAAGTTGCGGTTCAGGAACAGGTCAAAGAATTCATCAGTCTGACGAACACGCTTTCCACAGACAAGACGGTGATGAAAAAATCTGTTGCAAAAACCTATCATCTTCTGACTTCTACAACGGCACAGAAGTATTCAACTCTTGTTCGTGAAAACAATCCATTCAAGGATTTCGGGAACCGCACCAAAGAAGTAATTTTCCAGACCGAACCGCTAAAACTTTCCGCTGATACTTATCAGGTTGATTATCAGATTATCACACGACAGCTTTCCGGGCAGATGATGAGCGATGAGTTGTTCCGTGCGGTTATTACGGTCAAAATGCTCCAGCCTTCGGACGAGGACATTAAGGATAATCCGCTAGGAATTTACATTACGGCTTTTGACATGAAGCCGATTGAAAATACACCTTCAAAAACAAAATAAGTCACAAAACAAAAAAATACATCAAGAGGAGTACAACCAATGAAAAGAAAACTTGCATATGTGTTTACGGTGAGCGTTCTGCTTACTTCATGCACAACCACAAAGAACATGGAACTTCCCAACGACTTTAAGGTAGAGTCGCCTGAAAACGCCAGTTCCATTGAGGAAGAAGAGCAGCTTAATGAAGCTGACGAAAAGAACTTTCTGACACAAGAAGAACTAAAGGTACAGGATGTTGAGGAAACAGTAGTATATGTGGACCGTCCTGTTTATGTTCCTGAACAGCATGATAACCCCGAAACTGACAGTAAGAAGCTCACAGGTTATGATGCGGTAACTGACAGCCAGAAGCGGGCGACACAGAAGCCGGAGCATTATAAAAGCGGGACATTTTTCTATCAGTTCAATGATAACTTTGTATTCGAAGTCTACGCTCAGCCCTATCATTTGACAGATATTGTTCTAGAAGAGGGCGAAGTCGTTATCGGCACTCCCCTGCTTTCGGAAGATGAATCGGTTTGGGAGTTAACGGCGGGAGTCGCAAAAAATCCGCTTACAGGAAAGGATGTGCAGCATCTTTTCGTAAAGCCCGCCTATTCAAAGCAGGACTCCTCTCTTGTGATTATCACAGACCGCCGTGTTTATCATTTCCGATTGCGTTCGTTCTCGGACACACATATGGCTATGGTCAAATTCTCATACCCGCTTGAAAAGAATGTCTGGGCAAAGAAAGAAGAGCCGAACAAAGGTCGTGAGATTGTAAGCGACTATCTGCGGGTATCAAATCCTGAGCTTCTTTCCTTCGATTACAAAATCAAATATTCACGTTTCAAAAAACCGGAATTCTTGCCGAACCGCATTTATGACGACGGACAGTGCACCTACATTCAGGTTGAGCCGATTGTTCTTCAGAAAAAGCTGCCTGTTCTGTTCAATGAGAAAAATGAAATCGTAAATTACAGCGTTCATAAAAACACTTTTGTGATACCTCGCCTTATCAACAAAATCACGCTAAGACTTGGAAAAGAAAAAGTTGTAGTTGAGAAGAAAGTTACAAAGAAAGCAGAACTGGAAAAGACTGATGTAACGGAAAAATCTGAGGCCGGAGGTGATGAATGAGCGAAAATGAATCACCTGAAAAGCAGACAGAGGAACTGACGGCTCAAAGTGAAGAAGAAAATGCGGCTGAGCTTTTAGAAGAAGAACTGTACGCAGACGAGGACGAAGATGAGCTTATGCCGCCGGAAGAGGAAAATGAGGCTCGTATGCTCAACACAGGAACGATAATCGGTGTGATTATGGTTGGCGTTCTTGTGATTTTTCTGATTGCCTTTGTTGCGATGAACGCTGGAAGCCGGAAGCGAAAGCAGCAGGATTCAAGTGAACTCGACAAGGCTGGAACTAAGACAGTGATTGAGTTTAAGGACAAGTCGCCTGTTGATTTTTCGTCTGGAAATTCTGAAAAGTCTGATTCTAGCGAAACCGAAAAGTCAGAAAAAGAAATAGACGATGTTCTTGAAACTTTGCCCGCAGAGTTCCAGCTTCCTCAGCAGGGAGAAGTCGGAACCGCACCTGTTTCGTCAGTCGGAAGCAAGTCAAATTACAAATCTGACAGACCTGATACCCGTAATTCAAAATCCCCAAGAAAGATTGAAGGGCTTGCAGCTCTGGATTATTCAAGCCAGCAGCAGAACGGAAATCTTGTTTCGCAGATTATGAGCGGGAATTATGGCACGAATGCCAGCGGACAAAGAATGAGTCGTGAAGAATTCATTGCACAGCAGATGGCACAGACACAGAGCTTACAGAACTCGCTTTATGGAAACGGAGCGTTCGGAAATGGGATAGCTTCTACAGGCTCAACTACCCTTGCTGCAAATGCTTGCGACACCAACCGCGAAAACTTCTTTAATTCTGGAACTGGAAGCACTGGCGGTAAGTATCTGAGCAAGGCATCTCTCTGGGACGGAACGATTATTTCCGGTGCTCTGGTCACGGCAATCAATACGGACAATCCAGGCGTGGTAATTGCCCGCGTAACTGAGAATGTGTATTCAAGTCAGGATCATTCTTATCTTTTGATTCCAGAAGGCTCGCTTTTGATGGCAACTTACAATTCATCTGTGAGCTACGGGCAGAAAGATGTTCAGGTCGCATGGAATCTGCTTATTCGACCGGACAATTACCGGGTTCAGCTTGGAAACATGAACGGCGTAAATGCGCAGGGAGCGAGCGGTTATCGTGGAAGCGTCTCAAATCATCCGTTCGAGACGCTTAAAGCTCTCGGAATGATTGCGATATTCAGCATTATCCAGACGGAAATTTCAAATGACATTAATTCGCAGAATAACGAGTATCTCAAAAACTCAATGACAGATGTTTACGCCGAAGCGAGCAAGATGGGAAACAAAATCCTGAACAAGGCTTTGGATATAAAACCAACAATCAAAATCAAGGAGGGCACGGAAATCAAACTGATTACAAATACGCCACTGGAGCTTCCGCCTGTGGAAATCCCTGCGACACAGGAACGGTATGTAAGAACACGATAGTTCAAATCTAAAACGAGATTATTTTCTACATCACGAGGAGTACTTAATGAAAATCTCAAATATAAAACTCAGGCTTGCAGGTTTTTTGTCGCTTGCAAGTTTCGCTCTTGGATTTCCGTCATGCAGCTTTTTCAACAGCTTTGACGAAAGCCCTACATCAAATGTAATCGAAATCAATTCGCTTTCGCTTGCAAAGACAGCTTTAGAAACGCAGATTGGGGCGATGGAATATGTTTCTGTTTCGGTAAAGCCGAGCAAGGAACAGAAAAACATCACGCTAAAATGGGATTATGACGCTTCGATTATTGAGTGCGACAAATCATCTAACTGGGGCGTAACTATTAAAGGACTGGCAGAAGGTCAGACTTCGCTCCGCTGTTCTTACGGCGGTTATGAGGCACATTGTCTTGTTACGGTAAAGGGCTTTGCAGAAAACTACGAGGTCACGACAGAGCCGTACATTTATTCAAATTATTCAGTCTTGCAGACTTCACCGGGCGTGAGCGAGAAGGTATTTGTCTCACTTTATGGCGGCGATGTTTCGGACATTGACGGTTATACCTGGACCGTAGACAATCCTGCAGTCGCTTCGATTCAGCCGACAGGTCAGTATTGTATGATTACGGCAAAGGATGCCGGATATGCAAGAATCAAAATCACGCACACAAAGGCAGCTTATCCGTATTACATGGGCGTGTATGTCTTTGCGGACGCAACCGAAGTAAGTTACATCACCACAAGCAACAACATTGTAACGATGAACCAGGACGATGGAGACAAGTCAATCTCAGTTTCACTTGTGAACGGTAAAGAAAGTTCGCTCGACAGTCAGTTTGCGTGGGAAATCATCAACGAAAAAGATGATGAAAGCCCGATTAGCTTGAGTTGCAACGGAAACAATGCGGTAATCAGTCCTAAGCATGGCGGAAGCTGCACATTGCGCGTAACTCACCCAGATTCAACCTATCCGCTTGATATTCTGTGCCGTGTAATTTCGATTGTAAAGAATGTGTACATCCAGCCGAGCACAACCGTTGTCACTTTGACTGGAGAGACCGAGCAGACCATAACAAGCGAACTTGTTAATCTGAAAGAAGGCGAATATAACATCGACGGCTTCAAATATATTCTTGACGATTATAATGTTGCTGAAATAGTTGGTTCTGTTGGGAATCAGGTAACGCTCAAAGGTGTGGCTAACGGTTCCTGCAAGCTGATTATCTCTCACGAAAAGAGTGAGTATAGCCGTGAAGTTCTTGTGATTGCAAACGGTCAGCTCAAAGACGCAGTTGACGCAAGCTGCTATATCACCACAAGTCAGAACTATATCAGAACAAAAGTCGGAGCTGCAGGCCAGACAATCAATATCTCGCTTAAAGGCGGGGAAGATGGGGACGAATCCGGCTTTATGTGGAGCGTAAAAAGCACCGCAGCGGACGGAAGCACAGGCAAGGTAATCAATCTTGAGACAGCAAACGGTTCAGTTTTCCATACTTCAGCACGTGCCGCTGCTGCAACCTATTCTTATGGCTCAGCTTATCTTGAACCGCTTGCTGAGGGAACGGCGGTAATCACAATCACGCACCCGAAAATCCTCTACCCTACTGAGATTCTGGTAAAGGTTCTGAATAAAGATGCGATTCTTGAAGAGCCGCTTTATTTTACAGGTGAGGAACTTCTTCGTATCCTGAACGGTGAGTCAAAGGATTATACCGTGCAGCTTCGTGGAAATAATAAATCTTCTTCCGATGATTCCGGCATTACCTGGAGCATTGATGATTCTCGTCTTTCGGCAACAGGAAACGGAAATATTGCAACGGTAAAAGCTCCTGCTCATGGAACTGGAAGTACAATCAGCCATCTGAATGCACATCACAATAAGGCAGATTCAGATAAAACTGTTCTTGTTATGACAGCGGACGATGAAGAAACGCTGATGAACATGAAAGCCCTTTATGCGGACAAGCTCTATTATAACTTCACCGTTGGGAATGAAGTTACGGTAGTATGCAGTCATGCGGGCTTTGAGAATGAAGGTGCATCCGAAGAAGAGTATGTGGAGTACGATTTCTCTCAGTTCAAGTGGACTATTTCTGATCCGTCAGTAATCAGCGTGCAGAAAAACAATGATTATCCGCTTGCCTGTACAGTAAAGGGCTTAAAGAGCGGAAAGTCAAAACTTACAGGAAGCATCATAGAAAATGGAACGAGTTATTCCTGTGAATTCATAATGACAGTTTACCCGGAAGGAGCTGTTCAGACTGAGCCTGAGATTTATTTCACCACCACACAGAATGTCGTGACTTTGGGCGGAGCGGGAAATTCAGCGAAAGTTTCTGTAACCGCAATTAGTCTTCCTTCAAGTGAGTATTCTAACATCAGCTGGAAGAGCGAGAATGAGAACGTTGCGACAGTGATTTCTAACGGAACGAGCGCGACAATTACGGCTGTCAGTGAGGGGGAGAGCGTTATAAAAATTACGCACCCGGACAGCCAGAATACGATTAAAATTTATGTCCGAGTCGGAAGTGAATATGTTATCCCGGAAGTTGAACCTGTTGTTTATATTTCGTCTCAGGACGTTCTTACCATGCTCCGTGACGATTCTTCCCAGAAACTACAGGCCACGCTGGTAAATTATTCAGGAAGTGATACAGGCGGATTCTCTTTTTCCATTGATAATGATTCGGTTGCACAGATTTATGCCCAGTCGGAAGAAGGAGTTGCCTACATAAAGCCCGTTTCCAGTGGTCAGGCAGAAATCACCATTACGCACACAAAGACAGATATAAGCAAGAAAGTGCTTGTTGTTGTGGGAAACAGTGCAGAAGAACTTGCGGGCTATACATACCTGACAACATCAAACAATGTCGTTGCGATTGGAGAGGGAAATACAAGAACCGTAACCGTGAGCGTGAAGAACTCTGATACCGTGATTGTTGACGGCTACACCTGGACTTCGAGCAATCCTGCTATTGTGGATGTAACTTCGAGCGGTGCAACGGCCATGTTCAAAGGAAACAAAATCGGAACTGCTATCATCACGGTAACGAACAAGAGTTGCACCTACTCTTTGCAGATTATCGCACAGGTAATAGACCCGATTGCGGCGAGTGCAAATCCGTATATCCAGCTCACATCAAGTGTAATGACGCTTACCTGCGGAACAAGCTACACTTCGATTACTGCAGAACTTGTGGGAGGAAGTGAAAGCGACAAGAGTGATTTTATCTGGCAGTCGAATGACTCAAAGATTGCTATAGTTTATGGTCAGAATGAGATAGGAAAAGTCCGTGCATTGGCAGCTGGGACAACATACATCACCGTAAGCCATCCGAAAGCCGCCTACTCTGCTCAGATTCTTGTTGTGTGTGATGAAGAGAAGAAGAGCGACTGTTACATCACCGTTCCTTCTTCGATTGTCACCATGAAGCCGACAGATTCAGCGCAGACAATTACCGCAAGTCTTGTGAACGGAGAAGCAACCGATAAATACAATTTCTCCTGGTCGCTTGATGTTTATGACATCATTGATTTCCAGTATTCAGCCAATGTCTGCACTATTACGCCGAAGCAGACCGGAAGCGTAACGATTACAATCACTCACCCGAAGGCAGCATACAATCAGCAGGTAATTGTGAATGTTCAGCAGTATTCGACATTCGCATTTCCGCAGCAGAATATGACGATTACCCAGGGAGAAGTGAGCTTTGTTTCAATGCAGGTTCCGAATACGAATGTTGCGACTCACATTGAATATTCGGTTGAAAACAGCAATATCTGTTCTGTAAAAGGCACAAAGACAACAGCCCAGATAACGGCAGTGGGTGCCGGAACGACAACAGTAAAGGCTCGCCTCATCGCTTCAAGCAGCGGTGCGGAACAGGCAAGTGCGGAGATGATGGTGTATGTTAAGGAAAAAGAAGTGAACGCCGTCTATATCACCGCAAGCTCTACCGTCACCACGCTCAAAAAAGGAAAGTCACAGACTCTCAGCGCGACACTCACAGGAACAGGCGTTGTATCAAGCGATGTCTATAACCTCAAATGGTCTACGAGTGACAGCGACATAGTTCAGGTGACAGGAATCGGAAGTGACGGTTCTGTTATCGGACAGAGCATTTACATTACGGCATTGAAGCCTGGAGAAGCGGTCATAACCTGCAGCCATCCGAAAGCCGCAAGTACATTGCAGTTCTATGTGGTGGTTCCGGGAAGTGCCGAGAAGCTGATTACCCTGAACAAGACTTACATC
>JAFPUF010000025.1 GCA_017395545.1 Treponema sp. | reverse complement strand
GGTTTGAAGGCAGAATTTCAGAATTCTCCGACCGAAAAATACGGAAAGAATCCGATGACCGGCGTGACCCGTGAGAATTTTCCTTATCCGCACAAAATCGTCGAAAATCCTAAGATTGAGATTTCTTCTTCAGAAATAAGACAGAAAATCGCCGAGAAGGGCGCCTGGCGTTATCTTGTAAGTGAGCGGGTTTTTGAATATATTATAAAAAGGAAACTTTATGAGAAGTGAGCTTTTTCAAAAAATCTCTGAATATACAAAAACTGTCGTAAAAGAAACCCGTTTTGCGCATTCGATGCGGACTGCGCAGACTTTAGCCGCTTTGTGTAAAAATTATGGTCTTGACGAAGAAAAAGGCTGGGTTGCAGGCATTGCTCACGATATGTGCAAGGACATTTCTGACGATGAGCTTTTTGAGCTTGTAAAAAAAGACGGTCGTGAAATTTCTCAGATGGAAAAAGACATGCCTTTTCTTCTCCACGGGCGTGCGGCTGCAGTCCGGATTCAGGAGATGTTCGGCGTTTCAGATTCTGAGATTATCGATGCGATTGCAAATCATACCTCAGGTTCTGTTGATTCATGCGACTTTGCTCTTCTTTTGTTTGTGGCCGATAAAATTGAACCCGGCCGGCCTCAGTCAACGGACGAATACCGCTCGCGTCTTTTTGCTCTTCCACTGAAAGAGTGCGTGCTTTCTGTCCTTGAAGAGAATATCGAATATCTTGAAAAAAAAGGAAAGACTGTCGCCCCCGAAACTCTGGTTCTTAGAGATAAACTAAAAATGGAGATAATAAACCACAAATAATAATCTGTGGTTAAATTTGGTGAGAAAATTATGAAAATAAATAATCCGAACTCCAATAAGGGTGCTTTTCTTCTCATTCTGATTTTTGTGATTCTTATAAGCGCCACTGTGGGGCTCGCATTGTCGCTCCGCGTGAACACTGTCGACGAAAACCTGAAGGCAGACCGCGTAATAAAAACACTTGTCGTTATGGAAGACAAGAACCGCCTTCTTTTTACGGATGTGTTTATTTATTATCCGGAGACAAGAAGAGGCGCTTTAATCAATATTCTCGAAAATACAGGCGGAGTTTTTAAGAGTCTTGGACGCTCCGATTCAATCGAATCAGTTTACCTCGAAAAAGGTATCGATGTTTACAAGGCAGAGATTGAGAATCTTGTCGGGCAGACCATTCCGTTCTATTTGATTCTGAACCTTACGAAATTCGGTGAGCTTACGGATATGCTCGGCGGAATGAAAATCTTTATTCCTTCTCCTGTTGATTCTAAAAACGATGAGGGTGAGAGATGGCTTTTGCCGAGCGGAGTTGTTTCCCTGGACGGAGATAAAATTCAGGATTATCTGAACTACACAAAATCAGATGATACCGAAGACGATGTGATTGAACGCCGTCAGAATGTTCTTCTGGCTTTCTTTACTGCCCTTACGCGAAACGAAAAGATTATCCGCAACAAAAAATCATTCGATGAACTTTCTAAACGAATGAAGGCAAATCTTGATGATGATGAATTTCATCATCTTATGAGCCTGATTTGTGATGTTGATGCGGAAAGACTTAACCCGACTGCTATTACCGGCTTAAAAAGAGTCGTTGACGGAAAAACGCTCCTTTTCCCGTATTACGACGGAGACCTTATAAAGCAGGTTTTCAACCAGCTGTCAAATTCGTTGATTTCAGTGGATGATACGAATGTCAGCAGAACTTACGTCCTTGAAATTCAGAACGGAACCAGCGTTCAGGGACTTGCCCGAAATACAGCGGCACTCCTTCAGAGCGCGGGATATGATGTTCTTTCACAAAGAAATGCCGATTCAAATAGTTATGATAAGACCGTAATCATAAATCATATCGGAAATGCGGATATCGCAAAAAACCTCGGAGATTTTATACGCTGCACGAATATCATCGAAGAGAATGTTTCGGCTGAAAGTGACTACGCCAGCGCGTCAAATGTAGATTTCACGATTATTCTTGGAAAAGACTTTGACGGCCGCTATGTAAGAAAATAAGAAATTATAGGAGATTTAATATGAAAACAGCACAGGAAAATGCGCTTGCAATTGGTAAAATCTTAGAGGACTCAAAAGCTGATGATGTAGTCGTGATTGATGTTTCTGAACTTAATTCATGGACAGATTTTTTTGTAATCGCCACAGTTCACAGCAGTGCCCATACTCAGGGGCTGTACAAACAGATTAAGGACTATGTTTCTGCAAATGAAATGGAGATTCACCAGACTCACAGCAAAAGCGAGCACGGAGAAAACTGGAATCTCATTGATATCGGACCTGTTGTCGTACATCTTATGAGCCAGGAAGCGCGTGACTTCTATGAGCTCGAAAAATTGTGGCACAACGGAAAGAAAATCAAATAAAAACTGAAAGGTGATAACTGACAGGGGTAGGGAAGAGACTTTACTTTAAGTCTGAACCTTACTCCCT
>JAFPUF010000002.1 GCA_017395545.1 Treponema sp. | reverse complement strand
CCTTTTGTCCTTATCTCTTTTTTACTAATTGTTCCTTCATCGTAGCATTTGAGGTAATCGTTCGTGTCAATCAGCGTAAAATCACGCTCATCATTCTTCCATGTGAAAAGAACAACATTCAGTTCCGGCATTTTGAGCAGGCGAATCGTCACTTCGCGAACGACACGCTGGATTCCGCTCATAAAATCCGTATTGAAGAATGAGGTGATGTCGATGTAAATGTTTTTTCGCATAAAAAAACTCCTCAAACCTATGGCAAGTTTCGCTCAAATGGCATTTCTATCCATAAGTTCAAGGAGTTTTTTGCTTGTTGTTTTGTTTTATCGGTCGATTATTTAGACTAAAAACATATCGCTGATTGTTACGAGCTTCACATTGTTTGCGTCAGCATTTTCCTGCACCCATTTTGTAAAGCCGCTCTTGCTGAACGCATAGAAAAAAATTCTGGTCGCATGGGGGAAAATTGATTTCCGTGAAAGCATCGTCTCAAAATCAGTTTTGTAGACTTCCTCGTTCTTGAATTTGCATTCGCCGATTATGATTTGCTCGCGTTTTCTGTCCGTCAGCAGATTCCTTCAAAAATGCGGCCTAAAACATAGTTGTTTACGAATTTATATACTCTAAAGTATTATACTCTAGAGTATATAAAATTCAAGGTACAACATTTGAACTTTACTCAAACTTATAGATAGAAATGTCAAAGAACTTCGAATCGAAAATACATCCGTGTATTTTCGATTCGTACGAGAATTTTTCTAACGAAAAATTCTCTCTTTGCTTTTACCCTGCATCCATGCAGGGAATCACAATTACACTCTCTTCCGCCACCAGTCGAGCACATCGTCGATGGTGTCGTCTATGCTGAGTTTTGGTTCCCAGCCGACTTCCTTTTTTATCTTGCTGACATCCGCCTCGATTTTTGGAACATCAACAGGACGGAGCTTTTTTTCATCAATTTTTACTTCGATTCTTGCGGTAGAGCGGGCGATTATTTTGTCCAGAATCGTCTGAATCTGGATTGCGTGCCCGCTTCCGACATTGTATGTCTCGCCATACTTGCCGGATTCCGCTAGCATGGCGTAGGCACGGACAACATCGCGAACATCGGTAAAGTCACGGTATGCGCTCAGGTTCCCCACATAAAGGCAAGGCTCTTTCTTGCCTTTCTCAATCTCCGCGACCTGCTTGCAAAAATCCGACACTACGAAAGTCTCTGCCTGACCGGCCCCGATGTGGTTGAAGGCCCGCACGCTGATTATTCTGAGCGAGTACGCCTTCGCATAAATCGAGCCGAGCATGTTCTGCGTGGCTTTTGTTGCCGCATAAACATTGCCAGGTTTTGGCACAGTCTCTTCGTTTATCTGTCCGTGTTCTGCTCCTGAGGCTCCGTATTCTTCACCGGAACCGACAAGAAGCAGGGTAGGCTTGTAGTCAAGCTCACGCACAGCATCGAGCAGATTGAGCGTTCCCTTTATGTTAATGTCCACCGTAAGCTGCGGATTTTTCCAAGAGACAGCAACA
The DNA here is from genome assembly GCA_017395545.1 of Treponema sp. GTDB lineage: Bacteria > Spirochaetota > Spirochaetia > Treponematales > Treponemataceae > Treponema_D. The sequence goes on along the minus strand of JAFPUF010000002.1, from coordinate 570 downwards.
GAACTCTGGGCAGCCAGATGAAAAATGTAGTCCGGGTGGATTTTCTCAAGAAGTGCCGAAATCTTTTCTTTTATCATTATGTCGAGGTCGAAAATTTCAGCCCCTTCATGCGTGAAATTCTGATTTGTGAGCCTTGTTCCGGTCACTTCCATGCCGAACTCATTTTTGAGACAATCAATCAGATATCCGCCTACAAAGCCCGCAGCCCCGATGACCAATGCTTTTTTCATCTGTAAAAATCCTAAAGCTTTGCTGCCTTGATTTCTTTCTCAACGAGGGCAAGGTCGTTCTTTACCATGCGCTCGACTAGCTGGTCGAATGAGATCTCACGCGTCCAGCCCAGCGCTTTCTCGGCTTTTGCAGGATTTCCGTACAAAAGCTCTACCTCAGCCGGGCGGAAGAATTTCGGGTTCACTTTTACGACTGTTTTTCCTGTTGCCTTGTCTTTTCCGACTTCGTTTACGCCCTCACCGCTGAATTCAATCTCAATTCCGGCTGCCTTGAATGCTTTCTCGACGAATTCCCGTACAGGGTGTGTCTCGTTTGAGGCAACAACATAGTCATCAGGCT
>JAFPUF010000024.1 GCA_017395545.1 Treponema sp. | reverse complement strand
TCCGTATTCAATGACCGTCTCAAGGTTCTCTGCTTTTTCTTTGAATCTTGAGACAAGTTCGTTTCTGTCAATTTCAATATCTTTGTCGCTCAGGTTTATAAAGCCCGTGTACTTTTCGTTTTTTGAGAAGATGAAATAGCTTTGAGAATCACGGTTCTCCACTCCGAAATCCTCATTCTCAAAGATTTTGTAAAACGACTCGATTTTTTTTGTAAACGCCCCTTCTTTTTCATTGTCAAAATGTACCGGATCATCCGAATGCATAATCTGACTTGCGAAAAGATAGTTCACCAGCGCAATAAGAATTTTTTCCTTATCGTCCAGCGAAATATTTCCGTAACGAAGGAAAACGACATCCGGGTCGTTGATATAGACGCCGTTATCCCAGAAAGCGTGCCCCAGAGTTGACTGCATGTTTGCGAACGCGCTTGTTCTTGACGGGAAATTTGCTTTGTCCATCCAGGCGACATCCCAGTCCTCTTTTGTGTCAGGCCCGATTCTTGAAAGCGGGAAGGCATTGAAACTTGATTCAAAAGGCATTCCGCAGCCGAGGTATGCCACCTTCTCACCTTTTTTGTTTACGGTACGTTTTGTAAGGATTTTTACAGCCCTGTCGTACCACTCATAAGCTGCTCCTCCGTTTCTGAAATTTCCCCGGATCATACCCGCAAAAAGGAAATCAAGCTTAAGGTAACGGAAGCCCCATTCGTTTACAGCCGTTTCAATCAGGTTATCAAGATAATTCACGACTTCATCCCGGCTCAAATCAAAACAGAAATATGACCACGGAAGAGCGGGCTGATCTTTTCCGAAAGTGTCACCCCACAAAGGGTTAAGGCCTGCCGCAATCGGTTTTCCTTTTTTATCCCGGAGAATCCAGTCCCGATGAGCCCTTGCGAATTCACTTCTCCAGTCGATGATGAATGGAGCCATCCAGAGACCAGGAACATATCCTTTTTCAGAAATAGAAGAAGCCAGTACCTTCATGCCCGCAGGAAAACGGGTACGGCGCGCATCCCAGTCACCGAGGGAAATCTCCCAGCCGTCGTCAACCTGAAATACACAAGGCTTTTTTGAGTCCAGAAAATGCGTTTTGATAAGATTTTCGGTATGTGAAAGACTTTCAAGGTCTTCCTTAATAAGAGTCTGGTTGATGTCAGCGTAGTGATTGTACCATGACTCCCAGCCGCCGACGCAGATTTTGTCTTTGTTCGGAGTAGAGTTCAGAAAACAAAGGGTTCCGAAGCGGAGATTTTTATTCTGTGCAAAAAGACTCTGTGTTTTCTCACGGAGTTCAAAGAAATCGTAAGCAGCGAAAACCGCAAGCTCAGCGATTTTCTCACCGCTGCACCATTTTTTTCCGTCGCTGTACGCTGTCACCGTAATTGTTCGTTTCTTACGGTCAACATAAAAGTTCACCGGAGGAAGAGTCTTTTCACTGCCTGAAGCACGTACATTCCCGACAGAACATACTGCAAGGTAAATATTCTTTCCGCCGAACGTCCATCTCAGATAGATGAAAAATGAGCCGGCAAGAAGTTTTTTTGATTTTAAAGATTTTGGAAGAACACCTGGAATTGTGAAATAATGTTTCCACTGCGGCACAACCGGAAAATATTTTTTCTGATACTTTCCCGCATCAATCTCGCCGCCGAATCCCCAGCTCTGCCAGCCGGAACCATAAAAGGCGAAGTCATTTTTTTTACAGAACTCCCCCGCTTCCCCGGTCTTCAGCGAATCAAGGAGCGAATCAACTGAAAGAACATCAACGATACGGTTTTCAGAATCAACAAGTTCATCACCGTGATAGAAATACTGTTTTGTTTCAATCTCTTTCATGATTTCGCTCCTTAGTTTTGTAATTTTTAGAAGAATAATTCTACGCCGATTGGCATGTAGAATTTCTGTGCTTTTGCATTGTATGACAGGTCAACAACACTTTCCAAGGTACCTTCCAGGCTCTGGAGAGACCAGTTGCCTGCGATACCTGCGAACATGAAGTTGTTTGCAGCAAAGGTCTTCTTTACGTACAGCTCAGCTGCGAAGTTGTGCTGCTGCAGTTTCAGGTCAGATACGTTCAAGTCGTTGCCGAGTGCGTTTACCTTGCCGTCAGCTGTTGCATTGGTGATGTTGTAGTTGCCAGACAACCCGACAAACAGGTTCTGCTTTCCGAACGGGTTGATACAAACCTCAGCTGCAAGGTCAAAACCAGCCATAATGATGTTTGCACCGTCACCTTTTGCCATTGTCAGGCTCATACCGTTACCCATATCGGTGTACTGAGCGAGGTTTGACCCCCCTTGGCCGCCCCAGATGTGACCTTTGTACTGGATAAAGCCCTTTTCGACAACACCCCATGTACCAAGACAAGCATACCAGTTGTAGAATTTTTCCGGGTCGTAGTCGCGAAGATCCTCGTCAGTAACGATCGGAACCTTAAAACCAAGCTCAATCAGGTTTGCATTCGGTGTTTTCTCAAGGTCAAGGTTCGGATCAAGGAAGCTTGTAGCGCCACCCATAAAGCCGAGCCAGTCAATACCGAACTCCATGCGACCGTAGTAATCGTTTATGCCGAAGCCTGCAGCACGAGCAGTTGCATATTTGTTGTATGAATAGCGATAGTTAGAGGTGTCGATTGAGTCGCCCCAGTACTGAGCCTTTACCTGGAAGAGCCCCGGCAATGTGTAGCCGACGCCACCCTGGAAGTTGCGCACTGCCTTGTACAGGCTGTATGACTTGTCGCTGTCAGCGTCTGTTGCGCTGTTGAATGACGTCAAATTTCCGCTTGAATCTGTTGTGATGTCGAAAAGACCTGCCGGATCGATAGATGCGTTTGCGTAGAAACCGTTGAGAGGAGAATCCTCGGTGCCTTTTACAGAAGCGAAGAGACCTGTTGCTGTCCAAATTTCCTGAAAAATGTCGTCTTCTGATTTTACGTCGCTAGACTCGCGCTGTCCCCAGTCGCCGATTGTACCGCGAAGCTCCTGCTCGCGCATACGTCCGAATGCAACTTTTGTCTGGAAGAGCGGGTTGTCGAACAAGCCCCACATTTTTGCCTGATCGCCGATTGCAACGGCATACTTACCGTCTTCGTTGTAGTTTGTGTCAGCGGTGCTTTCGGCTGAGTCATGCAGTTTATGTACGAACAGTGCGCGTCCGTCTGCGTCAAGGTTAAAGTCAAAGCCAAATTTCTGGTCTGGTGTGCGGCCGATAATCCAGAAACCAATGCGGTTACCATAAGACCAGTCCGGCTCAAGAGCAGCATAGTTTGAGCTGTCGGTAGTGTCGCTCTCAAGACCTTTAAGGGTTGTAGCCAATGCATATGCTGTCATTGCATTTCCAACCGCTGTACCAGTTGCAGTAGCATCACCACCAGATCCAGCAGCGATAATACCTGCATAAGTAGCAACAGCGGTTGCGTATTCTGTGTAGTTTGACTGATCCGAAGCCAAATCCACGCTCGTTGCGCCATAAGCTGACAAAGCAGAAATCGTTCCATTAGCTTTTGCAGTTTCATACGCCGTCATTGCTTCTGTTGCCGCTGTAATAGCTGCATCACCAGTTGCAGTTGTATCAGCAGTAATTTTTGTACTTGTCTTCTGATGTCCGAACTCGAATGTTGAGCGTCCCCATGCGCCGAAAGAAATGTCGCCGACTGATGTCTGCAGGGTGTGAGCCTTCAGAGTCTCGTTTGTTTCTGCGAATGCAAGTCCTGCTGTAAGAGCGAGGGCACTAGCCGCAGCAATAAGTTTTTTCATATTTTCCTCCTTTTTGGAATAACCATTTGTGAACTGCGGTGTTTGTTTTGATAGTACCGCTATCACCTTTATTTTCAAAATTACGATAGTACCACTATCACTTTCTGTCAACAGAATTTTTCAAATTTTCAGGAATTTTGTATAAAAAAGTGTAAAAAAATCCTGAATTCATCCTGATTTTTCATTTTTCCGTTTTCATTTTCGCTTTTTCAACCAGCAATATTTTTATTGACTTTTCAAAATTGTGATATATAATGAATTTATATGTCGTTCGATATCTGTATCAAAGCACCTGCGAAAGTCAACATCGGGCTCAAAGTTCTAAAAAATGAGTCCGGCACATCCGGCATCGCAGGCTACCACAATATCGAAAGCATTTTTCAGACGGTTGATTTCTGCGACGAGCTTCGTGTTACGCGCATCCCCGAAAAAAAGTGCGTTATCCGCTGCCCGCAAATGAGTCTTCCCTCCGAAAACACTTTAACCAAAACATATTCTGCTTTTCTTTCCGAAACCGGCATCGATTTCGGCGTCAAAGTAGAACTTAACAAAAATTTACCCGCAGGTGGTGGCTTAGGTGGTGGTTCTTCAGACGGGGCTTCCCTTCTAAAAGCACTTTCAGAGCTTTCACAAATTCCTTTAACAAAAGAATTAGCGGACAATGTCGCTTCCAGGGTTGGCAGCGATGTATTCTTCTTTCTGCACTCGGGCTTTTTTGAAAACGGCCGTGGGTGCGCACTGGTTTCTGGCCGTGGAGAAGTCGTTCAGCCGATTTCACCGCGCACAAACCTTAATTTCCTGCTGGTCTTTACAGGGCTTCATTCCTCCACAGCCGAGGCATATTCTCTGGTAGACGCAGCATACGAATCAGGATTCTACGATTCTCCAGAAGGATTATCCTTTCCTGATTTTTCGGAGTTAAAGAATCTGTATTACAAAAATGCAGCTTCCTGGAATTTTTCCAATTCTTTTACTCCGGTCCTAACAAAAAAATACCCTGCCATAGGCGAGGCCCTGCAGGATATTATAGATTCCGGCGCTGACTGGGCAGATATGTCAGGTTCCGGAGCAACTGTTTTTGGTGTTTTTGAGTCTGCTCTTGCTGCAAACGAGGCTTTCAACAAATGCCAGAAAAAATGGAAATGTGTTTTGACCCGGTGAGTCTTTCCACATTTGTTTCTCAAAAATTTTTTCTAAAAAAAAGGATGAAAAAATGGAAGTCACAGAATTAAGAATCCGAAAAGTTACGGCAGAAGGCAAACTCAAAGCCTATGTCACAGTCACTTTTGACAGCTGCTTTGTAGTTCACAATGTCAAAATCATCGAAGGTCAGTCAGGCCTGTTCATTGCCATGCCGAGCCGTAAGACAGCAAACGGAGATTACAAAGACGTCGCTCATCCAATCAGCGCAGATTTCCGAAACGCACTTCAGGCAAAAATTCTGGACGAATACAACGCCGGACATTTTGACGAAAGCGGAGCAGAAGACTAAAAGACCGGCAATTTTCTTCACTGCCGCATGATTTTTCAGCTGTATTGACTAAAGTCTCTCAATCTTATAGTATTCCCCAGTCGAATTTTCTATTCAAAGTTCGACTGAGTCTTTTTTTGGGCCGTCGTCAAGCGGTAAGACAATGGCTTTTGGTGCCATCATTCCACAGGTTCGAATCCTGTCGGCCCAGCATAAACAAATGGAAAACTCTGGCGTGATGAACGATGGGGTTTGAGTTTAGTTTCTACGAACAAAACTGCAGGTCAAATCATTTCTTTGCCATTGTTTTCCATAAAAAAAATCAGGAGTAATAACTACTATGGAACAGATGGTTATCCAGGCAAAAGCACGAACAGAAACAGGCAAAAAAGCAGCAAAATCGATTCGTGCAGAAGGACGAATTCCTGCTGTCGTTTACGATGAAGCAGGAAAAGCAACATCAATCACAGTTGATTCAGTCGAATTCAACAAAGTTTGGCGCACAATCACATCAACACAGCTTGTCACTCTCGACGTTGAAGGCAAAAAATACGATGCTTTCATTCGCGACACAGAGTACAACATCATCAAAGACGAAGTTCTCCACGCTGACTTCTTCGCAGTTTCTAACAAAAAACCTGTCGTACGCAAATACAAGATTCAGTATTCAGGAACTCCAGCCGGCGTTCTCAAAGGCGGTTTCATGGTAAAACATGTTCCTGAGGTAAAAGTAAAGGCTCTTCCAAAAGACCTTCCAGTCCGCATCGTTATCGATGTTTCTGGCGTCAATATCGGTGATGTTTTCCGCGTAAAAGACATGGGACTCGGTGACAAAGTTACTGTCCTCACAAACGCTGAAGATTCACTCGTAAGCGTCGCACCAGCACGCTAAGCTTAAAATAATTTTTGAGCAAGTCCCCCTAATGCGGGGACTTTTTTATTTTTTACCACAGATTAACACAGATTTTGTATTTTATCGAAAAATGCAGCACAGATTTGAAAAAAATGTTTTAAAAGGTCTTTCTCTCTGCGGTGTCAGTTCGACTACGCTCACCGACCATTCATATGCACCAGAAGGTCATTTTTTACTTGGAGCCGCTGTTTCAGGCGGAGCGGATTCTGTTTCACTTTTACTGGGTCTTGTCTCGCTTTTCGGCAGTGAAAAAATCCGCGTAATAACGGTTGATCATGGAATCAGAAGTACAAAAGAAAGCGGCGGGGATGCCCTCTTTGTGAAGAATCTGTGCGAAAAAATGGGCGTCCGATGCAAAATTTTTAAAATCGAAAGCGGTCTTATCGAAAAAACTGCCCGAGCACAGAAGAAAAGCACAGAAGAAACTGCGCGCGAAATGCGTTATTCTGCATTCGAGTCGTTTATCGAAGAAGAAAAACTTTCATTTTTATGCCTTGCACACAACCAGAACGATCAGCTCGAGACAGTTCTGATGCGTTTCTTACAGGGAAGCGGTTCTGAGGGGCTCATCGGAATTGCCCGCTCAAGAGGAAAATACATCAGGCCGCTTTTAGACATTTCGCGCTCCGAAATCGAAGAATATCTGACTGAAAAAAAACAGGTCTGGCGCACGGACTCAACAAATTCCGACACGAAATACCTCAGAAATAAAGTTCGGAACGTGCTCATTCCCGTTTTAAACGAGAATTTCTGCGGCTGGCAGAAAGCCGTACTGACCGGCGCAAAAAAAGCAGAAATCGATGAAGGATTCTTAAAAAATCAGGCGAAAGAATGTCTCGCGGATTCACTTTTACCAACGCAGACAGACGCAGCCACCCTTACAATTTCCCGGGAAAACTTTTACTCCCTCCCGCCAGCCCTTGCACGGCGGATTTTTGTCTCGGATTTGAACAGGCTTGGATTCGGAGGGCGCTTTCCCTTTCATCTTATCGAAGAAGTTCTGTCCTGGAAGAACGAAAAAAATCATGAACTGACTTTTGAAAACATAAGGATTTCGCTGGATTCTGAAAAACTTCAGATAAAGCATGATTCCGAAGATTCTGAAAAAAAAAGATTCACTGACGGCGGATTTTCATTCATTTTAGAAAAAGCCGGAGACAAATGCGAAATCGGAGATTTCCTGGCGAAAGTGACTGAGCGAACACCTGAAAATGAAACCGGCCCCGAAGCATCTCATTCAGAAAGCAGAAAAATCGTTTCAAGAGGGAAAATCACCGTCAGCCCGAAAATCCCTGGTCTTCCGGACATTTCTTTTGAATCCAGCCTTCCCGTCATCGTGCGAAGCGCAATTCCAGGAGATGAAATCAGGACCGCTGACGGAAAGTTAAAGTCAGTCTCAGATATTTTCAATGACTGGAAGGTACCGGAAAAACTGCGAGGAACACTCCCCATCTTTGAGGAACTCGGAAAAAACGGCAGGATTACAGCCCTGCTCGGAGAATACGCCGGGTTCAAAAACTGGATTGTACGCTAAAAGGCATTTTTGAGAAAAAAAATATCCCGCACCAGACACTTTACTACTGCGCATGTCTGAATGCGGGATAAAATCAATTTTATTTTTTTAGACCTTGAACTTATCGACCTGCTCGCCAATCTTATTGATTGAACCGTTAATCTGGCCTGAAACTTCGCTCAAAGCAGCACCGGTCTCGTTGATTTTCCTTGCACCGATTGCTATTTCTTCCATGCTCTGGCTCATTGCCATTGCTGCATTCTGAAGCTGCTGAACTTCTTTAAGAATCATCTTGTTACCTTCAGACATTTCGTTGGAAGCATTGCGTACTTCAACCGTACTGTCGTTCATCGTGTGCAAGGCTTCGGTAATCTGCTGACTTCCTTCATTCTGCTCTTCCATTGCGGCACGAATCTGCATGACAAGAGCATCTGTCTCCTCGAGTTTGTGAGAGACCGCCTCAAAAGCGATTGCTGACTCGCCGGAAGCAGAAACGACAGAATTGATTGAATCCTTGATATTGTTGAGCTGATCACCGATTGTCTTTGACTGGGCCGTAGAAGTTTCAGAAAGTTTTCGGATTTCGTCAGCGACAACTGCGAATCCCTTACCTGCCTCACCTGCGTGTGCAGCCTCGATTGCAGCGTTCATGGCAAGAAGGTTTGTCTGGCTTGCGATTGCGGCGATTGCAACGTTCGCCTCCTGAAGCATCTGTGACTGAGCCTCAATTTCTGTGATACGGTCGTTGACGGCTTTCTGTTTTGAAATACCTGTCTGAGAGTTAGAGCGAAGTTCACTGAATGAGTGAGCCATCTTTTCCATTGAGCCGTTTACGCTCGAAATGTTACCAATCATCTCTTCGACAGCGGCACTAGCCTGAGTTACACCAGAAGACTGAGATTCAATCATGCGCTCAAGGGACTCGATGTTCGAAGCAATCTCGTTTACGGCACCCGCAGTCTGATTGACCGACTGGTTCTGATTGTCAATCTGGTTCTTCATTGACTCGATATTTGCGATAATCTGAGTGATTGAAGAAGATGTGTCCTGGGTTGCACCCGAAAGGTTTTCGCCTGCAACCATAAGCTCGTCTTTTGAAGATTTTACATCGCCGATGATTGTCTGGAGCTTACCGCTGAATGCGTTGAAGCCTTTGACGACATAACCGATTTCGTTGTTTGAGTCGATTTCGATTCGTTTTGTAAGGTCGGCATCTCCCGAAGCGATTCCAGAAATTGCCTTTTCTACGATTGCAAGAGGTTTGAGAGAACTTACGAGAAGGAATGCTGCAAGCAGGGCAAGAGCCACAACACTGACAGCACCGAACAGGAACATAAGGTTTCTGATATTGTTTATAAGTTCATACATCTCGTTGTCCGGAATTGAGAGTCCAAGTCCCCACGGGGTTCCCTTAACAGGGCGGTAAACAATCAGGTCCTGACCAGATCTGCCATTCGCCGCAGTCCATGTTACTCCGGATTGCCCTGCCACAACATTCTTAACAGCCTGAAGAAGTGATGCATTTTTACCATTGGGATCAAGTTCTTCAATAAAGTTTTTCTGCATAATCCAGTCTGTGTGCGGATGAGCTATTACCATACCTGTACCGGCAACAAGGAATCCGTAGCCTTCTTTACCAATCTTAATCTGGGCGATTTCCTTTGTGAGGTCGTCAAGGTTTACGATACCAGTGACCATAGCGAATTTTTTGCCGCCCCGGTCTTTGAGCGGAAGAGAAATATGAATTACAGGCTTACCGGTCGTTTTTCCGATTACAGGATTGTCGATAAACTGTTCTTTTCCTTCCTGCATGATTGCCTTGAAATAGTCGCGCTCAACGATATTCGTGATACCGCCCAAATCAGTATAAGCCAGACCGTCAGGACCGGTAAACATTACATAGTCAAAGTCACCATGCAAAGCCCTGTGCTCAGGATCCTTAATCCATTCAAAACAGGCCTCAAGGTCACCGTCTTTTACGACATCCGAATAAACATAGGCATTGAGGGCACGATAAAAACCTCTTATATCATTCTGCAACGCGGCGGAATACCCGTCCATCATATTTTCATACATGCTGATGTCTTCTTCAACGATGTCCTTTTTTGCGTTCGTTGTAACGAACAAAAGCTGAACAACATTGACAACTACAATTACAAGACCAAGAAGAATGACAAGTCTTTTTATAAGGCTGCTCCGCTTTTCTGTTGAAGAATTAGTTTTTTCTGCCATAGAAACAAACTCCTGAAAAATTTAAGATTATTCTTAGATTATAGCACTGATTTTCACAAGCGCAAGAAAGATTTTATAATTTTTTCAAACTTTCTTAACAATTCTTGGCACAAAACTTGCTATACAATACGTAACAGGGTTCTGAAAGAAGTTCAGAATGACAATCAGGAGACACAAAATGACTTACAACGACGAAACAATGGACGCATACCTCAAAGATTTGAACAGGATTCCGCTTTTAACCGCAGAAGAAGAGAAAGACCTGGCAATAAAAGCAAAAAACGGCTCTAAATCTGCAAAAAACAGACTTGTCAGCGCCAACCTCCGTTTTGTTGTTGCGATTGCAAAAACCTACCAGAACCGCGGATTTGAGCTTTTAGACCTCATAAGCGAGGGAAATCTGGGTCTTATTGAAGCAGTTGACCACTTTGATGTGTCAAAAGGATACAAATTTATTTCTTACGCTGTATGGTGGATCCGCCAGAGCATCCAGAAGGCCCTCAGCGACAGAAGCCGCGCAATCCGTCTCCCGATGAACAAAGTAAACGAAATTTATCAGATTGAAAAAACCAGATCCTTCATTGGAAACGACAGGACTGAAGATGAGCAGATAAAGGAAATTGCAAAGATTCTTGGAATGAAGCCGTCATATGTGCGTGAACTTTTGAATTTCAACCGCGATATGATTTCTCTTGATGCTCCGATTGACTCAACAAAAAGCGAGACGGCCGTCGGCGACGTGTTCAAAGACGAAATCAACCCGACCCCGGAACAGGAAGCCCTTACGACTGCCCTCAAAGACGACGTTGACACGGCACTCAAAACGCTCAAGCCAAAAGCAGAAAGAATTATGCGCATGAGGTACGGTCTCAACGGTTATAAGCCGATGTCCCTCAAAGAAATCGGCGATGAATGCGGACTCACAAAAGAGAGAATCCGCCAGATTGAAAAAAGCGCAGTCCAGACACTCAAATCTCCGTCGAGAAGAAAGCGCCTGGAAGCGTATGTAGCGTAAATTGAAAGACGGATAATCCCGACTGCTTGAGCGGTCGGGATTTTTTTACATTATTTTTTTTACGACTTCAGCGATTTTTGCGTCTTTACAGTCGCGGAAGAAAAGCTCGCTGAATTTTTCGCCTGCAAAAGCGCCTTTGACGAGGTCTTTGTCGAGGCTCTCGAGGATTTCCGTGAACGGCTTGAAAGCAGACTCACGTACTTTGTCGAGGATTTTTTTGTTGCGCTGCTCAGGTTCAGCACGCTCTCTCGGGTAGCCCTGTCCGCTTGGCTCACAGAAAAGTTTTTCAAAGATATATTCGAGGTTAAGGTCTCCGCCCCATCCGAAACCGAGCGCAAAAGGAATTGAGATTGCGTTTCCGTCGTTAATCTGAGCAAAAGTATAAGCGTCGAGAGGAGTTGCGACATGACCGCAGATAACGCCCGGGAAACTGTTGAGTGCGAGCATTGCGCCTTCGCCGGTACCGCAGCCAGTAATGACATAGTCACAGGCCTTTGAATTGAGAAGGGTTGCCGCAAGAATTCCGTTCTGAACATAAGTGAGGGAAGCCTTATCCTCAGCAGAGTACATTCCGTAGTTTACGACCTCAAAGCCGTGTTTGTCAGCGACTTTTTTGAGTGCATTGTAAATGACTGCGTTTTTCGCAGCCTGAGAATTTTCGTTGATAAGTGCGATTTTCATATTTCTATATACTCCTATAAAATATTGTTCCACAGATTAGCACAGATTGTCACAGATTTCTATATTGTAAGCAGCATTTTTTCTACGACACGGGCGCTCAGTTCTGCTGCGACCCCCTCGTTAAACTCGTAGCCGTTACTGCTTAAATCGTCCGCCATATCGCTCATACACCTTAAGATTACGAACGGAATTTTATTGAGGAAGCAGGCATGAGCGATTGCAGCCCCTTCCATTTCGACGCAGGCAGGAGAAAATTCTTCATTGATTCTGTTTTTTACATCCTTTTCGCTGATGAACTGGTCTCCGGTCGCAATTCTTCCCTCAATCATTTTATGCGGCTCTTTCCCGTCTTCACCTTTTGAGAATTCCGTTTCAGCGAACGCTTTTTTTGCGGCAGAAATCATATTTTTATCAGCCTCAAACGAAAAGACATTCATCTGGGGAATCTGGCCTTTTTTGTAGCCGAAGCCGGTCGCATCCATATCGTGATAGACTGCGTCAGTCGAGACAACGAAATCCATGACACCAAGCCCCTTTGCCATCGCCCCGGCAATTCCTGTGTTTATGATGTGCGTGCACCCGAACTGGAGTGCAAGCCGCTGGGCACAGAGGGCTGCGTTCACTTTTCCGACTCCGGAGCGTGAGAGGACAACTTCGACTCCGTGAATTTTTCCTTCTTCAAACACAATCGAGCCGGCCTCAGTCTTTTTTGCGCCGTCCTCCATAAGTCCGCGGAGAAAATTCACCTCCACTTCCATAGCACCGATAATTCCAATTTTTTTCATTTTATGCCTCCTTTTGCAAGCCTTTGCGATATTTTACATAACTTTCTGTTATTTTCGCAAAAAAACGCAAATTTTTCAAGAATTTTCATAAAAACCGCTTGCATAAAATCTCTAAAAACTCTAATATATACTCAGCAGCAAGATAAAGCAACCTCCTAAAGTTGCGAACGACACTTCCGTTGGAAGATGTCACCAAACCACCGCCTTTTCTCCTCCTTTAAGCGGTGGTTTTTTTTTACCTTCAGCGCTTTTTTACAGTTTTTACTTTCCACTTTCTGTTTTTCACTCTATACTTTGCCTTATGATTTACGAAACAATATCACTTGGCAAAAAAGATGTTTTCTTAAAAACTTATCTTCACGAGACTTTCCCATTCAATTCTGAAAGAAAGAGACCCTTCGCACTCATAATCCCAGGCGGAGCCTATAACCATGTCGGTATCCGTGAGGGAGAACCGGTCGCCGTAAAAATGAACTCGCTCGGTTTTCATGCGGCAATCCTCAACTACACCATCAAACCGATGAAATTTCCGGATGCGCTCACCGACCTTGCAAATGCCGTAGCCCTTATCCGCTCGAACGCAGAAAAATGGAATATCGATCCTCACAAAATCGTCGTAATTGGATTTTCTGCAGGCGGACATCTTGCGGGAAGCCTCGGTGCATTCTGGAATTCTGAATTCTTAAAAGATTACGTCCAGCATGCTCCGGAAGAAATCAAACCGGACGCACTCCTGCTTTCATATCCGGTAATAACCTCAAATAATAAATACTGGCACGAAGAGTCAATAAAGAATGTGATTGGCTCAATAAGCCCCGAAAATGCAGAAAAAATCTGCCGCTCCCTCGGAAAAGAAAATATGACTGAGGTCGTCTCAATCGAAAAAAACATCACAAAGGATTTCCCGCCGGCTTTCATCTGGCACACGCTTCAGGACGAATGTGTCCCCGCAAAAAACACTCTCCTTCTGGCAGATTCTCTCTACGAAGCTGGAATCGACTGTGAGTATCACCTTTTCAACCGCGGAAAACACGCCCTCTCCCTTGCCACTGAAGAAAGCTCGCACTCAGGCAGAATCGACATCGAAAAGGAATGCAGCCTCTGGCCGGAGCTTTTCATAAACTGGCTTGAAGGAGTCAAATAATGACTGTTTTTCAATCAATAATTCTCGGAGTTCTGCAGGGAATCGCAGAATTTCTTCCGGTTTCTTCCAGCGGACACCTTAAAGTGGCCCAGCATTTTTTCGGCCTTGGTGAAGTTCCGCTTCTTTTTGACGTAATGCTTCATCTTGCCACTCTTGCCGCAGTGGTTCTCTATTTCAGAAAAAAAATCGCCAGGCTTTTTTTGATTCTGTTCCGCTGGATTTTTCACAGGGAGGGGGAAGTCTCCCCCTGCGCCTCATCTAAAGAATCGGCTACCCCCTCTCCTAAGGGGCAATGCCCCTTAAAAACCCCGGAAAATGATTTTCTTACAGGCACGGACGAACTCGGCCGGAAGACCATTCTCGCCGTCATTTTTGCTACAGTCGTAACCGGCGCAATCGGCGTTCTGACGAGCAAACTTATCCCGGAACTGCCTCTCAAACTCACCTGTGCAGGATTTCTGTTCACGGCCCTTCTTCTGACTTTCAGCGCAAAATGGGAAAAGCGTAAAACTGAAAATAAAGAAATAAAAACGGAAAACGGGAAACGGGGCATCTCAATTCTTCAGGCACTTTTCATCGGCTTTATGCAGGGCGTCGGAACGCTTCCCGGAGTCAGCCGCTCAGGCTCAACGATAGCGGGTGCACAATTTGCGGGAGTGGACAGGGCTTCAGCCGGAGAATTCTCCTTCATCGTGTCGATTCCGGCTATTTTGGGAGCATTTATCCTTGAGGCAAAGGACCTTGGCGAAGTCTCGTCCCAGATTGGAGCACTTCCAGTCTTCTGCGGCTGTCTTGCATCATTTTCATGGGGCTATTTCTCACTTTCTTTCCTCATGAAAATCATCCGCAAAGGAAAACTGGAATGGTTCGCCTGTTATCTCATTCCGCTCGGAGTTCTGGGACTGATATTCTTTTAATTTTTAAATTTGACATCTGTATTTTTTAGTTTTAGAATTATTGTCATATTTTTTCATATCATAAAATTTTGGAGGATATTTTTATGAAAAAAACACTTTTTGCTGCAACTTGCGCAGTTCTCGCTATGGGACTTGCCGTTACAGGCTGCAAAAAAGACAACAAACAGGCCGCTGGCAATGACAGCAAGCCTGCAACTGAAAAAATGGTTCTTCGCTATGCAGAGAATCAGCCGCAGGACTACCCGACAACTCAGGCTGCATACAAATTCGCAGAACTTGTCGAACAGAAAACAAACGGCCGCATTCATATCGATGTTTATTACGGCGCTCAGCTCGGCGACGAAAAGGCAGTAATCGAGCAGCTTCAGTTCGGTGCAATCGACTTCACACGAGTCTCAATTTCTCCTCTTTCAGAATTTGACAAATCGCTCAACGTTCTTCAGCTTCCATACCTTTACAAAGATGCTTCTCAGATGTGGCGCGTTCTCGAAGGCGACATCGGTGAGAACTTCCTCAAAGGCGTAGAAAAAGCAGGCCTTATCGGTCTTTCATGGTTCGACGCAGGTGCACGAAACTTCTACAACAGCAAAAAACCTGTCACAAAACTCGAAGACCTCAAAGGTCTCAAAATTCGTGTTCAGGAATCACAGCTCATGATGGGAATGGTCGCTGCCCTCGGTGCAAGCGCAACTCCAATGGCTTACGGTGAGGTTTACTCAGGTCTTCAGACTGGCGTTATCGACGGTGCTGAGAACAACTGGCCTTCATACGACTCAGTTTCTCACTACGAAGTTGCTAAATACTATGTTCTCGACGAACACACACGAGTTCCTGAAATGCAGATGGTTTCAAAAATCACATGGGAAAAATTCTCTCCTGAAGATCAGAAAATCATCAAAGAGTGTGCTCTCGAATCTGCAAAACTCGAGCGTGAATTGTGGGCTGCTAAAGAAAGCGCTTCAGAAGCAAAAGTCAAGGCTGCTGGTTCTGTAATCACAGAGCTCGAACCTGGCGAAAAAGAGAAATTCCAGGCTGCTATGGCTCCTCTCTACTCACAGTTCGGAGCAGGCTACGAGGACATCATCAAAGCTATCCAGGCTAAATAATTAAGAAACTGATGATTATTACCGGGGCAAGTAAAATTGCCCCGTTTTTTGAACCAGGCAACTAATATATTAGAATATTAGTTTTATCTAAAAACATTTCGGGTTAAAATATGAGTTCTATCGAAAAGGTTAAAGGCTTTTTTTCTTCCGTGCCTTCAGAAATCTGCAGGCCTGGCTTCAATGCGGCCGAAAAAGTCATTTCCGCCATTACCTTTGTTTTTGACTGCGTTTACAGATTTCTGCTTGAATTCGCAAAATTTGTAATTCTCGCAATCGTCATAATCGTAAGCTGCCAGGTTTTCGGACGACTTGTTCTTCACCGCTCAATTATGTGGTCTGAGGAAGTTGCCCTTCTTCTCATGGTATGGACTGCGTTCATCGCTATGGCAATCGGAGTCGAAAAAGGGCTTCACATCGCCATCTCGCTTTTTTTCAATAAGTTTCCTAAACCGGTTCAGTTCGTAATCGCAAAAATCAACACTCTTGCGACTATTTTCTTCGGTTACATTCTGCTCGTCTATGGAATCAAGCTTGCCACGATGACAATGGGAAGTACCCTTCCCGCAACTCAGTGGCCGGCAGGAACCGCTTACATTATGATGCCTGTCGGCGGCGTTTTCATCATTTATTTTGCCGTTCTTGATTTGCTCGGTGCAAAAAAATACCGTCACCTCGCAATTGAAGGTGAAGGCGGCACTGACAAAACCGACCAGCAGATTATCGAAGAGATGCGCGCGAGCAAAAAAGCAGAATCAAAAGGTGAGCTTCCGGCTGACGGAATAAATGCATCATCAGAGGGAGGCGAAAATGTTTGATCCAACCATTGCAATCTGGCTTCTGCTGGGAACTTTCGTATTTTTCATTCTGGTCAAGATGCCGGTAACTTTCGCGCTTGCAGTTTCTTCCTGCCTCACGCTTGTTTACTGTCACATTCCTCTGATGGCGTTCATCCAGCAGATGGGAAAAAGCATCAATTCGTTCAGCCTTATGGCAATCCCGTTCTTCATTCTGTCGGGCGAGATTATGGGTGCCGGCGGTATTTCTGACCGTCTTTTAAAAGCGGCTGATGCTGTTGTCGGCCGTTTCCGCGGCGGTTTCTCTTACGTCAATGTCCTCGGCTCAATGTTCTTCGGGCATCTTTCAGGTTCTGCCGTAGCTGACGTTTCTTCCCTCGGCTCAATCGAAATTCCGATGATGGTCAAAGCCGGCTTTGACAGGGAATTCTCCGTCGCCGTTACTGTCGCGACAAGCTGTCAGGGAGTTTTGATTCCGCCAAGCCACAACATGATTATCTACTCTGTTGCAGCCGGCGGAGTTTCAGTCGGTGCTCTCTTCATGGCCGGTCTTGTTCCTGGAGTCACGCTTGGCATTCTCTTCCTCATAGTCTGCGCAGTAATGAGCATTGTCCGCCACTATCCGAAGGGAGATGCGATGGGCTTTAAGGAAGTCCTAAAAGTCTGTTTTGATGCTGTCCTTGCTCTTTTCACTGCAGTTATCATTCTTGTCGGCGTTACTGCAGGATTCTTCACTGCAACGGAAAGTGCGGCCATCGCCTGTATCTACTCGTTCATAATCTCGGTCTTTGTCTACAAGGAACTCAAGATTTCCCAGATGCCACGCCTTCTGATGAACACTGTCAAAACGCTGGCAATGGTCTTCTCGCTGATTGCAGCGGCAGGCGGATTCGGATATCTTCTGGCGCTCTTAAAAGTTCCAACGCTCATTACACAGGGACTTCTTGCAGTCTCAAGCAACAAGGTAATCCTGCTTCTTCTGATTAACATCATGCTTCTGTTCCTGGGCTGCATTATGGACATGGCTCCTCTCATCCTTATTGTCACTCCGATTCTGGCTCCTGTCGTCCAGCAGACCTGCGGAATGAGCCTCGTTCAGTTCGGCGTCATGCTGATTTTCAACCTCGCAATCGGACTTTGTACGCCGCCTGTAGGCTCAGCACTCTTCGTCGGCTGCGGTGTCGGAAAAATCAGCATCGAAAAAACAACAAAAGCGATGATTCCGTTCTACCTGACGATGATTGCGGGTCTCCTGCTCGTAACCTTCGTTCCGGAAGTTTCGCTGTTCCTGCCGCGGCTTCTCGGATTCGCAGTATAGCAGTATAAAGGATTAAATGGCGAGTTTCCTTTGACGGACACATTTTTTTGTTGTCAGTTGATGAAACTCGACATTTGACACATTATGCCGCTCTGAGCGGGCCTTATGGCAAAATCTCCCGGAATCTGATATTCTTTATGATATGGATTTTTCTAAAATTGAAGAAACACGCGAAGAAAACAAAACTGACGAAGAGAACCTGGTTTTTCATTACAGCAGGGAAGAACGGCTCAAGCACGCACCCCAGATAGTCCAGGACTACTATTCAGGAAAATTCGGAGCCTATAAGGGCGGCCTCTTAAAATCTCTGGTAAACACCCGGGCGAACAGGCTGCTTTTCGTCACAATCATCTTCACATTCGGAATCATTCTTTTTGTAAGGTACTTCGGACCGGAGAAAAAAAGCGGCACACTGAACAAAGTTGACGTCAATCTCTCGGCTTTTTCATACGAGGACTCAGTTTACGCAAGCGTAAAAATCCATGAAGCGGGCAAAAAAATCAAATCTGACTTTGAAGGCGGAGTTCCGGTTTACGCAACTTTTTCCGCTCACGACAAGGAAGGCACCACGGTCTCTGAAGAAAAAGTGACCGGGAAATACGAAGGAAACGAACTTTTTTTACGGACAACTTTTCAAGACTATGATATAATTAAGATAGATGCGGTTTGCAGCATGGGCGACTCACTCCTGAAGTTAGACTGCCCCATCGAAAAACGCTGACGCGAGAGGTTATTATGATTCAGTTTTATTTTTTGTCAGTTCTTCTTAATCTTCTTTCAGGACTTATTTTTATCTATGTGTTAAAAGGCGAAGGAGAGACAAACATTGTTCTTTCAGATTCAGACGATCCGTTTAAACAGGACGATACTTCCGCAGCTACAGACGATTTTGACTTCAACCCGGACGGTGCAAATGCTTCCACCGAAAACACTTCTTCTAATAGCGGTGACGGCTTAAGATCGCTTGCAGCACCATTTCTTTCTGACAAAACTTTTCAGCTTGTCGTTGGAATTCTTTCTGTCCTCACAGGCCTTATGAAACTTCTTTCCCCGATTGAATATGACGTTCCGATTGTCGGAGACCTTGTTCCATCCCTTGCAGGACTCATTTCAGGAGCGTTCCTTCTTCTGGACTGGTATCAGGATCACAGCGGTATAGAACTTCCGCTTCCGGAAGCAATTCAGAATTTTTACACGGGAGGACGGAAATATCTCGGAATTTTCTGCGTTATAGCCGCATCCCTTCACTTCATTTTCCCGAGAGTCCTTTTTCTCTAAAAAATGTCAAAAAACAAAATCGATATGACAGAGGGAGCGATTTTCACAAAACTGGTGAAATTCTCAGTCCCGCTGATTCTCAGTTCAGTTTTGCAGCTTCTCTTCAATGCGGCAGATATCGTTGTCGTCGGACGCTATGCCGGAGACAATTCCCTTGCCGCTGTCGGGTCAACTTCATCAATGGTCAACCTTCTGGTCAACTTCTTCATAGGACTCGGAGTCGGCTGTAATGTCGTGGCGGCAAATTTTCTCGGGGCAGGCAAAAAAGAAGAACTCAACAAAACCGTTCATACGACGATGGTCTTAAGCCTTCTCGGAGGCATTTTTCTCACAATAATCGGAATTTCTTTCTCAAGGCAGATTCTTATCATTATGGCAAGCCCTGAAGAAGTTCTCCCGCTCTCAACTCTCTACCTGAAAGTCTTTTTCGGCGGAATAACTGCGACTATCGTTTATAATTTCGGAGCAGCGATTCTTCGTGCAAAGGGCGACACAAAAAGGCCTCTTTACATCCTTCTGGCAGCAGGCGTTATCAATGTTATTCTGAACCTGATTTTCGTCATCTTTTTCAAACTGGACGTTGCGGGAGTTGCATTTGCTACAGTCTTAAGCCAGGTTTTTGCCGCAGTCTGTGTCGTTTTCATTCTCACCCGCGAAGAAGAAGAGTTCCGCCTTGATTTCAAAAAACTCGGGATAGACAAAGCGATTCTTATAAGAATCATAAAAATCGGTCTGCCGGCAGGTTTTCAGGGAATGCTTTTCAGTTTCTCGAACATGGTGATTCAGTCCAGCGTAAATTCGTTCGGTGCAGTTTTTGTAGCCGGAAACAGCGCGGCTCAAAGCATAGAAGGCTTCGTTTACATCTCAATGAACAGTTTTGCCCAGGGAACGCTCACTTTTGCGGGACAGAACATGGGGGCTCAGAAATTCGACAGAATTAAAAAAGTCGTGCTCATTGCGGAAGTAATCGTTATCTTCATCGGTCTTTTTCTGGGATTTACGGCGCTTTTTCTTGGCCGCACTCTTCTCGGAATTTACTCAGACAATCCGAAAGTCATCGAGGCGGGACTTCTCCGTCTGTCCGTGATTTTATCAACTTACTGCACCTGCGGAATGATGGATACAATGGCAAGCGCAATCCGTGGTGTCGGGCATTCGATCATGCCGATGATTGTCACACTCGTCGGAGCCTGCGGATTAAGGATGGTCTATCTTTTTACGTTCTTCAGAATTGAAAGATTCCACACTTTCCAGAGCATTTTTTATTCGTATCCGCTGAGCTGGGTCGTGACATTTTTATTTCTGACGGCAAGTTTTATCTGGATTATGAAAAAAATAACGCCGCGCGCCTGACGAAAAAAAACACAGTGCACGACACTCCGGTTAATCTTCTTCTTTCATTTTATATTCTTTGTCAGAATCTATCATTTCGAGCATAATTTTTCAGTTTCATTGTCTGGCGGAGCCTCCGTTTTCTTTGAACCTGGCTCAATTCTACCCTATTTAGAAATTTTGTTAAATAAAAAAAGGCTGCACTTCACTTTCATTGCGTGTGAAGCACAGCCAATTTTTTCTGAAAGACTAAAGGGTCATTTCATCTCTAAATGTTTTTTAAGCCTTATTTTTCTTACACTGTCGTGAGAATGTCTTTACGCCTTCAACGACGAGGACAACAGCAAGAATAGCCATTGCACCGGCGAAGAAGAGCTGGAACCAGTTGCCCCAGTGGAAAGCAGCAGCGGCAGTTTCAGCAGTTGCCTTTGCCATTTTACCAACGATATCCACAATCTTGAGAACAAGGAATGTCAAAGTTGCGGCAAGCATGAACACAGTCGGTATGATGAACATCTTGTTGTTCTTTCCGACTTCGCCGAGCCAAGCTGCGACAGCCATCAATGCGATACCTGCCAGAAGCTGGTTTGCGGCACCGAACAACTGCCAGATCTGTGAAAGTGAGAGACCGCCCAAGATACATCCGATGATTACCATTGAGGCAGTTCCAACGAGAGGATTTGCAAGAACCTTGCGGACAGGGCTTTTTGCGTCTTTCCATGTGGCCTCGTCATCTTTAAGGAAGAGTTCTGAGAACATGAAGCGGCTCAAACGAGTAGCTGAGTCCAGAGATGTGAGAGCGAATACAGAAACAGCGAGTGTAAGGAGCGCGCTGATCGTGTTGTAAATCGGAGTGCCTTTTTCGCCGAACAAAGTTGCGATACCTGCACCGAAAGCAGCTGACGGAGAACCGAATTCTTTTTTGCCCCATGCTTCCCAGACAACGCCGACAGCGATGAGCGA
Source organism: Treponema sp. (assembly GCA_017395545.1). Taxonomy (GTDB): domain Bacteria; phylum Spirochaetota; class Spirochaetia; order Treponematales; family Treponemataceae; genus Treponema_D. The sequence goes on along the minus strand of JAFPUF010000024.1, from coordinate 714 downwards.
GATGATACCAAGAGCAGACTCGATGAGCATTGAGCCGTAGCCGATTGCCTTTGCGTGTTTTTCGTTATCAAGCTGTTTTGAAGAAGTTCCTGAAGCAATGAGCGAGTGGAATCCAGAGCAGGCACCGCAGGCAACAGTGATGAAAAGAGTCGGGAACATGTAGCTTGAGCCAACTTTCCATCCGGCAAATGCAGGAATAGCGAAATGTGTGTTTCCACGGAATGCAGAAACAAGGATTCCCACAAAAGCGATGAGCATCATTGTGTAGAGAAGATATGATGAAAGATAATCGCGAGGCTGAAGCATAATCCAGACAGGAATAAGCGAAGCGATTGCGATGTAAAGACCGATGAAAACAATCCATGCGTTGCGGCTAAGAGCAAAACCAACGTTCAAACCAAGAACGATGATTCCTGCGATTGCGATGATTCCGATGATTGTAGCTGGCAAAGTCTTAACGCCAAATCGGTTTGTAAGAACGCCGTAAGCGATAGCAAGGAAAATGAAGAGAACTGAAATGATTGCTGTTGTCTGGTTGTTTGTGAGCCCCTGAGCCTTTGTTACGAAGCCGATTACAAGATTTCCGGCAGCATCCGGCTTTGTGAGGAATGTTCCTGCAACAACGTTTACGAATGAAGCGATTACCAGAATCAAAACGAGCAAAGCAAAAATAATGAATAATTTTTTTGAAGTTTTGCCCATTGAAGCCTTGAT
>JAFPUF010000023.1 GCA_017395545.1 Treponema sp. | reverse complement strand
TCCACGGAAGGCGGATGTTCATTCCCCAGAAGCTTGTGATGAAACTCATTACCATGAGAACAAGCGAGATGACGGTAAGTTTCTTCATGATGACGTTCATGTTGTTCGAGATGACGTTCGCGAATGCGTCCATAACGCCCGTTGTGATTGAGCTGTAGGTGTCGGCCATTTCCATAGCCTGACGGTTATCGATTTCTACGTCGTCGAGCCATTCCTGATCGTCGGAGTCGAGCTTGAGGATGCGGGTACGGCGGATTTTTTCGAGAAGAAGCTGGTTCGCCTTGAGGGAAGTGGTGAAGTAGGTGAGCGACTTTTCGAGGTTGAGAAGCTGGATGAGCTCGGCGTTTTCGATCTGCTCGTGGAGTTCGCCCTGAATGGATGTGACCCGGCGGCTGATTTCTTTGAGGTAGCGCAGGAACATGATGTCGCTTCGGGCAAGAATCCTGATTAAAAAAGCCGGAAAGTCACCGAGCGACAGACCTTTGATTCGGTTTGCGCTCAAATCCTTGAGAACTTCGCAGTCAGTCCAGCAGATTGTGATGATTTTATCGGGGAAGATGACCGCACCGACCGGAGCCGTTGTGTAGCTTACTTCGGAATTCGGCGTGAAGACTGGCAGACGGAGAATCGCAAGGACATAGTCGTCCCAGTCTTCGATTCGTGAAAGCTCGTCCTGGTCCATTACGTCGAGCAAAAGTTCAGGGTCGAGGGAAAATTCGGTTTGAAGGGATGAGATTTCGTCCTGGGAGACACGGCGCGCATCAATCCAGACACGGCGCGGAGTCTCCATTTTTGAGAAGTCTTCTTTTGTGATTTTTACGAACTGTCCTTCTTCCTGAACCCAATAGTTAATCATCGGAGTAAAATTATATCACAAAGTCAGAAAAAAAATAACCACTTTATTAAAAATGATTCTCAATGTAAAATAAGACTTATGAAAACTTCTATTGCATGCATCGCTTTTGACGGCGAAAAAATATTGATTGCTCACCGGAATCCAACAGGCCAGATGGGAAACCGCTGGGAATTCCCGGGCGGAAAAGTTGAGGATGGTGAGAGCGACGAAGCTGCTATCGTCCGCGAATTTGAAGAAGAATTCGGCGTAAAGGTCTCTGTCGGCGAAAAAATCACCGAAACTTTTTTCATGCACGACGGAAAGCAGATTGCACTCCATGCTTACGAAATCAAAGTTCCGCACGACGGAATCGCACAAAAGTATGTTCTTACCGAGCACACTGAATATAAGTGGGCTATGCCGGCTGAAATCCCAACACTGAACTTTGTTGACTCTGACATGCTTATTTATCCTGATGTCATGAAGTGGGTTGCGGGCAAAAAATGATTTGTGTAAGCCGTTTTTTCCGAAGAATTTTTGTTTTTTCTGCGTTTTTTTCTCTTTTGGCGTTTTCTTCCTGTAAAAAAAATAACGGTCAGCTTGAAATGCCCCAGATTGCACCCGAAGAACTTTCGCCACGGGTTGAGTGGGCTTTGATTTCAGACCCATATGTGGCCTGCCGTAAGGAAGCGAGCTACGAGTCTGCCACGATTGCATCGTTTAGAAAGGGCGAGATTTACGAAATCAAGGGAAACTGCACTGTTTTTGTAGATGATTCAAAAGAAAAATGGTACGCCCTGGGTGACGGCTGGGTTCCGTCCCAGACCGTCAAGGTGTATTCGAACAAACTGAAAGCCGAACAGGCGAAAAAAACAATAAAATAAACCACAGATTACTCTGATTATTGGGCCAAATGTCGAGTTTCATCAACAGACAACAAAAAATGTGTCCACTTCCGCAAAAGGCAGGTCTTTTCGCAAGGTGCTCGGTTATAAGGTATCCGTCTCAGTCGCTACGCTCCTTCGCGCCGAGCAATTGCTCCAAGACCTTCTGCTTTTGCTCACGCTACCACATTTTTTGGAGTTGACCGTCAAAGGAAGCTCGCCATTCGACCATCATCTTCCGAAAGAAGGAAAAATGTGGAATTTTGCAATCACTGAGTTATGCAAAAATTGAACTTGCTTTACCGCTGTTGAAAACTTGCGGGAAGCGAGGTTACGGCACGAATCCGTTTTGGGCGTGCGAGCGTCAGCGAGTCAAATTTCATATTCGCCCAACCACGGATTCCAGTGACGTGTTCTCGCTGGGAGCAAGTTTT